>CAZCGG010000319.1:0-4372 GCA_964498135.1 uncultured Candidatus Moduliflexus sp.
TTGATAACATTACCGATTGGGGCTTACAGCAATTTCAGGCGCATTATCAGAACAAACAGATCACAAAAGAGGACATTTTTTATTACACCTACGCCGCGCTGCATAATCCGGCGTATCGCAAGAAATATGAATTGAATTTGAAACGCGAATTTCCGCGTCTGCCCTTCTACAAGGACTTTTTCACGTGGGGAAATTGGGGCAGAACGCTCATGGAATGGCACGTCAATTATGAAGCGGTTGAGCCGTGCTTGCTGACAATTCAAGAAGCCGCGCTCCGTAAAGACGCGCCGAAAGCCAAACTGCGGGCAGTTCCGGATGAGGGCAAAATTATATTGGACGAAAACACAACGCTGACTGGCATTCCATCGAGCGCGTGGGAGTATCGGTTAGGCAATCGCTCCGCGTTGCATTGGATTTTAGATCAATACAAAGAGAAAACGCCGGACGACAAGACGCTCGCGGAACAATTCAACACCTATCGTTTTGCCGAGCATAAAACGACGGTGATTGATTTGTTGCAGCGCGTCTGTACGGTCGCCGTCAAAACCGTTGAAATGATGAAAGAAATGGAGCGGGAAGAGCCGCAGTAAAAACATCTCGGCGAGGCGATAGTCGGCTAAGGAAAGCTGTCAGACACCTTCAAGGTGTCTGACAGCTATTTTTCTATCAATACACGGATCTTACTGCTGCAACAGCGCCTTGATGAACTGATTTCCTTCTAACACGCCGTAAAAGCCCTGTTTGACGCTCTCTTCGTCGTAGCGCGTCACGCTGTCGGGCGTCGCGCCGGGGTGATACATCAGAAACGGCACCGGGGCTTTCGTATGCGTGCGGACGGCGCACGGCGTCGGATGATCCGGCAGAATCGCCATCGCCACGTCGCCCATCTGCGCGGTCTGTTCCATCACGTATTTCACGACGCGCTTGTCTAAATATTCAATGGTTTTGATTTTCAGGTCAACATCCCCTTCATGCCCGGCCTCGTCGCTCGCTTCAATGTGCAGATAGACGAAATCCTTTGCGCGCAGGGCGTTCACGGCGGCTTCGGCTTTCCCCTCGTAATTCGTGTCATACAGGCCGGTCGCGCCTTCGACTTTGATATTCTCGAACCCGGCATAGACACCGATGCCCTGAATTAAATCCACCGCCGAAATCACCGCGCCGCGCTCGATGCCGTACAATTCCTTATACGTTTTCATCTTTGGCTTATAGCCGGGCGACCAGGGCCAAATCGAATTGGCCGCGTCTTTGCCGCGCTCGCGCCGCCGCTCATTGATGGGATGATCCCACAAAACGCTCTGCGATTCGAAAATCAAATTATTCAGCAATTCCGCCGTCGCGTCGGCGCGGTCAGATTGCGACGAAATCAACACGTCCCGAAACGGCGTGCCGGGAACGTCGTGCGGCGGCGTGCAGACTAAATCTTTGACGCCGCCCTTGATGACGAGCAGATGCCGGTAGCTGACGCCGGGATAAAAACGAATCGTGTCGGTCGCCAATTCCTCATTCAACACGTCAATCAGGTGACGCGCCTCTTCCGTGCTGATATGCCCGGCGGAATGATTTTTGATGCGGTCATCCTCGACGCAAATCAGATTGCAGCGCATCGCCATGTCGCCCGGCGCAAGCTCGACGCCGATGCTGGCGGCTTCGAGAACGCCACGCCCTTCATAGACGTCATGCACGTCGTAGCCCAATACGCCGAGATTGGCGACATCGCTCGCGGGCGGCATGTCGGCGGGAACGGTGATGAATTGCCCGGCGCGACCTTTCGCGCACAGGGCGTCCATATTCGGCGTATCGGCGGCCATCAGCGGCGTCTTCCCGCCGAGCCGCTCAATCGGTTCATCCGCCATGCCGTCGCCAAGAATAATCAAATATTTCATAATGGTAATTTTACCGCAGAGGCGCGGAGAGCGCGGAGAAAATATGAAAACCCTCCCATGTAAATCAAACTTCAAAAATCTCAAAGACTTTTGAAGTTTCCCTGCTCTCCGCGTCTCTGCGGTAAAAACGATTCATTGATAATTATCCATGATGTACTGCTTGAAAATCTCGTAATCGTTTGGCACGGAGAGGAACGCTTCCGGCTTATCTTCAAGCCCTTCGAGGCTCGGCGGCAATTCAGGATCAATTTCGAGAATATGCTGAATTTCCTGTGGGAATTTCGCCGGATGCGCCGTTTCAAGGCAGACGCAGACTTGCTCCGGCGCGCTCTGTTCCGGGGATTGCTCGAAATAGGCCGCCAAACCTGCCCAGCCGACTGCGCCATGCGGCTCTAAAAGTAGATGGTGCGCGTGATAGGCGTCTTTGATGGTCTGCTTCGTCGCGTCATCGCTGATGCTGATCGAAAAAATATCGCGCCGCATCCGCTCGAAATCCGGGGTGGCGCTGATCGCGCCGGTTTCATCCATCTGCCCGCCGTAGAGGGCGATCAAGCGGGCGACGTTGCTCGGATGGCCGACATTCATCGCGCTCGAAATGCAATCCCGCGACGGCACGACTTTTGCGTAATCGCCAGACGCCAAAAATTTCGGAAATTCATCGTTGGCGTTTGTCGCCACGACGAATTTTTTGACCGGCAAGCCCATCGCCTTCGCAATCAAGCCGCCCATCACATTGCCGAAATTGCCGGACGGCACGCTGAAAATAATTTCCGCGCCGTCGCGCTTGCCGCATAATCGGGCGAAGGCATAGACGTAATACATGATTTGCGGCAGCAAGCGGCCAACGTTAATCGAATTAGCCGACGACAGGTTCGCATACGCCAAATCGTGGTCGGAAAAGGCGCGCTTGACCAACGCCTGACAATCATCGAATTTGCCGTCTAATGAGAGAATTTGAATATTTTCATGCAGCGTGGTCATCTGCTTGCGCTGCCGCTCAGTCACCTCGTTTTCGGGAAACAGGACGACGACGTTGATGTTATCCAGTTTGTAGAAAGCGTTCGCCATCGCGCTGCCGGTGTCGCCCGACGTGGCGGTCAAAATCAGCAGTTTGCGGTTGTCCTGCTTGAGAAAATACTGCATGAGCCGCCCCATCATCCGCGCCGCGAAATCCTTGAATGAGGCCGTCGGCCCCTGGTCGAGGCGCATGACATATTTCTCGTCGCACACCTGCTCCAACGGCACGGGAAAATTGTACGCTTCGTGGACGATAGCGAGCAAGTCGTCGGCGGGAATTTCGCCCGCCAAGAATTTCCACGCGACGGCGTAGGCGATTTCATAATATTCCATCGAGGCGAACTGCCGCAATTCTTCGGCGGAAAAGGCGGGAAGTTCCTGCGGCATGTACAGCCCGCGATCTGGGGCTTGCCCTTTCAGCAGGGCGTCACGAAATCTGACCGGCTCGGCCTGACGATTGGTGGAATAATACAGCATTGACGGTTTCATTTTGCGTTCTCCCTTTGCGTGAATAACCACAGATTTCACAGATTTTCACAGGAAATGCAAAAAATTTCGGCAAATTGAACGTCACGTAGTTTTTTCTGCGAAAATCTGTGAAATCTGTGGTTTTTTCCCTCTATTCAATCTGTTTCGCGCCTTCGCGGTTGACATGCGACACGTAAATTTTGCTCCGAAGTTCATGCAGCTTGAAGGCCGCCGCCATCGCCTCGCCGATCTCCTTGCCCTGCTCTAAACTCTCCGTAATCGCAAAGACCGACGGGCCGGAGCCGCTGATGGAACAGCCCAACGCGCCCGTGTTCAGCGCGGCCTCTTTGACATCGGCAAATCCGGGAATGAGCGGCGCGCGGGCAGGCTCGACGATGCGGTCATCAATCGAGCGGCCGATCAGCGCGAGGTCTTTTTTGAGAATCCCGGCGATCAGCCCGGCGACGTTGGCATAATGCGGCACGACGACTTCTTTGAACGGCACGTGCGGCGGCAGCGCAGCGCGCGCCATGCGCGTCGAAACTTTATATTCCGGGTTGACCACCACGCACACCAAATTTTCCGGCGCGTCAAGCGGAATAATATCGAACGGATCATAGCTGCGAATCAGCACAAATCCGCCCATCATCGAAGGGGCGACGTTATCCGCATGAAAGCCGCTCAGTGTCGCCTCCGCCTTCACGCAGGCGAGAATCAAATCAGGGTCGTGTTTGGGCAGCGCCTCGCCGAAAAGCAGATTGACCGCCCAAGCCGCGCCGACCGCGCTGGCGCCGCTGCTGCCGAGGCCGCTGCCGAGCGGCATGTTTTTGCGCAGCCTGACCTCCACGCCGGTCTGATCGTCTATGATGCCGCGCCGCCGCAAAATATCCAGCACGTTCTGCGCCGCGACTCCGGCGGTGTTCTTCTGCGGGCTGACGGGCAATTTCCCGACATCCTGCTTGCGGACATAATGAATGTCCTTAATCAACACGCCGGGCGTC
>CAZCGG010000320.1:0-4360 GCA_964498135.1 uncultured Candidatus Moduliflexus sp.
GAAGCCTGCGGCGCGCTTGATGAACTCAATTCGCAGATTGGGCTGGCGCTGACCGCGCTTGAACCGGCGCGAGACGCGGATGTCTCGGCGGATTTGCTGGCGATTCAGCAGGAAATATTCGATTGTTGCTCTGACGTGGCGACGCTTGCGACGGAATTGCGTGCCTATCGCGTCACGCAGGCGCATGTCGAACGCCTTGAAACGCGTATAGATGCGTACGCCGCGCAGTGCCGCCCCATCGAATATTTCATTCTGCCCGGCGGCTCGCGCCTGTCGGCCATGCTGCACGTCTGCCGGACGGCGGCGCGCCGGACGGAACGCCGCGTGATTGCGCTGGAACGCGCGGCGGAGCAGATGAATCCGGTCGTCAAAATCTATCTCAACCGGCTGTCGGATTTGCTGTTTGTGCTGGCGCGGGCGGCGAATGCGCGGGCGGGCGCGGCGGATGTCTGCTATGTCCGCAGCAAAAAGGCGTTTAGATAGCAGAAATTCTGCTGCCCACCTTTTTCAAAATACAAAACACTATCGCCTCTGCCGGAATTCATCGAAATATTCTTCGACTTTTCCTTGCCCGACCAGCAAATGTCAGTGAGAAATATTTGCCATCCTCGGTGTCAACTCTGATGGTCAACATTTAAAATTGCCGCCGCTAACCAAATATTTCGATTGAAATCCTCTTGACAAATCTCCTTCCCGCCTCTATTTCAGCATTGTCGTATTTCTCCCAAGTGTCCGGTAACTGGGGCGTTCTGCCGCAAAGAGCGACCCCATCAAGCAAGAAAGAGAGGGTGTGTATGGAATGTCTGCGCAGTTGGAAAAATGCATACGTATTGTGGTGTCTGAGCATGATCATGCTGATGCTAATCGTGGGGGGGGGGTGTAATTTCTGGAAGAAGGATCGGAGGGACTCGCCGACCGGCCCCGCGCTGAACGTGTTTCAATTAGGGAATTATGCGCAGCAAGAAGGGCAATCGCGCATTGTCACGGTGAATGGCGAAACGCATCAAATCAATGGGATGGTGAGCGGCAGCGTGGTGCCCGATGGGCTGTATTTCGAAATTAACGAGCAGCAGAGCGTAGGCTCGCTGCCGGGAACAGACCAGATCGCGGTCAGCGTGCGCGACGCGAAGATCACGTTTACCGGGTTGCCGTCGGGCGTGAGCGCCATCAAAGTGTTCAGCAACGGTGTTGAATTTGGGGAGTATGCCACAAGCAACGGCGCGGTGGAGATCGCGCTCACCTACGCGCAGTGGACGCAGTGGTTCGGCCCGACGCACTATGCCGTGTCGTGCGCGGCGGTGGGGGATGGACGGTTGAACGAAACGATGGCCGCGGTGTCCGGGCGGTTGCCCTCTGGCGAGGTGGTGACCTTTGGCAAGGGGTTCGGCAGCGTGTCAAGCGGCAGCGCGTGTCCGACGTGTCCGGCCTGCCCGCCGCAGCCTGTGACCTGCAACGTCAACGATCCGGCCAAACTCGTGGATAACGGCAACGGCACGGTGACCGATTTATGCACGGGCCTGATTTGGTTGAAAAACATGGGCTGCGCCCCTGCGCAAGGGCAGGCGGCACAGGTGGCTTGGGCCGCTAACCTGGCCAACGGGCAATGCAACTTGACCGACGGTTCTCAAGCTGGACAATGGCGGCTGCCAACGCTTCCAGAATTGACAAGTCTGCTTGATTACAGCCATGATTCAATTCCTGATGTCTTGCCGCTTGGACATCCGTTCACGAATGTGCAAACTCTTTCTTATTGGTCATCTACAGCGAAGTCAAGTAGCAACGGATGGGGAGTGAGATTTGGGAATGGATGGGGCAATGTGGCGTTTCAAGATAAAGGAAATAATGGCTATGCATTGGCCGTGCGCTGAGGACGCTTCATGCGTTGACGCGCCCGCAGACGGGCATCGGTAGTGTATCAATACAATGAGGATAGGGTCGCTCCCGAACAAGCGGATTGCTCCTGTCATTCGCTTTTCCTCATTGGATAGAAATGACAGGGGACGCATTGACAGGAGAAGAAACACATGAGCAACTTAATTTTATTTGAAAGTAAACATGTGAGGCGTGTCTGGGATGAGGAAAAGCAACGATGGTTTTTTTCTATTGACGATGTTGTAGAAATTTTAACGGAGAGCATTGATGTAAAAGGATATATTAAAAAGTTACGAAAACGTGATACTGAACTTAACGCGTACTGGGGGACAAATTGTCCCCTGGTTGAAATGACTGCTGCTGATGGGAAAAAGCGAAAAATAAAAGCAGCGGATGCGGAAGGACTTTTCCGCATTATTCAATCGATTCCCTCTCCTAAAGCGGAACCGTTTAAACGTTGGTTGGCAAAGGTCGGATATGAAAGGCTTGAGGAAATTGAAAATCCTGAACTTGCCACAAAACGAATGCGCGCGCTGTACCAACAAAAAGGCTATTCCGATGAATGGATTGAAAAACGGATACGTGGCATTGCTATCCGAGATGAACTGACGGAAGAATGGAATAAGCGTGGCGTCAAGGAACAAAAAGAATATGCCATTTTGACCGCAGAGATCAGCAAAGCCACGTTTGGCATGACACCAGCCGAATATAAGCAATTTAAACAGCTTGAAAAGCCCAATGAAAATCTTCGGGATCACATGACTGATCTTGAATTGATTTTTACGATGCTGGGCGAAGCCTCCACAACAGAAATCGCTCGGAAAAAAGACGCCAGAGGATTTCCAGAAAATAAAAAAGCAGCGGTTGAGGGTGGAACAATTGCTGGAAATGCGCGACGTGAGTTAGAAGAGAAAAGCGGAACGCAAGTCTCTGTCCGAGAAAATTTCAAAGAAATCCCAGAGAAAAAACGCAAAGCTCTGCGGCAAATCTGAACCCAAATACGGCGGCCATTCTCCGGCGGTAATGCGCACGACCTCTTCCGCGCTCGCGCCTCCGACCAAGATGCTGAACATCACGCTCACCAGCCAGCCTGCATGCCAATGTTTTTTCGTCATGTTCCCCCTATACCAATGTTCCCAGCATTTTGCGTCAATCCCGCGCATAAAGATATTGGCTCACCTTTTTCGCTGGAGATGTGAAGGCGCGGCAAAAAAGCAGGCGAGGCCGATGAGGGTCGCCGCCGTTGCCATTAAGCCGAAACGGGCTTGCGAGGGCTGAAAGCGCAGCGCGATTTCGTGCGCGCCTTTCGGCAGCGCAAGCGCTTGCAGTGTGTAATTCGCTTGATAAATTTTAGCCTTTTTCCCATCCACAAAGGCGTTCCATCCGGGATAATATTTCTCGCTCAGCACGACGAAGCCGTCGGTCGCCATCGTCGCTTTGAGGTTGATTCTGCGCGTTTTGTAGTCCGTGATTTCGACCCGCGACGCCGCCGAAGGCACATGCTCCGGCGTCATTTCGAACGACGGGCGTTCTTCCAAAATCACGAACTCGCGCGGATTGAAATTCTGGTGCTGCATCATCGCCAAAATTTCGTCGCGCGATTCGGCGAGGTAGGCGTTATGCACGGGATAGGCGCGGGGCAGCGCGTTCAGGTTTTCCAGCAGCAGCGCGTCGGAATTCATGACCACCTTGAACGGCTGAATGACATCGCCGACCTTGACCGGCTGACCGTCGAGCGTCGCGCCTTTCGGCAGAATGACGTATTTGATGTTCAGCAAATCCACAAGCGGCGTGCCGAGCGCCATCTGCTCAAGATAGTCGTTGTAATACTGCACGCCGACGGCCTCGTAGCCGGAAACGTTGTATAAATGGTGCAGCACGAATTTGTTGTGAATCGCATACGTCAGAGGCTCGTTGATGGCCGGAAGGACGCGGTATAAGCCCGGATTTTCCTTGAAATAGCGGATCGCGTCGTTTTCGTTGACGTAGGCGGAATCTTTGAGCGGAATCGTGTCGAGAAATTTTTCGTCAAACTGCCAAATATCAAGCAGATAGACCGCAAGCAGCGCGAGCATGAGATGGCGCAGCGCGGCGCGCGGCGTCAGGCGCAAGCCGAAGACGGCCAGCGACATGCCCCAGAAAATGCTGAAAATCGCCAGGCTGCGGAGCAGATTGAGATAGCGGGCATGCGCTAACGCCTCGTCCGCGCCTTTGGCAAAAAAGAACTCGCTGAACTGCTGGAGCAGGGCGTTTTCGATAAACGGCAGCGCGAGAATCAGCGTCCACTCCGCCACCAGCAGCGCGACGCCGAGCAGCAAGGCGATCCGCAGCCAGCGCTCTTTGTCTTCCGTCCAATCCCGCAAGAACCATTCCGCGCCGAACCCCGCCAGCGCCGACGCCGCGAACGCAAACAGAAACAGAATCATCTGCGGAACGCGGAATTGATTGAAGCCGGGCGCGTAGTCGTAGAGCAGCTTGTAGGCCGGAT
>CAZCGG010000321.1:0-4355 GCA_964498135.1 uncultured Candidatus Moduliflexus sp.
CGGCGTCTCCCGGAACGAATGCGCGCAAGCCCGGCGGACAATTCAGCAAGCCGGCCGTCGCGGTCGAAATCGCGGACGTTCGGCAGCAGACGATTCAAGATGCCGGCGAATATACCGGCTCATTATCGCCGAGATCGCAATTCATCGTGACCTCAAACGTCTCTGGCCGATTGGAGCGGCTGCGCGTCAATATCGGCGATAGAGTCAAGCAGAATCAAATCATCGCCAACGTGGATGACGCCATTTTTCAGGAACAAGTGCAGCGCGCCAAAGCCGATTTGGACGTTGCCAACGCCAATCTCGCCGAAGCGGAAAGCGCGCTGCTCGTCGCGCAGCGCGAATTTGAGCGATCCCAAACCCTCTCGAAAACCAAAATTCTCAGCCAATCAAAATTAGATGCCGCCGAAGCCGCCTATCACGCGGCGGTCGCGCGCGTGAACGTGGCGAAAGCCACCGTCGTCAGCCGCGAATCCGCCCTGAAAACCGCCGAACTCAACCTGTCTTACACCATCATCAAAGCGTCGTGGTCGGACGGCGTGCCGACGCGCATCATCGCCGAGCGTTTCGTGGATGAAGGGACGCTGTTGAAAGTGAATGACGAGGTGGTGTCGGTGGTGGATATTCAGTCAATCACCTGCGTCATTTACGTGATTGAGCGGGATTATTTCAGGGTAAAACAGGGGCAGCAAGCTGAAATTACGACTGATGCGTTTGCGGGAACGGTGTTTGAGGGCAAGGTCGCCCGCATCGCCCCGATTCTCAAGGAAACCTCGCGGCAGGCGCAGATCGAAATAGACATTCCCAATCCTGATGAACGCCTGAAACCGGGCATGTTCGTGCGGGTGCGGCTACGATTCGAGCAAATCGAGAACGCCACCATCGTGCCGGTTGCTGCGCTTGTCACGCGCAACGAGCAGCAAGGCGTGTTCGCGGTTGACATGCAAAACGACACCGCGAAATTCGTGCCTGTCACTGTCGGCGTCACGAACAAAGACATCGCGCAGATTGTCAGTCCTCCGCTGTCTGGCGCGGTTGTCACGCTTGGGCAGCATTTGCTCGAAGACGGCGCAAGCGTGACGCTTCCGCAGCCGCCGCAAGCGCAAGAGCCATCTTCGGGCGAGGCGAAGCGTCAACGACAACAGCCGCAGGAATAATTTCAACCGGTAGATACCAACAGGAATGCTGATCCGTATGAACATCTCCCGTTTTTCCGTGCATCGTCCGATTTTCACCTCAATGATCATGCTCATCATCATCATTTTGGGCATGATATCGCTGAGCCGCCTGCCGATTGATTTTATGCCGGACATCACCTATCCGACGCTTTCCGTCTCCACGACGTACTCCAACGTCGCGCCCCAAGAAATCGAGCAACTCATTACCCGCCCGATTGAAGAGGCGATGAGCGCGGTCGCCGGCGTGCAGGAAGTCACGTCAACGTCGTCGCAAGGCCGGAGCAACGTGCGCGTCAGCTTTACGTGGGGAACGGATTTGACGGAAGCGGCGAACGACATCCGCGACCGGCTTGATCGCGTCATGTCCCGCCTGCCGGAAGAAGCCGACCGCCCCAGCCTGAGAAAATTCGATCCCTCCGCCTTTCCGATTTTAATTATGGGCGCGTCCAGCAATCTCGATCCAATTGAAATGCGCGACCTCATCGAAAATCAGGTGAAAAACCGCATCGAACGCATTCCGGGCGTGGCGTCGCTCGATATTTCTGGCGGGCTGACGCGGGAAATTCACGTCAATTTTCGCGCCGAAGACATCAACGCGCTCGGCCTGTCGCTGGATCAAGTCATGACCGCGATCAGCACGGCCAACAAAAACGTTTCCGGCGGCACGATTGAGCAGGGAAATTTGGAAGTCACGGTCAGAACGCCGGGCGAATACGCCAATCTCGACGAGCTTCGCAACACGATTGTCGCGGCGCGAGACGGCGTGCCGATTCGTCTGAAAGAAATTGCCAGCGTGGAAGACGCGACCGCCCGGCGCGCCAGCATTATCCGCATCAACGGCACACCGGGGATGTATTTGGCAATCTCGAAACAATCCGGCACAAACACCGTGCAGATCGCCCGCAGCGTCCTACGAGAAATCGAGGCGGTGAACCGCGACATTCCGCACATCAAAATCATTCCGGTCGTCAACACGGCGCAATACATCGAACGCTCGATTGCAAACGTCGCCACGTCCGCCCTCTATGGCGGCTTGCTGACCGTTCTCGTTCTGTTCTTTTTCCTACGGAACATTCCAAGCACCATCGTCATTTCCACCGCGATTCCGATTGCGATTATTGCGACGTTCGCACTGCTCTATTTTTACGGCTTCACGCTGAATATCATGACGCTCGGCGGCTTAGCCCTCGGCGTCGGCATGATGGTGGATTGCGCCATCGTCGTGCTGGAAAATATCACGCGGCTGCGCGAAGGCGGCATGGAAAGCGTGCAGGCCGCCGTTGAAGGAAGCGAAGAGGTGGCGGCGTCCATTATTGCCGGGACGCTGACAACGGTGGTCGTGTTTCTGCCGATGATTTTCATTCGCGGCATGGTCGGCGTCATGTTCAAGCAGTTGGCCTACGTTGTCACGTTTTCGCTGTTTGCGTCCCTGTTCGTCGCGCTCACGCTCGTGCCGATGCTCACCGCGCGGCTGCATAAGCCGATCACGCTGGAAAACGGCGACCGGAAACATCACCGCATTTATCGCGCCAGCGAACGATTTTTCAGGTGGATTGACGCGGAATACGTCGAGATGCTCGATGCCGCGCTGAATCATCGCCTTCTCGTCATCATCGGCTCGGTATTATTAGTCGCCGGAAGCATCTTTCTGATTCCGATGCTCGGCTTTGAATTGATGCCCGCGACGGATGAAAGCGAAGTGCGCGTGACCATTCAAGCCGAAACCGGGACGCGGTTAGAAGTGTTCGACGCGTTGATGACGCCGATAGAAGCCCGCATCCGCGAGCTTATCCCAGAAACGGAAAGAACATTAACGACGGTCGGGGCGTCGTGGGGCGGCGGTGCGCGAAACGGCGAAATCCGCCTGATTCTGAAACCGGTCAAAGAGCGCGCCCGCTCCAGCGAAGAGATCGCTGTCATGCTGCGCCGCGAATTGATGAGGATTCCGGGCGTTCAAATCAGAACCCGCGCCGGGCAGGGCATGATGATGATTCGCGGCATGAGCGGCGGCGGCGAGCGCATCGAGCTTGATATTCAGGGGTATGATTTAGCGACGGCCGACGCCTTAGCGCGGCAGATTAAGGAGATGGCGGCCGCGATTGACGGCGTGACGGACATTCGCGTCAGCCGCGAATCCGGCAGCCCCGAAAACATTCTCGTCATTGACCGCACGAAAGCGGCGGACATGAACCTCAGCGTGTCGCAGATTGCGAACATGCTCAAAACCGTGCTGCAAGGGACGACCGCGACGTATTACCGCACGAAAGGCAACGAATATCCGATTGTGGTGAAGGTGAAAGACGCCGATAAAATGGGGCTTGAGAACGTGCTGAACTTGACGATAACCAATTCCGCCGGGCTGCCGATTGTGCTGAAAAATGTCGTGCAATCGCAAACCGCCACCGGGCCGAGCAATATCGAGCGGAAAAATCAGGAACGCATCATCACGCTTTCCATCAATATCAGTGGACGCGACATGGGGCATATTGTCGAGGAGTTGCGGCAGCGGCTGGCAACGATTCCGCTCCCGCGCGATTTCAGCGTCAATTTCGGCGGCGATGTCGAAGAGCAGCAACGGTCATATCGAGAATTATTGACCAGCCTGATTCTCTCGCTGGTCTTGGTGTATATGGTGATGGCGTGTCAATACGAATCGCTGCGCGACCCGTTCGTCGTCATGTTTTCCGTGCCGCTCGCCATCATCGGCGTGACGCTGACGCTCTTTTTGACCAGAACGACCTTCAACATTCAGTCGTTTATCGGCTGCATCATGTTAGGCGGGATTGTCGTAAATAACGCGATTTTGCTGGTCGATCATACGAACCAACTGCGCCGCGAACACGGCCTCCCGCTGCGCAAAGCTGTTGAAGAGGCCGGACGCCACCGGCTGCGCCCGATTTTGATGACTTCGCTGACGACGATTCTCGGCTTGCTGCCGTTAGCGCTGGGCATCGGCGAAGGAAGCGAAGCGCAGGCGCCGCTCGCGCTGACGGTGATTGGCGGCCTATCGAGTTCCACATTGATTACGCTGGTGTTCGTGCCGGTGATTTATTCGTTTTTTGAATCGTCTTCCCAATCGTAAACGTCATGTTTTTTAGTGGGGTTAACAAGAGAGGAGGCTACTAATAAGGAGTCGTTGATGACATGTGATGACACACGCCCGGCATGAAAACCCACCCC
>CAZCGG010000322.1:0-4335 GCA_964498135.1 uncultured Candidatus Moduliflexus sp.
AGATTCTTGAGGAGTTCATTGACCATCAGCGAGGCGATGCAGACGACGATTTGCGGACAGACGGGAATCGGCGAATGGGCGTCTTCGGCGTTCGGATAAATGGCGCGCAGCGTCTTCGTCACGGGCGGCTTAATCGTGGTGATTTGCCCGTAATCGTTCTGGACGCCGCCATGCACGAGGAACATGCCGTTTCGCAGGTATTGTTCGAGCGCGAAGCGGCTGCTGAACGTATCGAAACAGTCCGCGATGCCGTCAATTCGCTGCGCGAACAGCGCGTCGCGCAACGGCGAAGTCGGCTCGATGCGGCCGTGAAACGTGAAAATGGTTGTCTGGCCGTGAATCGCGGCGAGCTTCTCGGCGGCTGCGTCAACTTTGGGGCGTCCAATATCCGCGAGCGTATAGAGAATCTGCCGGTTCAAATCGGGCGGATCAATCACGCCGGAATCCACCAAGAGCAGCGTCCCCACGCCCGCCCGCGCGAGCAATTCCGCGACCGCGCAGCCCAATCCGCCGACTCCGGCGACCAACACGCAGGATTCGGCCAATGTCTGTTGCGTCGTTTCGCCCCAATGCAGGACGTTTCTGGCAAAAATATCTGACCGGTTCATCCCCCGCCTCCGGGCGGAAAGAGCGCGACCGTCTCGCCATCGTTCACGACGGAGCGCAAGCCGTCGCCGTCGAGAATATTGCGGCCGTTCAGCAAAATAATCGTTCCGCGCTTGATGCCGCCGTCGTCGTTCAACAGCTTGAACAAAAACGATTTGCCCGTCTTTTCGATGACCATCGGTTCGAGGCGGCGCAGCAGGTCTTCGATTGCAAGGCCGGGCGCGGCCTCAAGGCGCATCTCGCCGAGTCGCAGATGCAAGCGCAGCGTTGTGAAAAAATTGATGGTAATCATTTAGTTGTTCGAAATTTCGTCCGAAAGCAGTCGAATAAGAATTTTTCCAGTGTTGACATCCGACAGAACTTCTTGAAGCGTTTCGGCCAATGCCGCGCTATCCCAACAGCTTTCTTCCCGATCCGCCCATTTGATCGTAATTGGATAACCTGCTTCACTCAGTTCATACGTGGCAATTTCAATGGTATTCTTTGAATTTTTGGCAACGATAGCATCATAAGAAATCTCGTCATCATAATATGAATATGGTTTGGGCGCATGCAAACCTAATAGCTCATCCATTTGAGAGGGCATCCTTCGCACCCGTCTCGTTTTAGAGAGCATTTCTCTCGCAATATGAATTTTCCCGCCGCTATTTGCCGCAATTTCTTTATCCAATGCCTGAAAAACCGCATCTATATCTTGAACATTTTCCAATGCCTTCTGTCCGGCTTCTATTCCGGCTTTATACGCTGCCGCAAATGCGCTCATATTCTCACTCCTCCATTTTCTGGTCGAAGACGACCGCGCTTATAATCGGCAAATGATCGAATCCATATTGATCAGGACTTACGCAACGTGGTTCGGCAGGCTCACCACGAACGGACGATGATGTTGGCCTTCCGCCCACCGTTCGCCTTGAGCCTGTCGAAGGGCGAAGTTTTTTGCGTAAGTCCTGTTGATGAAATGATGAAATATCAATATCCTCGTTTTTCCAAATCAGGCTGAATTTTTCGTCAAGATACCATTCGCGGGAGTTGATGAAACTTGAGGAAAACATGATCTGATCTACCGTTTTCCAACGAGTAATCGCTCCCTGTTTATAAAAATATGTTCCGCATAAGCCGTCTGACACCGGAGAATGTTGATCAAACAGCGATTTTTCGCCAAGATGTCTCCAAAAAGGATTATAAAGAAAATCCCGCTTCCGTGATGCCATGATTCGGTCGCGTGTTGCCCAAATGTCTTCGGATAAGGTCTTGTCAAACGGTTCGTAATTAAAATCACCCATAACGACAATATAGGGATGCTCTCGTTGAGATGCCGCAAATGCATGGTCAATATATCGCCTTAAATGAAAGCCGTACTGTTCCCGATTACTCACATTCGAGAGAAGGCTCGGCCAATGCGAAACGAATATATGAAAAGGCGCATTGCCAAGATAAGGGAGAATTTCGATATTCAAGGCGATCTTCACGATATTTGACCCAGCCCATCGCCCGGTTAAAAATGCGCTTTTTTGATGCCAAATTTTTTGCGGATTATACAAAACGCCTAAATCAAAGCATGTCTTTCCAATCTGTTTCGTCCCTTTTATCGCCTCATACCGATAGCCGGAGGATTTCAAAAACGCTTGCGCTTCTTCGATGTCCACATCATTCACCTCCGCAAGGCCGATCATGTCAACTCCTTCGGTAATCAATTGGAGCAGAATACGTTGAACGGCATTCGACTTTGCCGAATGATGCTCCGGCGATGCTTTTCAAAAAGGGGAAAGCCCGGTATTCCACCACGCAAAGATTAGATAATCTGAGAATCTCATGCTTTCAGGCGTTGCCATCTCCTAAACGTCATGCGATGCGTCAAAAATGTGTCTGGCATGTCAACGAACATGCCAGACACACGAATTTTTTACGCGGCCAGCCCCAATTCTTGCAGCTTGGCTTGCGGAATGCAGCCCTTTTCATCCCATCCTCTGATCCGGTAATATTCCGGCAGCAGTTCCTCGAACTTCGACAGCGCGCCTTTTTGCGGGCCATCCGGCAGCGGCTCGTTCAGGAAGCGCGGCGGCAGCGTGTCTTCTGCGGGCGAAATTCCAGCCTCAAGGTTGAATTTCCGCTCAAGATTCCAGATGCGTTCCCCAACTTTCATCATCTCGTCGGTCGTCATCTCAAAGCCGCTCGCGGCGTTCAGCATCTCGCGGTAATCATCCGCGCCGAACGGGAATGAGGAAAACAGGCAGAACCCGAGCGAATCAATCACGGCGGTCAAATCCTGAAAAATCGTGACCCATTTCGGCTTGCTCGCCAATTCTTGCGTGGCGAGCTTCTGCGGATAGCCGAGGATTTCCGGCGAAATCATGTAGCCGCGCACATGGCAGCCGCCCCGGTTCGAGGTGGCGTATTGCAAGCCATGCCCCTGCACGCCGCGCGGATCGTAGGCCGGAAGTTCCTGCTTTTTGACGACCATCGCCAATTCGGGATGCCCGTAGGCTTCCGCGAGCCGGTACGAGCCTTCCGCCATCAATGTGCCGAGTTTGCCCTCAACCATGCCCATCTTGCGGGTATAATACACGACCGCTTCCGAGTTGCCGAAACGAAGTTCGGGTCCGTTTTCCAAATCTTCTTTCGGAATGTAGCCTTTTTCGTAGAGTTCCATCGCGGAGGCAATCGTGCTGCCCGCCGAAATCGTATCGAGGCCGAGTTCGTTGCACATGAAATTCGCTTTAGTCACCGCAAACAGGTCTTTCACGCCGCAATCCGCGCCGAACGCCCAGCCGCTTTCATATTCCGGCCCCTCGCCTTTCGAGCCGTCTGGAAGCTCGACGACGCGCCCGCAGGCAATCGGACAGGCGTAACAGGCTTTATTCTTCACCAAATAGTTCTTTTCGACCAGCGCTTCGCCGCAGACTTCCGCCGTGTCTTTGAACGTGCCGAATTGGAAATTGTTCGTCGGGTAGAGGCCGCCCTGATTGATGATGTTATCCAGCACTTTCGTCCCTAATTTCGGCAAGCCTTCGCCCGCCACGCCGTCGGCTTTGGCTTTTCTGGTCATGGCGCGCGCGATTTCCTGAAAGCGCTCTTTATCATGCGGCTCGACCGTGCCGCTGCCGCGCACGATGACCGCTTTCAGATTTTTCGATCCCATCACCGCGCCGACGCCGGAGCGACCGGCCGCGCGGTCTTTGTCATTCATCACCGCCGCGATGTTCGAAAGGCGTTCGCCCGCCGGGCCGATGCAGCAGACTTTAGCGCGGTCATCGCCGAATTCCGCCAGCAGCGCGTCCGTCGTTTCGTGCGTGTTTCGCCCCCATAAATGCGCGGCGTCTTTCACGTCCACCGCGCCATCTTTGATGAAAATCGCCACCGGCTTCGCGCTTTTGCCCTCGATAATCAGCATGAAATATCCGGCTTTGCGGAGTTCCGCGCCGAAAAATCCGCCGGAATTGCTGCACGCAATGCATCCGGTCAACGGGCTTTTCGTAATCACCATGTACCGCCCTGTCGTCGGCCCGGCTAAGCCGGTCATCAAGCCGGTCGCAATCATAAGCTTGTTTTCGGGAGAGAGCGCGTCAATGGTCGGCGAAATTTCATCCGCGAGCATTTTGCTTGCCAGCCCGCGCCCTCCGAAGTACAGCTTGTACAACTTCGGCTCAACCTCTTCTCGGCTGATGTTGCCGGTCGAGAGGTTGATTCTGAGAATTTTGGCCTCTGTTAATTTCATGGCAGACCTCCTAA
>CAZCGG010000323.1:0-4301 GCA_964498135.1 uncultured Candidatus Moduliflexus sp.
GACATTGTTATTCCAGCAAAAACATCTGTTTGATGTGAATCCGCACGCCGGGCGGGAGTTCGACATCTTTCGCGGCATACACCTTCAACTTGATTTCCTCAAGCGTCAACGGTTTTTTAAAGGCGAAGCGCGCGTAATATTCATGCCCGTCATACGCCGCGCCCGCGTCGGTTTTTAACGGCCACGAATGAAAAATCGCGGCGCGGTCATGCGCCAAATTATCCCGCAAATCCTGATGATCGGCGATTTCCTCCGCCGAATCTCTGCCAGCCTCGAGCGTGAAGGTTTCGAAATGCTGATCGACCGCGCGGATCGTGATGTTCATCAAGGGGCTGTTTTGCGGCAGCGCGAAACTGTTGGTCAACGACGACACAATCAACAAGCCGCTGCTTGCCACGCCTGCCAACCGCGAGCCGGAAAGCGGCATGACGTAATACGAACTTTCTTTCGTAAACTGGATCGGCTCTCGCAACGGCAAAAGATGCAAGCGCGGCACGACGCTCAACAAGATCGCGCTGACCATCAGTACGAACATCATCAGCATGGCCGGACGCATGTCTCCCGCAAGCTTGCGCCGCCGGTCAGCAGGCGCGGGGCGGCGCGGATGCCATGCCAAAAATGCGCGGGTGCGGGCGTAACACCAATTGACCGATGCCAGCGTCATGACGCCGATGACGCCCCAGAAAAGCGCGGACGTGCGCAGAAAACTCATCGAAAGGAACGCGCTGCTGATGTCGCGGCCGGTGACGTAAATGATAAGGCGGTGCAATTCGCCGAATTTCCCGGCGGCGGTGGACAATTCGGGAAAGGCGAGCAGCAAAAAGCCGGTCATGAGGCACGTCAGCACGGCGAGCAGATACGCGCCGCCGCGAAACAGGGCAAAGCGTTCGAAACGATGATACGCCACCGCGATAAAAATGCCGAAAAACGGCAAAAACGGCACGCTGTTATAGAGATGATTGCCCCGCTCGAACATGCCGTAATTGATGAAATGATAGCCGCCGAACAGCGCACCGGTCGTCGCAATCAGCAAAATTCCATCCCAGACGCGAAAGTAGAGCAGATAAATGATGCCGCAGAGCGCGAGCCAATGCAGCGGCGAAAACGTGAAAATGCCGGATTGCCCGTCAAACAGCGTCGCGATGGCGGCTTCATACGCCCGTTCCCCGTGAATTTCAAAGCCCGGCTTGACGTTGCTCCAGAAAATCAGGCCGCCCGCCACGAGAATCGCCAAAAACACGACGAATTTGATGCCGAGATTGAGGCTGGTCGGGTCTAAGAGGCCGGTAATCAGTTCTTTGGTATCCAGCCGGGAAATCACGAGCCGCAGCACGAAAATGAACAGCGTTCCGGCCAGCAGAAAGGAAATTTTGGGGAAGCCGAGCAGCGGAAATGAAAAGGCGATGCCCCACCAGCCGAATAATGCGCCGCGCGTCGAGGAAATCATGCTGACGCTGAGCCGGTACATTTCCGTCATCATCACGGCTTGGCAGAGGGATTTGGCCGCGAGAATGCCGAGATGCATCAGCGCGGTGGAACTGAGCAGATCGCGCAGGCTCATGCCCGGCGATAGCTGCGTAAACGGGATGCTCAGCAGATACGCGCCCGTCGTAATGACTAACAGCACGGTCGGATGCAGGGAACGCTGCGCGCGGCATAACGCCCGAAAGAGCAGAAAGCATTTCAGGAGCAGCACGAGGAACACCCATGATTTCAGAATCATGAGCGGATCCGGCAAGGCGTGATGAATCAACTGAATCGCAAAAAATGGGAAAATGGCGAAATAGCTCATCACGTCGCCGAGCGCGGAGTTGCGGAACGCGGCGGGATCTTTATGGCAAAGGTAACACCACAACGCGCTGAAAAACCCATACACGGCGGGCAGCCAAACCGCGCTGACCGTCGGCATCAGCGCCACTTCGGGATCCCAAGGGGACGCATCTGGCAGCGACACCATGCCCGTTTGCACCCACAGCAGCGCAATCGTCACGCCGACAAGCAGCAGCAGCATCCAAGCCAACGCTAACACGCGAACGGTCATAGGCGGAAACAGGTTATTCGAACGTCACCTTGACGTAATCGCGTTGATATTCGAACTGACGAGTGAAATCCTCAGTCCAGCCGGTTTTCATGAAGACGAAATACAGGGCGTTGCCGCGAAAATTTTTGACCGTCACGACTTGCTGGCGGTCTTCCGACACAAGCTGCGCGACGATTCGGCGGCAAACTAACACGCCATTTTCCTGCCGCACGTTATTGAAACGGTGGTCGGCCTCGCTCTGATAATACCAATAATGCGGCGCGGAAGTCGAAAGCATCAACAGCGTTTTCGGGTTGAACGGCTCTTCCGCCATGCCAAGCTGTCGGAAGCCCGGAATCGCCTGAAGTTCCGCCCCGCTCTGCGCTTTATTAAATGATTCCGGCGTGACGGAAACGTTGAGCAGAATATCGTCGGGCTGCTTGAAGAAAACGGCGATGCTGAACGTTTTCTTTTTGAGCGTCACCTGATGATCTTTGGCGAAAATACGCTGGCCGCCCTGCTCAAAGGCAATGGCGAACGTTTCGGCCTTGCGCTGCGCGAACGCGGGCGAGGCCGCCGCAAGCATGAGCAAACCACAGAAAAAATTTATCAAGAATTTCACGGTCTGAAACCCGCGAAACGGGGAAGAACATGTTCTCCGTTCCGGCGTTGTCTTTTTTATTATGGTTGAAATACATGGCTCAAATCAATAATCATGTCCTGAAAGACGCCAATTTTCACCTGCCCCATATTCGAATAAAAGCGGTGATACGCATAGCGTCCGTCCGTCCCTAAGCGGTACACGAGCAGCGTCTCTTCAACCGGATGAACCAGCCAATATTCCAACACGCCCGCGCGTTCATACAAAAGAAATTTTTCGTCAATGTCATGTTTGGCGGTCGAAGGCGATAAAATCTCAACAATCAAATCCGGGGCGCCGAGGCAGCCGCGCTCATCTAATTTCTTCGGATCGCACACGACGACAATATCAGGCTGCACAACCGTCACAATCTGCTCGTCGGCGGTTTCCGTCATAGAATTCGGCAGCCGCACGTCAAAGGGCGCATGAAAAATTCGGCATGGCCGTTTCTGCGTGATGCGTTTGAACTCAAACACCAAGTTGGCCGAAACTTCCTGATGTTTCCGCGACGGCGCAGGCAGCAGTTCATGCGCGATGCCGTTGTGTAATTCGTAGCGCATGTCCTCCGGCCACGTGACATAATCCGCATACGTATAGCGTTGTTGAGCGTTTGGCGTCATGAAAATGCGTTCAGGCATTCGATCCGCGCGCGCATCAAATGCCTGAATTCGGTTAAATTGTATACACCCGGCTCGCTTCCAGAATTCTGATGCCGTTCTGCTGCATGAGCGCAATCGCCTTGTCGTTATCGTCGAACCGGAAGACCATGATGGCGTTCTCGACCGAATCGCGCTCAGGGAAGGCGTAGAGATATTCGACATTGATGCCGTTCTGCGACAGCAATTCCAGCACGCCCGCCAAGCCGCCCGGCTGATCCGCGACTTCCAGCGCGATGACTTCGGTTTCCTGCACGGTGTAATGCTGCTCTTTCAGTGCCATGTAGGCGTCGGCCGGATGATCAATAATCATGCGCAAAATGCCGAAATCCGACGTATCCGCGAGCGACAGGGCGCGGATGTTCAGCCCTTTATTGCCAAGCACTCGGGTCACTTCCGACAATCTGCCACTGCGATTCTCCAAAAACACGGAAATCTGTTTGACTTTCATCGGCGTGAATAACGCGCTGATTGGGTTAATAATGCCTGATTTTTAGGCAACCCGCGCTACATCGCGGCGCAGTGCGCGATCATCCGCGACGTAGCGCGGGGCTACCGTAAAAAACAATAGTTATCAGCCCAATCAACGTGCTATTTATTGGTATAATTCGCGGTTATCAATCACCCGGACGGCTTTGCCCATGCTCCGTTCGATGGTGCGCGGCTCAACGAGTTTGACGCTGACGACGATGTTCAGCGTGCTTTCAATTTCCTTCTGAATCCGTTTGCGCAACGTTTCCAACTGTTTGACCTCATCCGAAAAGATTTTTTCATTGATTTCAACGCGCACTTCAAGCTGATCCAGCGAGCCGACGCGATCCACCACCAGCAGATAATGCGGCTCGGCTTCCTCGATTTGCAGCAGGACGCTTTCGATTTGCGACGGGAAGACGTTGACGCCGCGAATAATGAGCATGTCGTCCGTGCGTCCGCGCACTTTGCTGATGCGAGGCGACGTTCTGCCGCAATGCGGGCAAGCGCCTTC
>CAZCGG010000324.1:0-4262 GCA_964498135.1 uncultured Candidatus Moduliflexus sp.
GCCGCGCATCTTCGACGTGCTTGCCGCCTTCGAGCGATAACCCGTTCTCGTTCCACGCTCCGCGTGGAAGGCTGCCACACGCCGCTCTGCGGTGTAAACGGGACGCGGAGCGTCCAAAATGCGGCATTCCACGCGGAGCGTGGAACGAGGGAAACGTTGGTCGTTCGATATGTTAGAACTTAACAGCCCTGCCTCCCAAGAGTGGGGAATGATTTGCGCGATGCCTCAGCCACATTCCCCCGCCGGATGTTGAAATATCTGGCTCTCTGCCATTGCCGCTTCGCGGCATACGCCGCCCGAAACGGTCGAGGGCAGAGAGCCAGTGGTTTCAATCACTGGAAACCTCATGAACAAACTCAAATCGCTGTTCCCCTATCTCAGGCGCTACGCCGCCGAATTGCTCATCGGATTCGCCTTCATGATCGCGCAAAATTACGCGCTCATGAAATCGCCGATCTACATGAACCGCGTCCTCGATGAAATCATCGGGCAGAATCGCGGTGGCGTCCTGCGCCGCGACATGCTGCTGATCGCCTTCTTCACGGCGATGACGTTCGTTTCGATGTACCTGATGCGCAACCTGATTATCGGCGTGTCGCGCAAAATCGAATATGACCTGCGGGCGCGGCTCTATCAAAAGCTGTTGACCGTGAACATGGCCTTTTTTCAGGAAAATCAGACCGGCGACCTCGCCTCGCGCTGCACGAACGATTTAGACGCGGTGCGAACCATGTTAGGGCCGGGCATCATGTATATTCCGAACTCCCTGAGCCGCCTCGCCTTTTTTCTGCCGCAATTGATGCTGCTCGATGTCTCGCTCATGCTCATCGTGTTCGGCGTGCTGCTGGCGATTTCCTTGATGATTGTCAGCATCATGCCGCGCCTGCGGCCGCTGCATCAGCAAGTGCAAGAGCATGTCGGCGCAATCAACAACCGCGTCTGGCAAGTCGTTTCGGGCATCACAACGCTCAAGCTCTACACGCTGGAAGACATCGAAACGCAGCGCTTCGAGACGCTCAATCAAGAATACGTCCGCCGCCAAATGCGGCTCGTCAAAGCGCGGGGGTTTTTGTGGCCGTTTTTCCTGTTCGTCTTTTCGCTGATGGAATTGCTGATTCTCTGGCTCGGCGGGCGCAACGTGATTCTGCACCGCATGACCGTCGGCGAACTCCTGCAATTCAGCGTGATGGTCGCGCATCTCACCATGCCGGTCATGTCGTTAGGCTGGGTCATGACGATGATTCAGCAGGGCATCGCGGCACTGGGGCGGCTCAATCACATTCTCGACGCGCCGGTTGAGCAGCGCGGCGATTGGAAGACGCTGGACACGGATCAGCTTGTGTTCATGGCGAAAAACCTGCGCTACCGCTATCCGCAGAACGGCGCGGCACCGGTGGAAGGCGGCGAGCGCCCAGAGGTCTTGCGCGGGATTGACCTGACGATTGCGCCGGGGCAGACTGTCGCAATTACGGGGGCTATCGGCAGCGGCAAAACCACGCTGATTAACCTGATGAGCGGCCTGTTTCAGCCTGAGCCGGGCATGCTGTTCATCAACGGCGTGGACGTGCGCGACATTCGGCCGGACAGCCTGCTGCAAAAAATTTCCGTCGTGCCGCAGGAAACCTTTCTGTTCTCGCGCAGCATTGCCGAAAATATCGCGCTGGGCGTCATGGATGAGCAGGTTGAGCGGGAGCAGGTGGAACGCGCCGCCCGCAATGCGGGGCTGCACGGCGATATTCAGACGTTCCCGCAGCAATACGATCAGATGATCGGCGAGCGCGGCCTCACGCTCTCCGGCGGGCAAAAGCAGCGCGCGGCGATTGCCCGCGCCCTGATGAAGCAGAGTCCGATGCTGATTTTCGATGACGCGCTGTCCAGCGTGGACGCCAAAACCGAGGCGCATATTCTTGAAAATCTCCGCGCCCTGCACTCGTTCAACACGCTGGTGATTATTTCGCACCGCATTTCCGCGCTGCGAAACGCCGACGTGATTTACGTGCTGGAGCAGGGGCGCATTATCGAACGCGGCGCGCACGCGGAATTGGTGGCGCAGAACGGATTTTACGCCCGGCTCGCCAAAATGCAGCAAATGGAGGAGGTGCTTGACAATGAAGGGAATGGGTAGAGGCGGGCATGTCAAAAAAGAGCAGGGCTACGACGAAACCGCGCGGGCGCACAAAATGCTTGATTTCGCGCTGCTGAAACGCCTCGCGCCCTATTTGCGGCGGCATGCGCGGTTGCTCGCGGCGGCGTTCGCGCTGATGGTCGTGTTCGACACCACCGGCATTCTGCATCCGTACCTGCTGAAAGTCGGCATTGACCGGCACGTCATGGCGGGCGATTTGGCCGGGCTGCTCGCCATCTGCCGCCTGCTCGCGCTCGTGTTAGTCGGCAATTTCATTTTCTCCGCGCTCTTCAACTACGTCGTCGAGTATCTCGGTCAGCGCATTCTGTTCGACCTGCGGATGGACGTGTTCAAAAAAGTCCTCGCGCTCTCGAACGAGTATTTCGACGTGACCGCCGTTGGCAAAACGCTGACGAACGTGACGAACGACGTGGAGGCGATCCGCGAATTCATTTCCGACGGGCTGGTGTCGCTGCTCGGCGATACGCTCAAGTTAGCGTTGATTTTAGTCGCCATGCTGCTGGTCAACGCGAAAATGGCCTTGTTCGCGTTCCTGACGATTCCGATGTTTCTGCTGGCGACGATGGCCTTCCGCAAGACCATTCGCAGCGGCTACGACAATATCCGCAAGGCGAATTCGGAAATCAACACGTCGCTCGTGGAAACCATCACCGGCATCAAAGAAATCCACCTGTTCAACCACGAAACGCGCAGCGAAAAGGCGTTTGAGACGTATAACCAGCATTACCGCGAGGCGTACCGGCAAGTCGTCAACGCCTACGCGCTTTATTTTCCGGTCATCGAAATCGTGGCGAACGTCAGCATGCTACTGATTTTGGCTTATGCGCATTTCGCCGTCGGCCGGGCGATTGAGGTCGGCGTGATTTTCGCGTTTTTTTCATACATCAACATGTTTTTCAAGCCGCTGCGGGAAATGGCGGAAAAATTCAACACGTTTCAATCGGCGATGGCGGCGGCGCACCGCATTTTTACGCTTTTAGACCGCCCGGTCACGATTGCGAACGCGCCGGACGCCGCGCCGCTTCCAACCAAACTGCGCGGCGAAATCCGCTTCGAAAACGTCACGTTCGCCTACACGCCGGGGCATCCGGTCATGAAAAATGTTTCATTCACGATTCAGCCCGGCGAAAAAGTCGCCATTATCGGGCATACCGGCAGCGGCAAAACCACGACGATCAACCTGCTGAACCGCCTGTATGACGCGCAGGAGGGCGCGATTCGGATTGACGGCGCGAATATCAAGGCGTTTGATCTGCGCGCGCTGCGCCGCCAAATTGCGACCGTGCCGCAGGATATTTTCTTGTTTACCGGCACGATTGCCGAGAATATCGGCCTGCACGACCCGCGCCTGCGCCGCGACGAGATTGAAGCTGCGGCGCGGCAAGTCTATGCCGACCGCTACATCGAGCGCCTGCCGAACCGTTACGACGAGCAGATTTTAGAAGAGGGGAAACTCCTGTCCGTCGGGCAGCGCCAGCTTCTCAGCTTCGCCCGCGCCTTTGTCCGCCGTCCCGCGATTGTCGTGCTGGATGAGGCGACTTCGAACATTGATTCCGAAACCGAGCGGCTGATTGAGGCGGGCGTGAAGAACCTGCTGCGCGACAGAACCGCGATTATCATCGCGCACCGGCTTTCGACAATTAAAAGCGTGGATCGGATTCTCGTGCTGCATAAAGGGGAACTTGTCGAGGAAGGGACGCACGAACGCCTGTTGCAGCAGGGCGGCCTGTACCGGCAATTGTATGAAATGCAGGCGCTGCTGTCGAATTGAAATCCCGCTCGCAAGGGCGCGAGGAGACGCATAGCAGACGCAATAGCGTCAAAAGGAAGGGGGAACGCATGAATGTCAGACAAATTCTCTGGCTGCCTGAAATTGAGGAAAAATTATTGCTAAAACATGCGGTGCTTGTTGAAGAAGTTGAGGAAGTGTTATTTGCCCAACCTCACATATATTTTGTCGAAAACGGCTCTCGTGAGGGCGAAAACGTCTATGCGGCCACAGGGCAGACTGAGGCAGGCAGGCATCTGATCATCTTTTTTATCCTGAAACCACATGCTCAGGCGTTGATTCTCAGCGCAAGAGACATGGATCAAAAGGAACGCAAACGCTATGGCA
>CAZCGG010000325.1:0-4222 GCA_964498135.1 uncultured Candidatus Moduliflexus sp.
GTTGTTCGTCGTATGGGGAACACACGCAACTTTTAAAACAGTTTCTCACACCTTTGGAAATCGTATCGCGCATAATGGCAAGAAAACACTCCGTTTCTGAGAGCAACGGAGTTCCTTGCATGAGAAAAATGTCAAGACAATTTCGAGAATGCGTTCATTCTCGCGCGATGTCGCATGAACAGAGTGACAACATGCCGCGAAGCCGCATGTAATTGAGCATGCGGACGGTTCGCGCCCCATCTTATGGATTGGCTTCTCGCCTTGCAGACGCTTCCAGACGGTTTTCAGGACGCCGCCGCGCGCGTCGCCGCGCTGGATTCCGGCTTTGTTTCGGGCTTTGCCCGCCTTGACGCCTCGCATGAAGCCGCGCTCGCGTCCGTGAATCGCATCTTTCGCGGAACGCCCTTGCAGGACGCGCTGGAATCCAGCGTGTCGGCGCTGCTGCGGAATGAATTTCTCGAACGGCATTTTGCCGTCTTCGCGGCGGCGCGGGCGGCATTGCGCGGCGCGTGTTACGATGCGTTGCTGCGCCAATGCGCCGACGCGCTTGGGCGACCGCAGCCGCCCGCCGCGCCGCCTGCCGCGCCGGAATCGCCGTCGCCCGCCGTCTGGCTGGAAAGCGCGCGCCAATGGCTCATGGAAATCGCGCTGACCGGCTTCGCCAAATTGGACACCGGCGCGATTCTCCCCTTTCTGCGCACGCTTGAGCAGATTCAAGCCGAGCCGCAGATGCTCCGGCTGTCGGCCATCTTGACCGGCTTTATTGACGAGCTTCTGAATTTCGTTCCGGTGGCGGACGCGGCGGCCGTGCCGGTCACGCGCTGGACGGATCTCTGGACGCAGACGATGATCGCGGCGCTTGCTGCGCCGTCGTCGCCCGCGCCGTCGCCGGTTTCCGGGACGCTCGCGCTCCTCGGCATGGATATTCACCGCCATGCGCACCTCATCAGCCTGACGGCGCACGGCGTCTTGACGCATGACGGGCAAACCCAGAGCGTCCGCGCCACGCTTTCGTCGTACAAAGTGGACGCGATTATCGGCAATGAAACGTGGCTGCTTTTCCCGGACGCCGTCGCGCTGTTCGAGGGGCTGGCGAAGAATCAGCCGCTCGACATCACGGACATGCCGCTGCTGCCGACCGGCGATTTGATCTGGAACGGGCAAGCCGCGCTTGGGAAAAAGTTCGATGTGATGAAGCAGGCCGAAGACTGGTTTGCGCCCGGCGCGCAGAACGCGCCCGTTGGCGTGCCGTTTCTGCCCGCCGACCGCCATCCCGCGCAGCTTGCCGAGCCGATCTATTTGAAAGATTACGCCGTGAAAGAGGAGAAGGGAGAAGCATATCTCGATTTCGGCGCGACGGGGCGGCTGCCGGTGGCGCGGCAACGCCTTTCCGATTTTTCAGACATCACGCTGGAAGCCATCGCCGCGTCGTCGCAGATGGTCGGCTTACTGCGCTTTGACCAGCAGCAATGGGAAATTCAGCCGCTCGGCGTCTTGTCGCAAGCGGGCAAAAAAACATCGCTCGTCGTTTCCGGCGAAAGGGCGGCCGCCGTCATGAAAAAGCCGCCCAAAACCAGCACCATCGCCATCTTGAAAGAACGGTCAAGCCGCCTCTTGCGCGGGCAATAACACAATAGATTTCTTGCAACAGTTCTCTCCGTTCACCCTGAGCGTGTCGAAGGGTGTGTTGATATGCCCATTCGACACGCTCAGGGCGAACGGCAAAACCATATCACTTTTGAAAAAAGGGGGATACACGCATGATCCTGTACGAATCGAATAACTCAAAAGTCGAATGGCTCGAACACGAGAAAATCGTCGTGAAAACGTTTTACGATTTTATCTACGGCGAGGAGATGAGAGGCGCGTTCGAGGCCGGATTCAACGCGCTTGTCACTTATCACGGCATAAAATGGCTGTCGGATAATCTCGGGTTGAAGCCGTATCGCAATCAAGACGTGACCTGGATTAACGAAGATTGGTTTCCGCGCATGCTGAAGGCGGGCTGGAAATATTGGGCAGCCGTCGAGCCGGAAAATATTCTCGGCAAATGGTCAATGAAGAATTTTATGGATTTTTACCAGCAGCAAGGCATTATGCTGCGAGTGTTCAATCACGTCGAAGACGGCCTGAAATGGCTGAAATCGGTCTGAGAAGACGGCCGCTCACATACGCGAGCTAAAAGCGCGCATGAGAACCGATCATCCCTTTGGCAGCGCAGGGCGCATTCCCGGGCGATTGCGTCAGATTTTCGAGGAGTTGAACAAAGAGGTGTGAATATCTCCCATGTAAATCAGGAGTGCGAAATCTTGATTTCGCTCTTCTTCGCCGTCAAATCAAGATTTGACACTCCTGTTTTCATGCCGCGCGTGTGTCATGGCAATGAGATCAACGACTCTTGTTAGGAAGATGCCGCTTGGCTTTGCGGAAGTTTATGTCAGCAATGAGGAGCGTAACATTCATGAATACGACTGTGAAAAAGAAGACAACATCTTTCAAATCAACATCGCTTCGCATACGTGTTGATAATGACCTGAAGCAAGCCTCTGAACGAATTTTTCAGCAACTCGGTTTAACGACTACCGAAGCGATACGTTTGTTTTTGACGCAAGTTCGTCTGCGACATGGCTTGCCATTTCGCGTGGAATTGGAGAAACCATTCGATTCTCATGAGGAGGATGTGCTGCTGCCGACGGCAATGCGTCAGGCCGCGTTAGATAGCGTTTATGAGGATTAAGCCGGGTGAAGTGTATCAAGTTGACCTTGGGCTTGGCGGGAAAGTTCGCTATATGGTAGCCGTTTCCAAAGATGATCCCGACGCGCCTCGCGCCTTGACGATTTGCGTTCCAATTACGACTGCGTATCGCGGAAGCGTTTATGAAGTATGCATCGGCAAACCGCGCTTTCTTCAAGAATTGAGCTACGCGAATGTTCAGGGTCTTCAAGCTGTTCAACATCATGAATGTTCAGCACGGATCGGAACGCTTGATCAGGCGACAATGAACAAGATCAAAGCGGCATTGAAATATGCGTTGGAACTGGAATAAGCCGCGCAGAAAGGCCATTTAGACATTAGACCTCTTGCATACGTCGTTTTTGCCCCGTCATCCCGTTCGCCCTGAGCCTGTCGAAGGGCGCGCTTGACCGTTGAAATACGCTCTTCGACAGGCTCAGCGCGAACGGGGTGTCGAGGAAATCATGACGTATGCAAAAGGTCTAATATCTCGTCGGCACAAATTGAGGGATTATTTTCCGAATGAAAACCGCTGTCGTCTTGTTCTTGCTTGAAGATGTCTTCCGGCTCGGCAATGCGCAGAGTCCCCGTTTGGATCATCTCCGAGAGTGTGACATCCCCGTGATCGCGCAAAGCGGCAAAGCGGTGGTTGTGCCGGATACAGGGGGAATTTCTGTGTTCAATCAGATTCACCCACGCTTGCGTGGCATTTGGTGGAAATGTCCTGCTGGGACAGACTATCCGCCGGAATTGGCGATAGTATGCGATCAAGACTATCAAGGGCTGCGGCATTATCTGATTCAGCCTGCGTATCCGATGGAACTGCATGTCTATCAAGCAGCCCTCCAGATATTTGCGCAGTCGTTTGAAAAAGTCGCCATAGAGCGCGAAATTTGACCTGTTGGATGCAAGGAGGCTGCGATGGAATTGACCTTGACGGATTTGCGCATGATTATTCAGGCGTTGGAATATCAACGGCGGCTTTTGGAGCAAACGCAGGCGCAAAGCGAGGCTTGCGACGATGAACAAGCCGACAGCGGGAATGACCTGTATGCGCTGGAAATTCTGCTGGGATGTTTGCAAACGGAGTATCAGCAACGTTTCCGCGCCATGACGCAAGCCGCGTCTCAAACGCTCGACAAGACGCCGCCCGCGCAATGCGTCAGCAATGTCTATAACGCTGATGTCACGTTGAAACAGGCGGTGTAGCGGGAGAAGAACTCACAGCGTTCCGCGAATGTTCTCTTGGCGAAACAAGGCGGCAGCCGGAACGCATGATTAAACCTCTTGCATACGTCATTATTTCTTCGGCACCCCGTTCGCTCTGAGCCTGTCGAAGAGCGGATGTCAACGGTCACGCGCGCCCTTCGACAGGTTCAGGGCGAACGGAAAAGACGTTTGCAAGAGGTCTATTGTATTTTATGTTCACGACCTATCTCAAAAAATTGGCGCAGATTTGCGCGACCGGCGACTTTTCGGAACACTCCT
>CAZCGG010000326.1:0-1682 GCA_964498135.1 uncultured Candidatus Moduliflexus sp.
CCGCCGCCGGTTCCGCCGTCAAAAATGTCGGCTGATGCTCATTCATCCAAAAATAGGCGCGCTGCTCTTCGGTGTCCGGCGTCATCGGCGCAAGCCGCGCCGCGCCCGACGGATCGAAAATCAGTTCCACGCCCGCCGCCGCTTTGCGGGCGCGTTCGCCGACTTCGAAAATCGCAATGCCAAGCTGCGTCTGGCCTTCGTAGGTGGCTTTCACGATGAACGAATCCACCGGCTTTTCCGTCGGATAGGGCGTGCCGCGCCGCACGAGCGCGCGATAATCGTAGCCGCCCTTTTCGCGGCTGATATGGCGAATCGCGTAATCATGCTGAATGTGATCGTAGAAATCCATGCCCGCCACGAACGCCGCCGCGCCGCGCGCCACCGCATCCAACGGACGATGCAGCAGCACGCGCTCTTTGCCGAACGCCCGCCGGACGGTTTTCTGTACCGCCGGAATCTGGCTGCTGCCGCCGACCATCAGCACGGCCTTGACATGCTCCTGATCATAGCCGCGCTCAAGCGCATGTTTCAACGCGCGGCGCAACGCCTGCTCAATTTGCGTGAACGCGTCGTGTTCGTCGAGCAATTCCTCGAATTGCGCCTGCGTGAAGGCGGCCGAAAACGCCGCGCCGGTTTCGGGATGCGAAATAGCCACCTCGACGCGCTCCTGCACGGAAAGCAACTCTTTCACGCGTTCGCATTCAACCAACAGCGTCCGGCTCATTTGGCGCACGTCTTCGTCATAATCGAGCCGCCCGTTTTGGCGCAGCATGTCCTGAAAGAGCCATTGATCAATCGTCGCGCCGCCGATTTCCGCGCCCGCCTTGCCCAGAACGCGACATCTTCGCCCGAACTGCGCCCCTTCCTGCTCTTCAATCAGCACGACCGAAATATCGAGCGTGCCGCCGCCGAAATCGAAAATCAGATAGACATCGCCGGGCTGAATGTGCGCCCCGTAGCCGAGCGCGGCGGCGGAAGCCTCGTCAATAATCCGAAAGCGCGGCATGTGAATCGCTTCCGCCACGCCGGTCAGCCAATTTTCATAATGCTCGAACGCCTCAACCGGCACGGTCAGGGCGATTTCCTCATTTTTAATCCCCAATTCCTCCGCCGCGAACAGCAGCGTCGCCGACAAAAAATCTTTCCCTGCGTCAAAATAGGAAATTTCCAGCCCGTCGAACTTGCGCTTCATCTGGCTGCGGTTGGCGATGTACCGCTTCATCCAGCGAAACGTGCGCGAAGAATCGTATTCGCCGTGTTGCAGGACTTGCCCGCCGATCCAGCGCCGCTTGTCGGGCGCGTAATGAATCAGCGACGGCACGACCGAAAATCGCTCGTTGCCGTATTGGTGAAAATAGCCATAATCGGGAATGTGGAACGGCACGCCCTCTTTTTTCGCCTCATCCCAGACCGCAATCACGGTGTTCGACGTGCCGAAATCAATCGCTAATCGTCCGGCCATAATGGTTTTCACCACCCCCCTGCCCCTCTCCTTAACAAGGAGAGGGGATGTTTCATTCGTTCTTGCTTATTTCCCTCTCCTTGTTAAGGAGAGGGGCAGGGGTGTGGTTATTCAATCTCAATATCAAACGCGCCGGGAACAACATATTCCGAAAGCTCGCCGATGTCAACATCAAAACGCCGCAGCCATGCGATCTGCGCCAGCAAAAATTGCAGCCACG
>CAZCGG010000326.1:1782-4185 GCA_964498135.1 uncultured Candidatus Moduliflexus sp.
CGGCCGGTCGCGGCATCCCAGACGCGCAGCGCGTTGTCCGCGCCGCCGCTCACGAGCAGGCCGCCGTCTTGCCGCAGCGCAATGGCGGTCATGCGAGCCGCATGACCGTTGAACGTCCGGCATGCCGCGCCGTCGCGCAGCGACCAGACGCGGGCGACGCCATCCGCGCCGCCGCTGATGAACGTCTCCGCATCCGCCCCGGCGACAAGGCGCGTCACCGCGCCGTCATGCCCGATCCACTGCTGTTGCGCCGCGCCGGTCGCGGCGTTCCAAAGCGCGATGCGCCCGTCCGCGTGGCCGCTGACAACCATTTCGCCGCCGCGCGCAAGCAGCAGCGCGGTCACGCCGGGCGCGGCGGGCGGCAGCGCAATTTGCACCGTTCCGGCATGCCAATCCCACAGAAAGATTTGCCCGCGTTCGTCGCCGCTGGCGGCTAAATGGCGTTCCACGCATAACGCGACGGCGCGAACCGGGCTGGCATGGCCTGCGAAACGGCTCAACGGCATTCCGCCCGGAAAATGCCACAACCGCACGGAAGCGTCGTCGCTGCCGCTCGCCAAAACGTTCCCGTCGGAACTCAGCGCGAGGCAGGCGATCCGCCCGTCATGGCCGCGAAGCGTCTTAGAGGACGACACGCGGCGATAAGCGGAATAGGCCGTGTACATCGCATTCAGGCGGGGCGGTGTTTGGAGCATCCGCGCCGATACGTCATCCGGCAGCCGCCATATCCGAATGACGCTGCCGTGACTTCCGGCGGCGATAATCTGCCCGTCGTCATTGATGGCGAAGCAGTCCGCGCGATCAACATACCCTTGCAGCATCGCCATGCACGGCATTAGCCAGCCGCTCGCCGCATGATTTCGGCACGCCGCCGCCAAACGCAGCAAGGCCGCCAATTCGCGCTGTTCCACCGGATGCTCCGGCTGCCAGCGCGATTCGTCTAACGAGGCGAACAGGCGCGCGCTCCAGTGCGCCGGGGCGATCTGCGCGACGCGCCAGAGTTCGCGCCATGCCTGATAGCGGCGCAATTGGTCGAGCATGGCCGCCCAGTCCGCGTCTTCCATGTTGTCCGCCACATGGTCGCCCGTGACGAACGAGGCCAGCAGATCCGCCCGCCCGCTTCGGCGCACGCTGGCGGCGACGCGCTGCCGCACGTCGCGGTCAGCGGTTTTGTACGCGGCGCGCAAAAAGCGACGGTCGAAATCAAAGGTTTCGTATTGCTCCCACTGCGCGGTCAGGACGAAGAACAGCGCGCGTTGATACGGATTGCTCGGCGCGTAGCGTTTTTTCAGGGCGATTTCGCGGGCGCGTTCCTGCTGATGCTCGATGACAAGGGCGCAGATGGCGTCACGCGCCGCCGGGCTTCCGGCGTCGGCCATGAGATTGAGCAGGCGCATGGCGTGGCGGCCTTCCAGACTGTGATGCGCGTCCGTAATCATGGCGCAGAGCAGGGCGACGAAGCGCGGCTGCAATTCCGGCGCGCGCGGGAAATACTCGGCGGAGAAGACGATGCCCTGCGCCTCGAGATGGTGATGCAGCGCCATCAACCGGCAGAGCGCGTCGCGGGCGGCGGCATGGCCGTCATGAGCGCGTTTCGCCAGCGCTTTCAGAATCAGCTTTTCGAACTGGTCGCCGTTCTGATGCGCCGCGAGGTCGGCTAAAGCGTTCATCGCTTCCGGCGAGCCGTCGCGGATGAGCGATCTGATTGCCAAGCGCCGCAGTTCGCCGCCAATCAAGGGCGCATGGCTGCGCAGCCGGTCAATCTGTTTTTGCAGGTTTGCTGACATGCGGGCGTTCCTCATGTTCAAGCAATTGCTTGATTCGTTCAACGTCCAATTCGCGGATAAAAGTGGTCAGATTTTTGAAAATCGAATGATGTCCGAAACCGCCGTGAACCATTTCGTCAATCGCCGCCTCTTTCGTCCAGCCTTCCATGACGATGCGATACATGGCAATCACCGCGCCGGTGCGATCCGCGCCGTGCATGCAGTGGACGAACACCGGTGCGCGTTCCGCGTCGTTGATGATGCGCAGAACGCGGACAATCTCGTCTTCCTCTGGAAACAGGGCGATCATCCTGATATGCAGATATTCAAGCGGCGTGTCGCCGATTTCGTCGCGGTCAGAATGGAACGCGCGTAGATTAATCACCGTTTTCACGCCCATCTCATGCAGGCGTTTCATGCCTTCCGTCGTCGGCTGCGCCCCGCGATACAGGCGATCCGAGACGCGGCACAGATTCGGCAGCCCGGCTTCATGCAACGGCGCCGCCCATTTCGGATTGCGCGGCGGCTCGTCGGCGCAAAGCGGCGCGGCGGCGCTTATCAGCGCAAAAATGACGCAACAAACTGCAAACGCATGCCCAGCGCGTTTCATAAGCCACTCCTTTCTTAAAAACGAAAT
>CAZCGG010000327.1:0-4156 GCA_964498135.1 uncultured Candidatus Moduliflexus sp.
AATACCACCGGATTTTCCCGCCCGCCCTTTGCGCTCCGGTGCAAGCAGATCGTTAGCGTCACATTTTAATTATGATGAATCATTTCCTGCCTTTAAGGAAATAGGTTTTCATCATTCCTTTTCCTTTCACATCAATTTCTCCACGTTCCTCAAATAGGTAATTATTTTTGAGAATGTTATATGTGGCTTCAGTGACTTGAATCGCTCCCGGAATCCCATGTGATTCCATACGTGCGGCTGTGTTGACACTATCTCCCCATAAATCATAGGTAAATTTCTTCTTTCCGATAACACCTGCCACAATATGCCCAGAATTGATACCGATACGGATACGAAAGGTTTTGTTACTTTCTGTATTCATCCGATCTAAGGTTTGTAGCATAGCCAACGCCATTTCTGCCATAGCCTCTGCATGATCCTCCCGATATTCGGGGATACCGGCAGCAACCATATAGGCATCGCCAATCGTTTTAATTTTTTCTAAGCCATATTGCTCGGCAAGCTGGTCAAACTCTGTAAAAATCTTATTCAACAGACGCACTAATTCTTCTGGTGCAACCTTTTCTGAAAAAACGGTAAATCCAACAATATCAGCGAATAAGATTGTTGAATTTAAAAAACTATCGGCTATCGTCGAAGGATTGGCTTCTAAGCGTTCCGCAATTGATTTCGGTAAAATATTATAGAGTAACGCTTGAGAGCGGTGATGGGCATTGGTTAACGCAGTTTCTGCTTCTGTTGCTGCTGTATTATGATAAAAGCCGACAAGCAGGACAAACAGTAAAAAGCCGATAAAATTATTAATGTAAAAAACATTTCTCACCAATGGTACGAACTCAAATCGAGGGGGTGTTGATTGCGCGTAATAATACAGGCATAAATAGACCGGAGCAATAAGACTCCCATATAAAGCTCTCGTCACACGATTTCCCCATGGGACTAAAGAAATATACAACGGAACAGCAAGGATGTAATACTGAAATCCCGTTTCCCATCCCAAATACCCCACAGTACTTATCACAAATAAATAAATTTCTATCATGGCCAATATAAAGCTGAATTGTAGCCATTTCCCTCGCAAATTGTTGAAAGCACCCATAACATAGACCATTGTACTGACAACATTGAATACTGATAAAAAACCAATTCCAAGTCCACCAAAGACAATTGCCATAAATCCATGAATCATTGCCCCTACAATATAACAATAAGTTGCAACGACAAAAAAACGATAATGAGGATGAGGAACATTTTCTGGTAATGCTCTCAAACGAAAAGCACTATACTCAAAAATTTTTTTCATCCTATTCAACTCCAAAAACCGCGATGGAAATAAATCAGTTCCTCGATTGTTATCTTTTGTTATACGTTATACCTTCGAAAACGCTAACCACGCGGTTCACCTGCGAGCGGCCTTCTGCGCTGTCTGGTGCAACCGCGTCGTGAGGCGGCGCGGCTTTATGCGTCCGCTTCACGCCGCGCATAACGCGCCAGGAAAGGCGGGCGCAATCAAAACGTGGGATTTGGCGACCAATTTTCCCGCCCGCCTTTCCTGGTCGCTGTTCATGCGCATCGTTAGCCACTATCATCGTTCATGGCATAGATTGTCATTGCAAGGCTTTGCAGAGCAATCTCAAGGGGATGGCGTCGTCGAAGAGACTCCTCGCCATGACACCGGTAATTTAGTCTTGCTCTACACAAGACACCCTCTTTTGCTTTCTTCCTCCCTGCTTCCCTGAATCTCTTATGAGGCGATTCTTTTAAGAAGAGACATCCGGGCTCGGCAATGGCACTGAGGACAGGTCAAATATTTCCATCCCCCATGTCGCCCAATACCATGCGGACTGATCAGATTTCGCAGGACGGAAATAGCAAAGGTGTGTCCACAGTGAGGGCAACGATAGCCGAAATAGGTCGTGTGCCACGTGATCAGCATGGCAAGTCCTCCAATGACCAACACGATCCACATGTACCAATAGTTCGGGAGGAAGAAGAGTGCTCCTCCGACCTCAAGCACTATAAATCCCAGAATAGCGATCCCTGTTTTGAAAACATCACCACGAGTTAGGTCTTGATAACGGTTCATATCGTCTCCATTGTTCCGGTTCTGTGCGTATCGATTGTTCCTGATTTCCAAGCAATGAACAGTCTCATCATGCTTACTCATCGCAGATCCTTGTTTGCTACATGTACTACAGCACGAAATATGGCTAACCACGCGGTTCACCTGCGAGCGGCCTTTTGCGCTGTCTGGTGCAACCGCGTGGTGAGGCGGCGCGGCTGTTTGCGTCCGCTTCACGACGCGGTTCACCTGCGAGCGGCCTTTTGCGATGTCTGGTGCAACCGCGTGGTGAGGCGGCGCGGCTGTTTGCGTCCGCTTCACAAGGAATTATCCAGATCCGTTGATCTCCACCAACGGAAGGATAGACTGACCACAATGTTCGTTTTAGAAAACAGACGCGGCATTTTGTCAAGCAGAATTTCGTGATTTCGCTTGACATTTTGCCGCATTGTTTCGCACTCTTTGGAACAGAGCATCGCCTTGATAACCGGTCAAATTGAAAATGACGAAAGGACACGTTATGACCATCTATCTGATTGACGGCACGGCGCAGGCGTACCGCGCGTTTCATGCCATTCCGCCGCTTTCCGCCTCAAACGGCTTTCCGACGAACGCCATCGTGGGGTTCATCAACATGCTGCGCAAATTGATGCAAGACGAATCGCCCGAATTTATCGGCGTGGCGTTCGATGTGGGGCGGCGGACGTTCCGCACCGACATGTTCGAGGCGTACAAAGCGCATCGCCCGGAAACGCCGGACGAATTGAAGCAGCAAATCCCGAAAATCAAGGAATTCGTGCGCCTGATGAACATGCCGTTGTATGAAATGGAAGGCTTCGAGGCGGACGACGTGCTGGCGACATTAGCGAAACAAGCCGAAGCGCAGGGCGTCAACACGGTCATCGTCAGCGCCGACAAAGACCTGCTGCAACTCGTGTCGGAGAAGGTTGTCACGCTGAGCGAGCGCATGGGGCATAAGGCGATTTACACGCCAGAAAAGGTCATGGAAAAATATGGCGTCCGTCCGGAGCAGATGCGCGACTTCCTCGGATTGGTGGGCGACACGAGCGACAACATTCCCGGCATCGAGGGCATTGGCCCGAAAACCGCCAGCGAACTCTTGCAACAGTTCGGCACGCTGGAAGAGGTGCTGAACCATCCCGACGCGGTGAAAAACAAGAAGCAGCGGGCGAATTTGGAAAACGGGCGCGACATCGCCTTGCAGAGCAAAGCCCTTGCGACGGTCAGAACCGACGTGCCGGTCGAGTTCAATCTCGACGATTTGCGGCGCAAGACGCCCGATTATCAGGGGTTGCAGCCGTTCCTGCATCATCTTGAATTGTATGCGCTGATGCGCGACATGATTCCGGCGGACGCTTGCGGCGCGTTGCCGTCAAACACGGGCGAACAGAGCGCGAAGACGCTTGCCAAATCATACCGCATGATTCAGACGGAAGCGCAATTGGCCGAACTCGTCGCGGAACTGCGGCAATCCGGCGGCTTCGCAGTGGATACGGAGACGACGAGCGAACATCCGATGTTGGCCGAATTGGTGGGGATTTCGGTCTCGACGCAGCCGCACGCCGGCGCGTATATTCCGGTCGCGCACCGCTATCTCGGCGCGCCGCCGCAACTCCCGCTTGACGCCGCGCTTCGCGCGCTCAAGCCGCTGCTCGAAGACGAAACGCTGCCGAAATTCGGGCAGAACATCAAATACGACATGCTCGTCTTGGGGCATTACGGCGTCCAAATCAAGGGCGTGACCTTCGACTCGATGGTCGCGTCTTACGTGCTGAACCCGTCGCGCCACAGTCACGGCATGGATCATCTTGCGGAAGAGTTTTTGAATTATCGCACGATTACATTTGAAGAGGTTGTCGGCAAGGGCGCGAACAAGGCGACGATTGACATGATGCCGGTCGAGCGCGTGACGGAATACGCCGCCGAAGACGCGGACGTGACGCTGCAATTGACGAACGCGCTGCGCCCGCAAATCAAGCAGCACGGCCTTGAAAAATTGTACGAGCAGATCGAATTGCCGTTGATTGACGTGCTGGCGACGATGGAGCGGCACGGCGTCCGCGTGGATACGGC
>CAZCGG010000328.1:0-4108 GCA_964498135.1 uncultured Candidatus Moduliflexus sp.
CGAGCAGTTCCGGCAAGGGCCGTCGCCGCGCTGGGTGCAGCGCGATTGCGCCGGTTTGGTGCGCTTTGCCGCGCACGAAGCCTTCAAACGGCATGATGATCGCTGGCTGAAAGCGAACGGCGTCGCGCTGCCGATTCCGCCGGAAGTCGGCTTGACGCCGGAACAGGCCGAATTGCCCAATACATGGGCGCAAATCGGCGAGGAGGCGCGCGCCGCCTACGCTTCCGCGATTGCCATTATTCAGGCGAACAGCCGGTTTATTTCGAAGGAGATCAACGACGCGCTGCCCGGCGATCTGCTCTTTTTCGATCAGGGCGAAGAGCAGCATTTGATGGTTTGGATGGGGAGCTACATCGCCTATCACACGGGGCGCGAGACGGAGCGGGAAACCGGCCTGCGCCGCGTCGCGCTCGACGAATTCATGCGCTGGAAAGACACGCGCTGGCGGCCAAATGCCGACAATCCGAATTTTATCGGCGTCTTCCGGCTGCAATTTCTCACACCGTAACATTATGATCTCGCGCCAAGGCGCAAAGACGCAAAGCGGCCTATTCGTCAGCGTTCTTGGCGTCTTTGCGCCTTGGCGCGGGATGAAATCATTCATGAATATGAAACGTATCGGCATCGGCCTGTTGCTCTTGACGCTTTCCTGCGCCGCGCAGGCCGGAGACATTGACCCAAGCGGCTATCAATTGCTGGTCGGCAATTCGTTTTTTCTGCTGACCGATAGAAGTTTCACATCCGACGAAACGGCGTTAGTGCGCGTCGAAACGCCGGATCCCTCGTATGAGACCCTCAAAATCGAAGGGATCGATCTTGTCGTCTATCGCGTGCCGCAGCCGCTCGAATTTTTGAAAACGCAGAAAAACCTGCATCGCCCCCAAACTGAGGGGCTGTATCGCGGCGAGGGGCTGGCGAACGCGCTGAATTATTTGTGGGATAGCTGGTACAAAAAGTCGCGCTTGGCGTGGCAGAAAATTTTTTCGTTCGACGCCCGCAAGACCGTCACCGAAAATGCCCCCATTTTAAAGCAAACCCCGCCGCACACCTATCACACGAAATTCTCCAATCATCCGCAATTCCGGCGCATGGCCGGGCTGGAATACGTCGAAAGCTTCCGCTATCCGGTCTGGCAGGCGCAACCGGCGGGCGCGCCGCAGGGCGTTGCAATGGCGGGCAGCAGCAGCAATTTCATTCAGACGCGCCCCGGCAACCTCTACATTCCCATCGGCAAGCGCAAGCCGGGCTTGTACCTCGTTGAGGCGATTGCCGGGCAGTACCGGGCGAACACGCTCGTTTTCGTGTCGGATTCCATCGCCATCACGAAAATTTCCAGCGAGCAGTTTTTCGTCTGGGCGGTCAATCAGCAGACCGGCAAGCCGTCGCCGAACACGGCGATTCTGCTGACCGACGGCGTTGGCACGCTGAACAGCGGCGTCACGGGCGCGGACGGCGCGGCGACGTTCAGCAAAAAGAACCCGGAACGGAGCTACGTCATCGGCGAGGACGCGCAGGGCGGCGTCTTCGTGTCGGAGAATTTTTATTACGACAGCGAGATTTACGACGCGAAAATCTACACGTTCACGGATCGCCCGCTTTACCGCCCCTGCGACACCGTGTTCGTCAAGGTCATGGGGCGCGTCTTCGCCGATTCCAAAGCCTCATCGCCGCTCGCGCCCGCGCCGGTGGAAATGAGCGTGTTCGATCCGCAAGGGACGCTGGTTGTGACGCAATCATTAGCGATTGATCCGGCGGTCGCCGCGACGGACACGAGTTTCGCGCTGCCGGAATTGGCGGCGTCCGGCGGCTACGAAATCCGCCTGAAATATCAGGGCAAGCTCTATTCCGCCGCGTTTCGGGTGAATCAGTACGTCAAGCCGCACTACGAAATTGACATCGTAATGGAACAGGAGAATTTCAAGACCGGCGAGCCGGTGCGCGGCACGGTCACGTTGACCTATCCGAGCGGCAAGCCGGTGCAGGGCGCGAGCGTGACGCTTGATCTCCGCGCGCAACAGTTGGCGATGGTGGCGGGCGAAATGCGCTATCTCGGCCTGTTCCCGCTTCAATTGACCGAAGCGAAATACACGGCGTCGGAAAAGGGCGTCGTCGCGTTTGAACTGCCGGCCGCCGACAAGCCGAGCCGCTACATTCTGCGCGTCCTGAGCGTGGACGGCGCGACGTACCGCGTGACCGCGACGAAAGAAATTCTGGTTGAGGCCGGAAGCGCGGCGTTCGCGCTGACCGCAAAGACGCAGTTCAGCAAGCCGGGCGAAGCGGTGGAATTCACGCTGACGCCGACCACGACGGACGCCGCCGCGAAGACGGGCGATCTGCGCTGGGATGCGGTGCGCTTGGAAGATCAATCCGTCACGCAGGGCGCGATTCCGCCCGCCGCGCTGACGGCGGCGATCACGTTCCCGCAATCCGGCTCGTACACCGTTTATCTGAAAAACGCCGCCGGGGTGATTCTCGGCAGCGCGAGCCATTGGGTTGAAGGGGCTGATTTGAAGAGCGTTCCCGGCAGCCTGACGATTCTGCTTGACCGAGACGCCTATCAAATCGGCGACACCGCCGAGGCGTTGATTATTTTTTCGGAAAACGTGGAAGAAGCGCTGCTGACGATGGAGCGCGATCAAGTGGAGCGTTACGGCCTGCTGACGGGGCAAAACGACTGGGTTCGCGTCGAGCGGCTGGCTGAGAATCAGTGGCGGGCGCGCATCCCGATTATCGAGGCGCACAGCCCGAACATCACCTTCTCCGTCGCTTACGCGCTGCATGGGCAGTACGTGTTCCAAAACAAAGGGCTGGAGGTCGCGCTGCCGACGATTGACGTGGCGTTCACGCCGAACCTGCTGGAATACGCGCCGGGCGAGACGGTGAATGTGGACGTGCTGACGACGCTGAAAGGCCAGCCGGTTGAGGCGGCGGTCACGGTGAGCGTCGTGGATGAAATGATTTACGTGTTGCAGCCCGAAATCGCCCCGTCTATCGGCGATTTCTTCTATCATCGCCGCCGCAATCAGGTGCGCACGTCATCGAGCCTGAATTTTTATGCTTATGATGTCGCCGTGCCTGCGAATGGGGCGAATCCGGGCAACAGCTACAGCGAGCGGCCGCTGAAATTGCGCGAACGTCCGCGCCGCGACGACGTGGACACGGCGTTGTGGCTGCCGACGCTGAAAACCGACGCGAACGGTCGCGCCCGCTTCAGCTTCGTCATGCCAGATTCGCTGACGCGCTGGCGCATCACCGGCCGCGCCATCTCCGCCGACGGCGCGGTTGGGCAGAAAACGGCCTACGTGAAGTCGTCGAAGGATTTTTACTTGAAATGGACAGGCCCAACGGTGTTCCGGCAAAGCGACCGGCCGACGCTGCATCTCGTCGCGTTTAACCTGTTAGTCAAGCCGACGCCGACCGCCGCGACGTTTTTCGTGAATGATCACGGCAAAACGCAGGAGCGCGCCGTCACGCTGCAACCCGGCGCGAATTACCTCGATCTCGCCCTGCCGAAAGCGCAGCCCGGCGACATCGTGACCGGCCTGCACATTAACGGGAAGACGGCGGATGAATTTGCGGCGGCGATCCGCGTCGCGCCTGACCGTTGGCTGAGCGCGAAAACGCAGAGTTTCGCCGTGAGCGGAAACGCCATGACGATTCCACTGCCGGACGACGCGGCGAATCTCCGCCTGCGCCTGTCAAGCGGGCTGGCGGACGGCTTTTTCGCCGTCGCCGACCGGCTGATTGACTACCCTTACGGCTGCGTGGAACAGACCTCCAGCCGGTTGATTCCGCTCGCGTTCGCGCTGAAATATTTCAAAGAGGCGAGCGCCGCGCCGGAAGTGATCGTCCGGCTGACGCGCCTGCTGGAAACGAACCGCCTGCGCCTGATTCGCATGGCCGGGCCGAACGCGGTCTTCGGCTGGTGGGGCAACATGACGCGGGATTCGCTCTTCATGACCGCGTATGCCTATTACGCGGACTGGAACGCCAGCCGCGCGCTCGGCGTCGCGCTGCCCGCGTCGCATTGGGAAAATCTGCTGGAAGTGTATAAAAATACCTCTGAAAACGAGACGCTCTTCACGAAGACGATTGCGCTGTGGCTCGC
>CAZCGG010000329.1:0-4099 GCA_964498135.1 uncultured Candidatus Moduliflexus sp.
GGATAATTCGCCGCTTTCAAGCCTTCCTGAATCGGCGTCGTCTGCCGCTCGCCGACGAGAATGATGTAATCGCAGGCGTCCGCCGCATGTTTGCCGAATGAGTAATTCAATTCATATTCCCGCGCCCCAAGTTCCACCATGCCGGGCGTGATGAGAATGCGCTGCCCGCCGGTCATGGAACGCAGCACGTCGAGCGCGGAATGCGCCCCGACCGGATTGGAATTGTAGGCATCGTCAATAATCGTCAGATTGTTCGCCGTCTTTTTGAGTTCCAGACGGTGCGCGACCGGCTCAAGGTTTTTCACGACCGCCGCCAACATCGCCAAATCAATCCCAAATTCGCAAGCGACCGCCGCCGCCGCGACGATGTTGTAAATGTTATGCTTGCCGAGCAGTTTCGTCTGGAACGTCTTCTGCCGCCCGTCCGGCGTGTAGAAATCGAACGCGCTGCCCGCGCTGCTGACGCGGATGTTTTTGGCGGAATAGTGCAAACCGTCGCTGTCAATGCCGTAAAAAATCTTTTTGACCGGCGTGAGGTCTGCCAGCGCGCGGATATGCTTGTTATCCATGTTCAAAAACGCCGTGCCGTCGGGCGGAAGCGACTCAATCAACTCGTGCTTCGTGCGGATAATCGTCTCGATGTCGTGAAACGTCTCCAAATGCTGCTCGCCGATGGCGGTCAGAATGCCGAATTTCGGGGCGGCTAACTCGCACAGTTCGCGGATGTCGCCGGGCTGCCGCGCGCCCATCTCGACAACGAACATTTCATGCACCGGCGTCAGCGCGGAGCGAATCACCTTCGTGACGCCCATCGGCGTGTTGTAGCTTTCCGGCGTCATCAGCACGTGAAATTCTTCTGCTAACATGCGCTGCAACATCGTTTTCGTGCTGGTTTTGCCGAAACTGCCCGTAATGCCGATAACGTTCAGGCGCGGCATCTGCCGGATTTTGCGGCGGGCGTCGTTGTAATACCAGCGATTGATCACGCTCTCGAACGGCGTCATCAGCGCGTTTGCGGCCAGCGCCAGCGCGAACGGAATGAGATTGAGCAGCATCAGCCCCGCAAACAGGAAGAATGCGGCGGCGCGGCTGCCTGAGCCAAGCAGCGCGGCCGCGCCGGGAACGCACGCGCCGAGCAGCAGCAGAATCATCGCGGCCAACAGGCGGATCGCCCGTCCGGTGAAGACAAGCGGCTTCTTTTCTTTCTGCGGTGAGCGCAGCAGAAACAGCGCGACATACGCGGCAATCCAGATGAGCGCGGCAAAGCCGATTTCGCCGAATAGCACGGACAATAAGGCCACCGCCGGAATCGCGTCGGCATATTCGAGCGTTTTGCGGTAATTTTGGCGCAGCCACCGCGCGTAACGCTCCGTGCGGTACGAATTGAGTTGCAGCGCGTGAAGCTGCTTTTTCAATTTTCGAATCGTATGCGCGACATACGCCGCCATTGCGAGCAACACAAAAAATGCGGTCATGAAATAGGGAACGGGAAAAGCTGTCAGACACCTCGAAGGTGTCTGATAGCGACACCATACCATGTTGTGTCAATCTGTGGATCGCTCTTGCATCTCATTTTTCAAAAAATTATCTAAAATCAAGCGCACCTGCGGCAAGCGATCCGCGAAGACGTAATGCCCGGCGTTTTTCAGCGCCACCAAGCCCGCGTCGGGGATTAATTGCTCCATCAAGCGGCCGTCGCTTACCGGCGTCGCCGTGTCGTTTTCGCCCCAAATCAGCAGCGTTGACGCGGAAATTTTCGGCAGCAGATCGCGCAAATCTTCGTTCACAACCTTGATGAACGTGCTTCGCATCACGCCGGACGTGTGCTGATAATCCTGCGATCCCGCCTGTTTCCGCAGTCGCTCTAACAGCGGCTCGCCATAGGGTTTCAGGCCGGGCAGCGTCAACAGCGCCTTCGCGGTTTTATAGGCATACACCTTGCCGTAATATTTCAGGCTTCTTTTCGGACGAATGCCTGCGCTGTCAAATAAAATCATCTTCGGGATTCGTTGGGACGCGGCCAGGCGAATGGCAATGCGCCCGCCAAATGAATGCCCAATCAGGATCGGCGCGTCAATGTGCAAGGCGTGAAGAAATTCGCGGACAATGTTGGCATAGTCTTCCGTTCCCCACGGAACGGGCGGCGGATCGCTTTGGCCGAAGCCGGGAAAATCGAGGGAGTACGTGCGGAAATGCTGTTCAAGATGCGCGTGAATCGGCGCGAAGGTTGTCAAATTCACGCCCCAGCCGTGCAGCAGCACAAGCGGTTTTCCCACGCCGGAAGCGTGATAATGCAGGTTGAGATTCTGAATGCTGATCAACATGAGCGGAAAACATGATTCGACACGCCCGTCAAAACGCCGTGAAATCTGCGTTCAGCGCTCCTGCCGGGCGTTTTCGGATACATCTATTTTTTGAAGGCCATAAATTCATTCGCGTTCATGTCCGACGGAATATCCAAATACGGCAGCACGCGCTCGACGATGCGCTTGAACAGGGGCGCGGCGACCGTGCCGCCCCATTCGTTTTCCGCCGGTTCATCCACAATCGCCGAAATCACGATGACCGGATATTCCGCCGGAGCAAAGCCGACGAATGACGTGACGAGGCGCGTGCTGGAATAACCGCCGTCGTTGCTGTTGAATTTCTGCCCCGTGCCGGTCTTTCCGGCGACGCGATAGCCATTCGCCGCCGCGCGTTTCCCGGTGCCGCGCTCCACGACGTTCGCCAAAATTTCCCGCATCATCTGCGCGGTTTTGCGGGAAATGACGCGCCGCGTTTTGGTCGGCTCCACGCGCTGAATCAGCACGCCGTTCATGTCGCGGATTTCTTTCACGATGTGCGGGCGATACAACATGCCGCCGTTCGCAAGCACGGCAAACGCCGCCGTAATTTGGAGCGGCGTCACGGAAATTTCCTGCCCGATAGAAAGCGAATGCAGCGACAAATTCGACCAATCGCGCGGCTCGCGCAGTTTGCCGGTGAGTTCGCCGGGCAAGTCCACGCCGCTTGCTTCGCCGAAACCGAACGCCCTGATATAGTCGTAAAATCGCTGGGATCCAAGCTGCTCGCTGATTTTCATCGCGCCAAGGTTGTTCGATTGCACGAGAATATCTTCGACGCTCATCAAATTCGACGTTTTCCATTCTTCCGGCGAACGGGTATCAGCGCGGAGAAAGCTATCGTTGTTGTCATAGCGGTCATTCGGGCTGAGGATCCCTTCCTCAAAGGCCGCCGCCGTCTGCACGACTTTAAACGTCGAGCCGGGTTCATAATCCCACGCGACCGCCCGGTTTTTGTAATATTCCTGCGGATAGCGGGCAAACTCGTTCGGGTTGAAATCCGGGTAATTCGCCATCGCCAAAATTTCGCCGGTGTGCGGATTCATCACGATGACCGTTGCGTGGCGGGCGCGTTCGTCGCGGAACGTGGTCTCCAATTCCCGCTCCACCATATACTGAATGTTTTTGTCAATCGTCAACACGAGGTCATTCCCGGCGTTTTTCAACTCTAACTCCCAGCTTTTTAAGGAGTTGCGCCGCGCATCCATCGGCACGGAATAGCGGTCGGCGTTTCCGCGCAACACGTTGTTATAATGATATTCCAGCCCTTCCAAGCCCTGATTATCGTAGCCGTTTTCGTCCAGCCCCGTAAAGCCGAGAAGATGCGACGCCAGCGTCCGCTGCGGATAGACGCGCTTCGTATCCGGCACGAGAAAAATTCCAGCGTTTCGCATGCCGTCTTCCGCGAGCAGCGTTTGCACTTTCGCCAGTTCTTCCGGCGTCAGCTTGCGCTTTAAATACGCGAGGCGCGACGGTTCGCCCCCCGACGGGCTGAATCGCTCAGCGCGGATGTCGAGAATCGAAGAGACTTTTTGGAGCGGCTCTGAGCCGGAATGCGCCTGCGATGCGCGCATGACGACCGATTTCGTGTCAATGCTTTCCGCGAGCGGGCGCATGTTTCGGTCAAAAATTTTTCCGCGCACCGGCAAGGTCAATAAATTCCCTTGCGATTGTTTTTTGGCAAAGCCTATATAAGTCTGATAATTGACGAATTGCAGGTGGAACAGCCGCGCCACAAGCCCAATCTGCGCGAGAAG
>CAZCGG010000330.1:0-4077 GCA_964498135.1 uncultured Candidatus Moduliflexus sp.
CTCGACACCTCTTGCTGCAAGCCTCGCGCCGCGTCATTCAACTGCTCAATCGCGGAATAGGTTTCGTGCAGGGCGTCGCGGGTCTGCGACATTTCGTCGCTCAAATTCGAGATGGACGCGCTGATTTTCTGGGCATTCTGCGATTGCTGCCCCATTGCCACGTTGACAAGCTCGAAATTCGGGGCAAGCGCCTGCACTTGATCAATAATCAGCGTCAACTGCATGCTGATTTTGCCGACATTCTCCGCGCTGTGTCGCACTTCGGCAATAAACTTGTCCATTTCCATAATGCCCGACGACACCGCCGATTGCATTTCCTGCACCATGCGCCCGATGTCCAGCGTCGCCACGGCCGTTTGGTCGGCCAAGCGCCGGATTTCGCGGGCCACGACGGTAAAGCCGCGCCCGAATTCGCCCGCTTTTTCCGCCTCAATCGCCGCGTTCAGCGACAGCAGGTTCGTCTGTTCCGCCACCTTGTTGATCGTCGTGACGACGGTGGTGATGTTTTCGGCTTTTTCGCTAATCGCTTCCAGCCTGCCGGAAATGGATTTCGAGGCGTCTTCCATGTGCCGCATCGCCTCTTCCATGTTCAGCAGATCCGATTGCCCTTTGTTGGCGAAGCCGGTCGCCTCTTCAATCATGCGCGTCACGTTATGCATCGTTTCGACTAACTGCGCGGAAATTTCGGAAATTTCTTTGACCGACTTGACCACCTGATTCGTCGAGAGCAACTGATTCGCCATCGTCGCTTCCTGTTCTTTCGCGGTCGCGGAAAGCTCGGTCGCGGAGGAGGTGACTTGAATGCCGGAACGCTGCACTTGGCCGACAATATCGCGGAACGAATGCAGCATGTCGTTCAAATAAACTGCCAACGCGCGAATTTCGAGGAACGACGTATTTTGATCGAAATTGACGTTCAAATTGAAATTCGACAGCGATTTCACCTGCGACGACATGGCGTTGATTGGCCGTGTCAGCGTTCTGGAAAGAACGATCACGGCTAAAATGGCGAAGAGCAGCGCAATGGAGAAAATCAGGATGATATGATAGCCTAAATTTCGCATCGGTTCTTTGAGTTCATCAACATACACGGACGACGCGATATACCAGCCGAACGGCTCGAAATAGGCGACATAGGACTGTTTCGGATAGACGTATTGTTTCGGGTCATTCGGGCGATCCCATAAATATTCGAATGGCGTCTTGGGGTCGCGCGCCGCCGCGATCAATTCATCAAACAGCAGGCCGCCGGTGACGGGATTTTTCAGGTTGACGCCCTCATCCCCTTTCAGCGTCGGATGAATGATGATCCGTTTCTGCTGGTCAAACACAAAAAGATAACCGGTTTTCGCCAGCGTTATCCGCGAAAACGAAACCGCCAGATTCTCAATCATGGACGCCTGCCAATGCCGCGCCTCTTCCTCGATGTCGTCAATATAAAAGCCCGTGCCGAAGACCCAATTCCACGCGGAAAAATGCTTGGCATAGGAGAGTTTCTCAACCGGCTCTTCGCGGCCTAATCGCCTCCACCAGTAGGAATAAAAGCCGCTGCCGTCTTCGCGGGCGATCTTGACCATCGGCGGCACGATCAAGTTGCCATGCACGTCTTTCACCTGCGAAAAATCCGCGCCGTTCAGCTTGTCATCCGGGTGAGAAATCAAGACGGATTGGTAATTGGCAATCCAGAAATATTCATTATCGCCATAGCGAAACGCGCGCATTTTTTCTAAGGCTTGCCGTTTGGCCTCGTCTTCGGTGATCAGCCCGGTCTGCGCATCGTGATACAGCCCATTCAGGAACGCTTCCGCGATGGTCACGAGGTCTTGCAGCTTTTGCTTATGCGCGTCTAACCGCATTTTCTTGAAATGCAGCAGATCGTTATAACCGTTTTCGATGGTCAGCAGCGACAGCCGCAGCGCGTTCTGCGATCCTTCGTTCGCGCTGAACAGCATGGCTTTTTCGGTTTCTTTGCGAGAAAAATACACGACCGTCAAAAAGGTAATAATCAGCAAGCCAATCATCACCAGCATCAAGGTGGTTCGAAATGATTTCAGCATACGCGTTGTTTCTCCCATAAAAATAAAGCTGCTATGCGTGGAAACGATGGGCTGCGCATCAGCAGGCATTACGACACTTTAAATCGGGATACCTCGTTCTGCAAGCCTTTCGCGGCGTTATCCACGCGGGCAACCACCTCAAAAGAGCAATGCAGGGAATCCATTGTTTCTTGAACTTGCTCGCTTAACGCTAAAATCGCGTGATGAATCTGCTCGGCGTAGTCGGTCTGATGCCCCATCGCCACGTTAATATCGTCAAAATTAGGCAGCAGCGTTTGCACCTGCTCGATAATGCGGGCAAGCTGGGTGCCGATGTGGCTGACATCTTCCGCGCTCTGCCGCACTTCCAGAATAAACCGATCAACCTCGCCGACGCCCTCTGCGACGGCGGTTTGCATCGCGCTCACCATGTCTTCAATATCGAGCGTGGCGACGGCGGATTGATCGGCTAATCGCCGAATTTCCCGCGCAACGACGGCGAAGCCGCGCCCGGACTCGCCCGCTTTCTCCGCCTCAATGGCCGCGTTCAGCGACAGCAGATTCGTTTGATCCGCCACGCTGGTCATGGTGGTCACGACAGACGTGATGCTTTCGGCTTTGGCGTGAATAATCGCTAACTTCTCGGAAATCGTCGCCGACGCCTTGCCAATGTGTTGGTTCACTTTTTCCATTCTGGACAGGTTGCTTTGCCCCTGATTGGCGTATTCCGCCGTTTCCTGCGCCATGTCAGACACGTGCTGCAAGCTCTTGCCCAAGACATCCGAGACGGACGAAATGGCCTCCACAGCGGCGGCGACGTGATTGGCGGAATCCACTTGGCGCATCATGCTTTTGCCCTGCGCTTTGATGCTGGCCGACAGTTCCTCCGTCGCGGACGACACCTGCGCTTCCGCCTCTTTGACCAGCAGAACAATCGCGCGCAAATCGGCAATCATGCGATTGACGCAGAGAATCAAGCCGCCCAATTCATCGCGGCTGATGGAAATGGCCGCATTGCGCAGATCGCCTTCCGCGACGACGTTCAGCAACGCGCCGATTTGGGAAATCGAACGGGTGACGTGACGGCTCAGCAGCGCGGAAAGCAAGACGGAAAACAGCGCGGCCGCGGCGGCCACGCAGACGATGTTCATGAGCATGCGGCTGAGTTCCTGCTGTTCGGCGGCGCGCGACATGCTTACGGTCAAGACGCCGAGAACGCCTTGCGCATTCGCGAACGCGCAACTGCCTTGATAATAATCCTGCCCGTCAACGCGCAGAGACGCCACCGAAATATCCCGCGTTTTGTCTATCCATGCGCCGCATCGCATGAGATCGTCCGCCTTGCTTGCGGGTTGAAGGCGCGGCGACGTGCCGAGCAGCCACGCATGTTCGATGAATAAATTGACATCCGTATTGGTGAGCTCGGCGTACCAGTCGGCGTCTTCCTGCGTGTAAAACAGTTCGCCGACCAGCAGACCGACGAGCTTTTGGCGGCGAAAGATCGGAACGCTGACGTAAAACCCGAAGCGCTGCTTTTTTCGAAAAATGTCACTGGTCAGCGCGTCCGGCATGGCGTCGCAATGCGGCGCAATGCCGTCGGGCAGCGGCTTGAGCGGCACGGGTGTTTCGCCAAAAAGAATCGGGCGCAGCGCGTTAAAATCGTCGGTCGCCAAATAGGTATCTTTTCCATCCGCCGTTTTGATAAAAACGCCGACGCTCTGCGCGTCGCCTTCCTGCTGATACGCGGCCAGCAGCCGTTTATCAGCCGCATAGACGCTTAACTGATTGATGGAAATATGCCGCCCAAAGCGTTGCAGCGTTTTCGGCATCTCTTTCAGGTAGCTGTTGAAAAAGGATACGGAGGCGATTTGCGCCGGCTCGTCAAGATACGATGAGGCAATCAGGGCGAGCGTAACATCTTCGTTCAGAAATTCCTGCAATTTCTTCGCGTAGTTCAGCCGGTTTTTTTCGAATTCCTGCAACACAGTATTAAAGGCGATAGCAATCCGCTGCTTGGAATCGCGGTGTTTGTCGCGCTTCA
>CAZCGG010000331.1:0-4067 GCA_964498135.1 uncultured Candidatus Moduliflexus sp.
AGATGTTCAACCTTTTGGGGACATGCGCGTGTCAGTCAAATCATGAATGCTGTCAAGGTTCAACAAATCGCAGCCAAACGCTTTCGAGGTTGCTTGAAAGGATGGTGAGCTTATGGCGCGCATCAACATGTTGCAAAACATGCCGATTTTCGGCGGCATTCGGGAAGATATTCTTGAATTTATCCTGCAAACCGCAGAAATCGCAGCCGTTCCGGCAGGCGACTATTTTTTCCGCGAAGATGAGCCTGGAAATTCCATGTACGTCCTGGAAACCGGGAAAGTGATCGTCACGAAATCATGGAAAGGGCAGGATTATCTGCTGATGGAACTGCATGAAGGGGACTGTTTCGGCGAGATGTCGCTGATTGATCTTGGGCCGAGAACCGCGTCAGTCAGGGCGATTCACGACTGCTCCGCGATTAAATTGTCGAACAGCAGCATTCTTCGCATTTACCGAAAGGATCTGGAGCAATTCACCATGATTCAGATGAATATGGGGCGCGAAGTCTCCAGACGCCTACGAAAGATGGATCACGAGCTATTTCACGCCAGAGTCGAAGCGAATGCGTTTCAGCCGACCGTGACGATGGCATGACGAAAGGATGCGCCCGATGGCGAAACCTGAGCAGACCGCGCCGCCGCAGCCTCAGCCGGAGCAGGTCAAAAAAACTCTCGCCTATTATCACGATTTAGTTGCGAAGATGCCGAAGGCGTCGCCGTTCAGCATCAACGCGCATCTCAAATTAGGCAAACTCTACACGCAGCTTGGCGAGCGGGATGCCGCCCTGAATGAATACGTCGCGGCGGCCATGCAGTACACGCATACCGGCGAACTCGTCAAAGCGCTCGCCGTTCACCAACTCATCAAATATCTTGTCGCGCCGGAAGCAGGGGAAATCCCGCCGGAATTGACGAGCGTGTATTTTCATCAGAGCCAGCCAGATCGCGCCGAAGCGCCGCCGGAGGCGTGGACAGAGTCGGATCGCGCCGATGAGCAGGCCGTCATCTACACGCTGGAAACGCTGCCGTATGATGAACAGACCACACTGATGAACGGGGATGACTACGAAGAAGGCGAAATCGCCACGCATCTCAAGCAGAATCCGATGTTTCGCTGTCTGTCATGGGCGGAGCGGCAATGGCTGGAAGAACACGTCCGCATTTCGTTTTTCAGCGAAGGGGAAATCATTCTCCCCAAGCAGCACAACGGGGAATGGCTTTACGTCATCATGGAAGGCCGCGTGAGCATCACGACGCAGGAACGCGCGTTAGCCACGCTCGCGCCGCAAGATTTTTTCGGCGAAATCGCCGTGCTGCTGGATCATCCGAGCGGCACGACGGTCAGCGCGCAGAGCCGAGAATGCAGCATCATTGAGATTCCGAAAGCCGCGCTGATGACGCTCATTAAGAAACACCCCAGCATCGCCGAAATGCTCCGCGAAACGTCGCGGCGCAGAATGTTAGACACGAAATTAGCCCATGTCAGCCTGTTTCAGCATCTCAACACCACCGAGCGCCAACAAATTGCGAAATTCCTGTCGCCGGTCGAATTCCGAGAAGGCGCGACGATTATTGCGGAAGGCGACGTTGGCGATTGCATGTATCTCATCAAATCCGGCACGGTGCAAGTTTATACGTATTTGCTGATGGAACAGAATATCGGCAAGCTCGTTGAACGAGATTACGAGCAATTGCTCTTGGCGACGCTCTCTGACGGGGATTTTTTCGGCGAGCAAGCCTTAATTTCCAACGAGCGGCGCAACGCCACCGTGGTTGCCGCGACTGACGCGCAATTACTGCGCTTCGCCCGCCCCGATTTAGAGGTAATTATCCGGCATTATCCCCGCGTGGCGGAATTGCTGAAACGGTATCATCATCAGCGCACCACCGATACGCTCGAATCTCTGCACGCGGCCTTTCAGCGCATGATGAGCTATTACGCGCCGCCCGCCGAATCGCAAGACGCATCGAATCCGTAAAAAAATCGTTGCATTTTCAATGAACGCGCATTATGTTGTTATAAAAAGATGATGCGCGCCTGATTTCTGAGAGAAGGGGGCGCGAGCCAGATCGCGTGAATTGAGAAGATGAGATGAAAGCGCCACATGCCATACAATATCAAGGAAGTAAACGAGCACTTGCGCCAGCGATTTTGCGGTATTTCCCCGGCCAATTTGCGCGGCTTGTTGAGCCATTTGCGGGAACAGCCGCCATGTCAATCGCCTGCGCGGCACAAGGAAACGCTCATGCCTATTGGATAAACGACGTAAATGCGCCGCTCGCAGAATTGCTCGCTTTCATGATTGACCGCCCCGCCGAACTTGCTGATTTTTATGAACATCTTTGGAATCAGCAGCACGGGGACAGCATCGAGCATTATTATCGAGCGCGAGAAGATTTTAACCGAACGCGCGATCCGAAATTTTTTCTCTATTTATTAGCGCGTTGCGCAAAAGGTTCGGTTCGATACAACGCGGCAGGATTGTTCAATCAAAGCCCTGATAAAAGGCGTCATGGCGCGCTCCCGAAAAGAATGCGAGAAAATATCTTTGGCGTTTCCGCCCTATTGAAAGGGAAAACGGTCATTTCATCCCTTGATTATACAGACGTTCTCTCACAGATTCATGATGAGGACCTTGTCTATATGGATCCTCCGTATCAGGGGGTGTGCGGCGATAGAGATTCACGCTATTTTGCGGGCATTGATCATGAAGAATTTGTCGCGGTCTTATCAGAATTGAACCGCCGCCAGATTCGCTATGCTGTCAGCTATGACGGGCGGACCGGCCAAAAGATGTTTGGCGTTCGCTTGCCGGAACATTTAGCGTTAACATTGATTGAATTACAGGCAGGACGTTCTTCGCAGGCGACCTTGCTTGGGCGCGAGGCGCTTACCGTCGAAGCGTTATATTTATCCCCGCGATTCGCTGCTGAGGCTCACGACTTTCTTGAAAAAGCGGCTGAACGCAAGAACACATAATTGTAACAGGAGGAACCATCTATGAACGCAAAACATTTGATGATTTTCGCAAGCTGCATGATGATGAGCGCGTCCGCCTTTGCGGAGCAGCAGGCTGAACGCCGCGATCCGTTCACACCGTTGCTCGGAACTCCCAAACCGCCAGCCACCGAAGTCCTGCCGCCGACTCCGGCGAACCCGTTGGCGCAATATGAACTCGGCGAACTGCGCGTGATCGGCATCGTATTAGGAGAATTGGGCAGCCACGCCATGCTGCTCGCGCCGGACGGCAACGCCTACATGATTTCGGTCGGCGCGGTCGTCGGCAAATTTAACGGCGTCGTGACGGATATTTCCGCGAACGCCGTCACCGTCAAAGAAACGAAGACGTATCAGCAAGACCGCGAAGTCGTGAACAAAGACGTGGAAACCGCGCTGAAATTGAATCCACTGCAAGACGAATCCGCCGCATCGCGCCGCCAATTTGTCGTCTTGCGTTAACCCGCAGCTGCGACGCCGCTCGCCATGCGCGGGCGGCGCGCCATCCGCCCGAAATCGCCATGATTCGCAACAGATTTCAACAAGGATTAGTTATTTGGAACGCGCTGTTCATGCTGGCCTTCGCCGCGATGTATATTTATTGGCAAAACTGGGAATTCGTGATCTATGTCGGCGTCGTCATTGCTGTCTTTCTGCTGCTGCTTTGGACGAATAAAACGAACGAATACGCGGATGAAACGCTCGCGCTGCTGTCGCTCTGGGCGATGATGCACATGTGCGGCGGCGTGTATTTAGGCGGAACGCGGCTGTACGACATCGTGCTGCTGCCGTTAGTTGGCGATCCGTTCTACATTCTGAAATACGATCAAGTTGTGCATACCATCGGCTTCGGCGCGGCGACGCTGCTGATGCATGACCTGATTCGCCCGTATCTGCGCAACCGGCTGCCGGGCTGGATCTCGCTGGCGGTGGTGATTGTCTTCGCCGGAATGGGCGCGGGCGCGTTCAATGAAGTGGTGGAATTCGCCACCGTCGTATTATTCCCGTCAACGGGCGTCGGCGGCTATTACAATACCGCGCTCGATCTCGTCTGCAATATGATCGGCGC
>CAZCGG010000332.1:0-4037 GCA_964498135.1 uncultured Candidatus Moduliflexus sp.
ACAACGAATTCAGTCTGATCATAAAAAAATTTTTTCAGGGTTTACATGGGAGAAACAGATGATGAGAAAAACGATGATGCGCATAATCGGCGTGATTGTGGCAGCGTGTGTGTGTAGCCTTTCGGCAGCAGCGCAAACGCCGACGAAAGAGACCCTGACCTTCGGGTTCGTGGATGATGTCGCCTCCCTGGATCCAGCCAAGAGTTATGAAACAACAGCATTTGGCATTCTGAATTATCTCTATGAACCGCTCATCGCCTTCGAGGGTGGAGATTTTACCGCGCCTGTCCCGAAATTGGCCGAATCGTGGGAGGTTGGGGCGGATGGCAAAACCTGGACATTTCATCTGCGCCAGGGCGTTTCGTTTGCTAATGGCAATCCGGTCAACGCCGACGCCGTTGTCTTTTCGCTGCGGCGGTTTCTGAAATTAGGATATAGCCCGACCTGGGTTCTTACGCAATTAGGCTTGACTGACGCCGCCATCTCAAAAATAGATGACACCACCGTTCAGATTGTCGTCGATCAAGCATATGCGCCGGGGTTAATTTTAACCTGTTTGACCTGGTTGGGGGCGAGCATTCTCGATCCGCAGGTCGTGATGGATCACGAGGAAAACGGCGATATGGGGAACGCGTGGTTAGAAACGCATTCCGCCGGTACCGGCCCCTTTGTGCTGGAACAGCGCGTCAGCGCCGCCCCGACCGAATATACGCTGATACGCAACGAGCGCTACTGGGGCGCGAAGCCCTCTGCCTCCCGATTAGTGTTGAAAGGGATTCAGGATCAAGGCGAGCAGGAGGCGATGCTGGCGGAAGGGACATTGGATCTGGCGTGGAATCTGCCGCTTCAAAAGATTGAGGAATTGTTGGCGAATCCCGATCTGCATCTTGTGGAAACGACAAGCACGAATTTGATGTATCTTGGCATGAATCTCGGCTATGCGCCGCTCGCGCAGCCCGCCGTGCGGAAAGCGATCAAATACGCGCTCGATTACGATGGCTTGAAAGAGTTCGCCCTCCAGGGTGGACTTGTGCCGCAGCAGACCTTCATTCCGCCGATGCTGGCCGGATATAACCCGGCGCAGCCGTACCAGCGCGATGTCGCAAAGGCGAAAGCGCTCCTCGCCGAAGCGGGCTATCCGGACGGGTTTGCGGTAGAGTTGAAATGTCTGAATTTTTCTCCATGGACCGAATTAGCCACCCAAATTCAGGATAATCTTGCAGAGATTGGCGTTCTCATTACGATAGTCCCAAAAACAGCGCCAGAATTAGGGTCCGAAGCTTATAGCAGTGTTCGATCTACCCAACTCCTTTTATGGGAATGGGGGTTCGATTATCCTGACCCGGACTCCTTAGCCAAACCGTTTGCCCACAGCGCCAGCACAGGCGCCGACGCCAAGGTGCAATCCTTAGCCTGGTGGCTGAATTATGTCAATCCGGAGACCTCTGCATTGGTAGATCAAACCGCGTTAGAGCCAGATCAGGCCAAACGCAACGCGTTGTATCTACAGATTACCGATAAGATTGTGGATGACGGCCCGGTCGCGATTCTCGGCATGAGAACGTACCGTTATGCCGTGCGAAAAGATATTCTGGAGCAGATCCAACCGCCGGAAGTCGTCTGGTATCAATTCCCTGCCATAAAATAATCTGTAAACCACAGACGTTTGAAGTCTTCAAGACTTCAAACGTCTCGATAGCTGTTCACTCATGCCCCCTTCGATGGAAAAAACCATCAACGGCGTCACATCAGAGACCACAAAAGAAAAGGGAATTGATCATGTCTTCATTAAAACAGAAAATTTTGCGGCGAATGTGTCTGTTGACGTTTTTGATTATTTTCGCCATGTCGGCGACGTATTACTATCTCTACGCGAAAGACGTGCGCGTGCGCTCGCAGCAGAATGTGGCGATGGCGTTTGAACAGGTGTTTGATGACTTAACCAACCGCACTGCCGCCGTGCAAGGCAAGATTGATCGGTTTGTCGCCGCGTCCTTCGTGAATCCGGTGTATATGGCGCAGATGCTGCAAACGCAGCAGCAAGCCTCCGGCGGCGAGGTGTCCGTCATGCACGTGAAAAAAGTCATGACGTATCTATACGGGCTGGCGGCAAAAGCGCAGGAATTCGCCGCGCTGACCGATACGCTGGAAATCGTGATTTACGGCAAAAACGGCGTCATGCTCGTGGTCTCGCGCCAGGCGGACGGGCAGCTTCAAACCGTTGTCTATCTGCCGGAAGTCAAGCCGGATGCCGTCATTCCTGCCAAAGCGAATGACCGGTGGTACGCCGCTCTGCAACGCCTGGAAGATATTCCGTTCGAGCCGCTGCCGCCGGAGATGCCGCTGCGCTATCCGACCGCGCTCCCAGAAAAGCCCAGCATGGCGTTCGGCGCGGTGAACGGGCTGCTGACCATCTCATTTTTGACGCCGGTGGCTGATCGCGGCAATGTCGTAGGATTGGCGGAAATTCATCTCGGCATCCGCCAGCAGGATGTCAAACGCTATGCCCGCTTGAGCGGCACGGCGGTCAATGTCTTCGTCGGCGCGAATTTCAGCGCCGGCACGCTCCCGGTTTATCGGCAACTCTCCCTCAATATTCCGAATCTGCGCGGCGCGCCGGATGCGCAGACCTTCTTGGCGCATCGCCCGGAAATCGCCTTCTCCGAAATGACGGCGGATCAGCATTCCTATTATCAAGGCACGGTGCTGCTTGGCGCGCCGGAGAATGTGCGCGGCGCAATTACGGTGCATTATCCCCGCGCCCTCGAAGAAGCCCAGCGCAAGAAATTTTTTCTCGCGGCGATCTGGATTGCCGGGCTGTTCAGCGCGTTGGCGATTGCCGAAGCGTTTGGCCTGAGCGCGGCTATCGTGCGCCCGATTTCGTCCCTCATGGCGGGCATTACGCAAATGGAGCAAGGCAATTTAGAGGCGCAGGTGCATGTGACCACCAACGATGAACTGCAAGTCTTGGCGGAAAAATTCAATAGCATGGGGCGCGAATTGCAAGCGAACATCCGCGAGCGCGAAGAAAAAGAGCGCCTGAAAAAAGAAATGGAATTGGCGCAAAGGATTCAGACCGCGCTGCTCCCCAAAGAAGTGAAGCACGACGAATTGGAAATCGAGGCCAAAATGCTCCCGGCGGATGAAGTCGGCGGCGATTTTTATGACATTCTGTTCGGCAAAGACGGGCGGTTGTGGTTCGGCATCGGCGATGTGTCCGGGCATGGCGTCACGCCCGGCTTGATTATGATGATGGCGCAGACTATCCACGCCACCATGATTCGGCATCTGGATTATACCCCGAAAGAAGTCGTCAATGTGGCGAATTACATTCTGTATCAAAACGTGCATGAGCGGCTGAAGGCCGACCATTTCATGACGTTCGTGACCGTGAAATATCTTGGAAACAGCGTCTTCGTGCATGCCGGAGCGCATCTCGATTTTATCGTGCATCGGCAAGAGACCGGCGCGTGCGAACTGATTGACACAGATGGCGTCTGGCTGAATTTCCTTGAAGATATTAGCCATATCACCAAAGACGCGACGTTTTCGCTGGAGATCGGCGATACGCTGGTGGCCTATACGGACGGCTTAACCGAAGCGTTCAATCCCAAGAATGAACGCGAGATGCTGGATGTGCGCGGCTTCATCGAAATTATTAAAACGCATGTCACAAAGCCGACCGCGACCATGCGCGACGCGATTATACGGGATGTGCTGGCCTGGACGTGCGGCGAGCGGCAAGATGACATGTCGCTCATCATTGTGCGGCGCGTCAAATAAGGCGCGCGCCGTTCATCGGCGCATCAGGGAGAACACGGTCGGGGCGTTCAAGCGTCGGGGCGTTCAAGCGTCGGGGCGTTCAATTGAACGCCCCGACGCAACGCCCCGACTTTTCATGTCATCTTATTGGCGATAATACTCCTCATCGCCGAGCCGAAGTTTCCGGCCATTATCTTCAAGGATCAAGATGCCGCCGGTTCCGCCGCCCGTTTCCGTGCAGCCGCAGTCATTCCCCCGACACGACAGCACAAGTT
>CAZCGG010000333.1:0-3968 GCA_964498135.1 uncultured Candidatus Moduliflexus sp.
ATGAGAATCAGCAAGCCGCCCATCGTCGGCGTTCCGGCTTTTTGATAATGCGTCTGCGGCCCGTCCTGCCGGATATTCTGCCCGACTTTGTATTCGCGCAGCCACCGGATAAGCCAGGGGCCGATGATGAAGCAGATGATTAACGCCGTGAACGTGGCCGTGAATGTCCGAAACGTGATGTATTTAAAGACCCGGAGCGCCGGGATTTTTTCTTGAAACGACTGAAGCATGAGCAGATAATACAACATAATATCGTGAGTCGTTGTCGCTAAAACGGCGGGAAGTGGTTGAAAATCGTCCTGACCGTTTTCCGAAAGTGCTTATTTTTTCACTCCTTTTGCGCCGCTAAACCCGGCGAGGATATTTGATTGATAGGAAAACGTCAGGCTGTTTTTTTCGCGCTGACGTTTTAAGGCCAAGTTAATCAAATCCGTCGTCAACTGCGTGAACGATTTGCCGGACGCCTCCCACAAATAGAACGACAGCGAACCGGGAATCGTGTTGATTTCATTGATGTACACCCGCTCGGTGTCGCGGTTGACCATGAAATCAATCCGCACGACGCCGTGACAATTCAGCGTCAAAAAGGCGGATTTCGCCATTTTTTGAATCGCCTCCGTCATTTCGTCGGGAATTTCGGCCGGAATCTTGCGCTTTGCGCCGCTCATCCCTTTGCTGGCGTCGCCGCTGACATATTTATCATCGAAACTCAGCACGTTCAGGCTGCCGACTGGCTCTTCGCAGACAGAGGCTTCGACATGTTCATAATCGCCCAACACGGAGCAGTTGATTTCTTGCAGGGGCGCGACGGCCTGTTCAATCAGCACTCTGGCGCAGAGGCCGCGCACCGTGTCAATCGCGGCTTCCAATTCTTCGCGGTTTTCCGCCTTTGCCACGCCAATGCTCGAACCGAGCGCGGCGGGTTTGACAATCATCGGATACGTCAGCATTTGCTCGGCCTGCTCGATGAATTCGCCGCCGCCCTTCACCCAATCGCGCGAATAAAACCACGTATATTCAACAATCGGCAGCCCGACGGCCTGAAAAATCATCTTCTGCGTGATTTTATCCATGCCAATCGCCGACGCCAGCACGTCGCAGCCGACATACGGAAGATTCATCAACTCGAATAAGCCCTGCATTGCGCCGTCTTCGCCGTGCGTCCCGTGCATGACCGGGAACGCCACGTCAATTTTTTCAAGCAGCGGCTTCGCAAACAGGCTGAACGCTTTGGGATACGCAAAGAGCGCGTGTTCGTCGCCGTTGGCGGAAATCAACACCTTTTCGCAGCCCGCCAATAAGTCATCCATGCGCTTGAAATTCTCAATTTCCGTGAGTTTCTCGCCCGCGAACCACTGTCCGTTTTTGGAAATGTATATCGGAATCACATCGAATTCATTGCGATCAATCGCGTGAAACGTTTGCAGCGCGGAAATGATCGAGACCTCATGTTCGACCGATTTTCCGCCGAAAATCACCCCAACTTTCATCTTCATAGCATGCCTCATTTCGTGTGTAAGTGTTCTATCTCGTCTTTCAGCAAACCCGAATATTTCATAATCATCTCGATTGGCAGGCCGTCACGCAGCATGCCTCGCGCCATGTCAAGTTTCCCTTTCCGAATCCCTTCCGTTTCCCCTTCAGCCCAGCCTTCCGCGCGACCTTCCTCCCTGCCTTCCGCCCGGCCTTCCTCTCGGCCTTGCGTCCAGCCTTGCGCGAGGCCGTCCTTTTGGGCTTTCTCTATTGCCTTCTTTTGCAGCCAGATGAAATCATGGCGTTTTTCCTGCATCTCAAATTCTTCTTCGCTGAGATTAGAGGTATTGGCAATGCCGAAGGCGTCAACTAACGGCGACTCGATGAACGTCTGCGGAATGAAATGCATCTGCCCGGCGTTCTGAATAAAATAGAGCCATTTCTCCGTAATCGTGGCAATCTCGCTTTCCGTTTTCGTGAATTTCGGCAGTTCGACGAAAATCAATTCAATATCGTCGCTGTACTCAACGAGATGTTCCTTTTCCCGCAGTTTCCAGTAAGAAATGATGTTCGGCAGGTCTCGAAACATGACGAAATCGGTAATCGTCAGGGCGATAATCGGCTCTAACGTGTCGTAACGTTCCGCCTGATTCAATTGCGTGGAATAGAGCTTCGCGGCATTATACAGCACGCGCTTTTCAAAGCCTTCCACGTTCAGCACTTGCATCTCGATAATCACCTTCGTCTGATTCGAGAGCATCGCTTTGACATCCACGTAGCTGTCTTTCATGCCCTTCAGCAAGGGGATTTGATACGGATCGACAATCGTGAGATCCGTAATGTTCGCGTCTTTGAAATCAATCATCGCGTTCAGAAAATCAATCAGAATCGGCTTGGATTGTTCGCTTCCAAAGACTTTCTTGAAGGCGTAATCGGTTTTCACGTCTAAAAATCGCATCAGTATGCTCCTTGTTTCAAAAAACATCGGCGTCAAGACGATGCCTGCGCGTCAATCGTCCGTGCAAGGCGGAAACCGATGCTGCTGTGCCGGAACGCGTGGTCATACGAATAGCGATACGCGGAGCGTATGAACACCGGTTCGCAGTTCCAACTGCCGCCGCGCAGCACACGGCTCCAACCGCCGTCAGATGAAAGCGGATTGGACACAATCTGGCGCGACCGCCCGTAAAAGTCCTGATGATAGACATCTTGGCACCACTCCCAGACATTGCCGTGCATATCGTACAATCCCCACGCATTCGGCTTGAGTTGCCCGACCGGCCGGGTTTGGCTGACCGCATTTTGGCTGAACCATGCGTAATCTTTGATTTGAGCGGGTTCATTGCTGAAACTCCAGATCGTTTCGGTTCCAGCGCGGCAGGCATATTCCCATTCCGCTTCCGTCAGCAGGCGATACATCTTGCCCGTTCGCTGCGACAGCCGCCTGCAAAATTCCTGCGCGTCTTCCCAAGACACGTTTTCCACCGGCCGCTGCTCGCCTTGAAAATGCGACCGGTTCGTCTCCATCATCACCTGCCATTGCGCCTGCGTGACCGGATATTTCCCGATGGCAAACGCCGAGAGCCGAACCTGATGCTGCGGGAGTTCGCATTTGAAGGCGTCGTTCCACCAGCCCCATTTTCGCAGCGAACGCTGCTCTTTTTCGTTCTGCCCCATCAAAAAGGACGCCGACGGGATTTCCACCATCAAGCGCTCCAAATCGGCGATTTGCCGCTCATCGTCTTCTGTTTTCAGTTCTTCTTGGGTTTTGGGGCGTTCCGGCAACTCCAGATCCGCGCGCAGCGGCGTCGAAAATCCTTCAAGTTCGGCGGTCAGCGTTTTGCCGGTGTTCATGAATGTCCAGGCGATGTCGAACGTCGTGTTGGCTCGCCCCCATTTATCGCACGGCACGACGCCAAGCATAAAATCGTTCAGGAAAAAAGCGATTTCGCGTCCGACTGAGCTTTGCCCGCCTTCCAGCACGACTTTTGCTTGCAAAGAGACCCGAAATTTTTCCGGCGTGATGTCATCAATCGCCATCACGAACACGCGAAATTCTTGCAGGCCGGGCGCCTGCGCGCTCCCCGTAAATTCTTTCGGTTCACCGAACGTGTGTGGCATCGTCATTCCTGAACATCCCCTTTTCATCCCGATGATTGCACGGATGAAAAGTGAGGTTCTTTCTCTCCTCTTTCATCAACAATTCGAGCAATTATCAACCATGATTTCGCATGAATTGCCCGCGCTATGGAAAATATTTGCACTTCTCTATTTCTCATCGTTCCACGCTCCGCGCGGAGCGTGGGAACGAGAATTTTTCTATTCATTATACGTATCCGGCAAATCATTCTCGTACATGACAATATCGCCCGGCGTCACGAACGTCCAGAGATGCCGGGTGGCGTCCGTCAGATTCTTCGCCACGTAACGCCGCTCTTCGGGATAATTCGCCGCTTTCAAGCCTTCCTGAATCGGCGTCGTCTGCCGCTCGCCGA
>CAZCGG010000334.1:0-3945 GCA_964498135.1 uncultured Candidatus Moduliflexus sp.
ATACATAATTGAGGAGGCGCGTCATGTCGCATTTCAGCCGAATCAGGACGCAGATGGTGGAAAAAGAATTTTTGTTGAAGGCGCTTGAAGATGCGGGGTATGCGTATGAAGAAGGCGAAAACTTGCAGGTCAAGGGCTTCGGCGGCAATAAGGCGCCGGTGGCGATTCGCGTGAAAAGCAAGAAATTGTTGAGCTACGACATCGGCTTTCAGAAACAGGGGGACACATACGAGTGCGTGGCCGATTGGTGGGGCATCAGAGGGATTGACCAGAAGGAATTTATGCAGACGGTGCAGCAGCGTTACGCCTATCACGCGACGCGGGCGAAATTAGAGGCGCAGGGGTTCGATTTGATTGAAGAAACGCAGGAAGAAGGCGGACGCATTCATTTGCGCCTGCGCCGGATGGCGTAAGAACGCGAAGGAGAAATATTGGTAGGGGTTTAATATGAACTGATACGCTGTTGGAGTGCGAAATCTTGATTTCGCTGTCAAATCAAGATTTGACACTCCTTAAACATATTAGTTCACAGTAAACCACTATCAAAATATTTATGGAATTGCAAGAAATTGACGTGTTTATTGAAGCAGGCGGGCAGGTCAAGGTTGAGGTGCGCGGCGTGAAAGGGATGAATTGCCTTGACGTGACGAAAGAGCTTGAGGCCGCGCTCGGCGGCCATGTCGAAGAGCGCGAGATGCGCCCCGAAGCCTATGAATCCGCGCAAGGATTCGTCTTTGAGCGACAACGCGCATAGTTTTGGGAAAAAATGTCAGCCACAGATTCACACAGATTTTCACGGAGTTATTCAAAAATCTGCGTCAATCTGTGTGAATTTGTGGCAAAAAATGTATGCGATTGCTTACGTATGTGCAGGATGACCAGCAGCGGGTCGGCGTGATGCTGGATGACGCCGCGATAATGGATGTGAACGCGGGTTTGGCGGCGTATTTAGGCGAAGGCAAGGCGTTTGCCGTGCCAGATATGAAGGCGTTATTGGAACTCGGCGATGCCGCTTTGCGGAAAATTCACATTGCGCGTGACGCGGCGCGGGCGCGAACCGAACGCGGCGACCGTCCCGATTGGCTGATTCCGCTTGAAACGGTCACGCTGGCCGCGCCCGTGCCAAACCCGCAAAAGATTGTGGCTATCGGCCAAAATTACCGCGACCACTGCCGCGAACAGAACGCACCGATTCCTGAACGGCCGATTATTTTCACCAAATTTCCGACTGCGATTATCGGACAGGGCGGCGCGATTACATGGGATCCGGCGCTGACGCAGCAGGTGGATTTTGAGGCCGAGCTCGCCGTCGTCATCGGCAAGCGCGCCCGATGCGTCCGCCGAGATGAGGCGTATGACTATGTGGCCGGGTATTTGAATGCGAATGACGTGTCGGCGCGCGATTTGCAATTCGGCGATCAGCAGTGGGTGCGCGGTAAATCGCTGGACACCTTCTGCCCGCTTGGGCCGTATCTCGTCACGCGAGCCGAGATTCCGGATCCGCACGCGCTGCGCATTCGTTCCGTGCTGAATGGCCGCGTCATGCAGGATTCCAACACGCGCAATTTGATTTTTTCCGTGCCGGAATTGATTGAATTTGCGAGCGCGGCGTTTACCCTTCTTCCGGGTGATATTCTCTTGACAGGAACGCCGCCCGGCGTAGGGATGTTTCGCGCGCCGAAAGTATTCATGCAGCCGGGCGACATCATCACCGTTGAAGTCGAAGGGTTAGGCGCGTTGACCAATCCGATCTGCGCGTGGCAGGCATGAAATGTCATTGGGGCGGGATTTCCCCGCCCGCGTTAAAAAATTGCCGAACGATTTGTCATAACGCCAGACCTGCCGGATGCCGCCGGACAGGTCTTTTTCACAAAGAGAAGAACGCTATGCGGATATTATCAGGAATTCAGCCGTCGGGAACGTTGCATATCGGGAATTATTTCGGGATGATGAAGCGGATGGTCGAATATCAGGAGCAGAGCGAACTGTTTTGCTTCATCGTGAATTTTCATGCGCTGACCTCCGTGTTTGACCCTGCGCGCCTGCGCCAGCAGACGTTGGATGCGGCCTGCGATTTCTTGTCGCTTGGGATTGACCCTGAAAAGGCGATTTTCTGGGTACAGGCGGACGTGCCGGAAGTGACGGAATTGACGTGGCTGCTGTCGAACGTGACCGGCATGGGGCTGCTGGAGCGCTGCCATTCGTATAAAGATAAAATCGCCAAAGGGCTGACGCCGAATCACGGGCTGTTTGCCTATCCGGTGCTGATGGCGGCGGATATTTTGATGTACGGCGCGAACAAAGTGCCGGTCGGGAAAGACCAGAAGCAGCATGTCGAAGTGACGCGAGACATTGCCATCAGTTTCAACGCGACATACGGTGAGACGTTCATCATTCCAGAGCCGGAAATTCCTGAAGAAGTCGCCACGATCCCGGGGCTTGACGGGCAAAAAATGTCGAAATCGTATGACAACACGATTCCGATTTTCTGCGACGAGAAAACGCTGCGAAAGCGCGTCATGTCGGTCAAAACCGACGCCACGCCGGTCGAAGAGCCGAAAAACCCGGATGACAGCATTTTGTACGCGCTCTATTCGCTCTTTTTGGATGCCGCTGGGCGGCAGCAATTGCGGGATCGGTTCTTGACGCCGGGCTTGCGCTATGGCGACGTGAAGCTTGAATTGTTCGGCGCGATTTGGGAGCATTTCAAGCCGTACCGCGAGAAGCGGCAATATTACGCGGAACACCCGGAAATCGTGCGGGAGATTTTGAAACGCGGCGCGGAAAAAGCGCGCGCCATCGGCAGCGTGTATTTGGACAAAGCCCGCCGGAATGTCGGCGTGGCGTATTGAGCGCCACCGTTTTCGCGTTGATAGGCGTAGATGATTACCAACATGGGTGAGGAGATATCACTCTTATCACAGAGAGAAACATTAGACCTCTTGCATAAGTCGTTTTTTGACCCGTTCGCCCTGAGCCTGTCGAAGGGCGGATGAACACTTCCTACACGCGCCCTTCGACAGGCTCAGGGCGAACGGAATGGATTTTTTCTATTATTATGGGAGTCGAAGTGCGCACGTTTCATAATTATTCAACCGATATTGAGCAGGCGCTAAACATTCTGGCCGATGAACTGATGGCGGAAAAAGGGTTTGCGCTGATGTCGAAAGGCTGGACGCCGGAAGGCTTTACGGTCAAATTGAAAAAATCTGGCTTTCTCCGTCAATTTTCAGGGCTGGTCTATACGTTTGCGATTGCGGCGCAGCGCGAAAGTGACGTGGTGGTTGTCAAAGTTGACGACGGCGACATTCGGAATCAGCTTGTGTCGTTAGGCGTCGCGGCATTTATCGTCTGGCCGGTGCTGCTTACGGCAGGCTATGGCTGGATGAAAAAAGGCGATTTGCGGCAAGAAGTACTAGCGCGAGCCGGGGTCTTGTTTGCCTGAAATGCTTTTTGCGTTTGTTCAAAAAAACTGGGCAACAATTACAGCATGAAAACAGGGGTGTCACATCTTGATTTGACAGCGAAATTGAAATTTCGCGCTTCTGATTGACATGGGAGGGATTGATTGAAACCGGTCTTGTTTATATTTTCAGGACTCCCCGGCGTGGGGAAAACAACGATAGCAAAGGGCGTTGCCCAAAGCATAAACGCGCCCTACTTTCGCCTTGACACAATTGAGCATGGGCTGCGAGAAATTTGCGGCATCTCTGTGCAAGGCGAAGGGTATCGCTTAACGTATAGAATCGTCGCGGATAATCTCAATATTGGAAATGATGTCGTTGTTGATTGCTGCAACCCGTGGGAATTAACAAGGAAAGAATGGGAAAATGTTGCCATCGCCAATCATGGCGGTTATGTAAATATTGAAATTGTCTGCTCTGATAAGAACGAACATCAGGCAAGAGTTGAAGGACGGGAAAATGATATAAACGGATTCACACT
>CAZCGG010000335.1:0-3941 GCA_964498135.1 uncultured Candidatus Moduliflexus sp.
CGCATCATCCATTTGGCGTAGTAATACATGGCCGGATGGCGCAGATATTCGGGGAAACGGAGATGAATCACGTCATGAATCGTGACGACGCCCTTGCACGGGCGCGCGGGCGGCAGCGTGTAATGCGGCGCATGAAAGAGGTCTAAACGCTGTCGCCGCATTTTCAGGGGCAGCAGCGTGAGCTCGCGCAGCGAATATTTCGGCGAGCGATCCGGCGCAAGCTGGATGCGCCCGCCATGCGGGGGAATCAGCGATTCGTCGCCGGGAGAATGAAAGACGATGAACGTATTTTCCACGTCAACTTCCGGCAGAAAGGCCAATAATTGCTGAATGTGCGTCCCAATGCCGAAATCGCGGATTTTTCTGGCGTCAATCCCGATGCGCATAAAATCCTCCTTTGTCGTTCGTTTTTTGGTTGACAATCTGCGCGACGGGTTCAATATCACGAGAGGCAGCGAAAAAGTCAAGAAATGAACGCGACGGTTTAAGCGCCGCAGATGGCGCAGATTTGCGCGGATGATTTCAGCGCAAATCTGCGCCATCTGCGGTTTTGAAACGCATGAACAACACAACGAATTACGATATGTTGGTGATTGGCCTGGGCCCGGCGGGCATGGCATTGGCCGCGATGGGAACGGCGATGGGCTTGAAGGTGTTGGCGATTGAAAAGGATAAGGTCGGCGGCGAATGCCTGAATTGCGGCTGCATTCCGAGCAAGGCGATTCTGAAAGTCGCGGCGGTGCGCCGGACGATTGCCGATTTGAGCAAGTACGGCTTGAGTCAGACCGAAATTCCTCTGCCGCTGAAGCCGTTTGACCGCGTGCAGGATTTGCTGAAATACATCAACGAAGAAAAAACGATTAAAATGTTCGAGAAAGTCGAAATGGTGCTTGGCAAAGGGGGCGCGAAGTTCGTGGATGCCCGCACGGTCGAGGTGGACGGGAACACCTACACGGCGCGGCGCATCTACATCTGCACTGGCACGAAGGCGTTTATTCCGCCGATTCCGGGCATTGAAACTGTCGAATATTTGACGAATGAAAATCTGTTCAATCTTGAGGAAGTGCCGGAGTCGCTTTTCGTGTTGGGCGGCGGCGCTATTGGTTGCGAGATGGCGCAAGCGTTTGCGCGGCTCGGCACAAAGGTCACGTTAGCGCATATTGACACGCATTTGCTCCCATTAGCGGACGAAGAGGCGGCGCGGATATTGGAAGAATCCATTGCAAAATGCGGCGTCAATGTCAATAATTCCACCGCGATTCAGCGCGTTGAGAAGCAAGGGGATCGCATGCTCGTCGTGACGGACAAGGGGGAATTCTCCGTTGAAAAGCTGCTCGTCGCCGCCGGAAGAAAACCGTCGCTCGATGGGTTAGCGCTGGAAAACGCGGGCGTCAAATACGAGAAACGCGGCATTCAGATTGACGCCTACGGGCGCACGAGCGCGCCGCATATCTGGGCTGTCGGCGACTGCAACGGCACGGCGTTATTCAGCCACGCCGCCATGCATCAGGGGATGTTGTCGCTGCTGAGTTCGGTCTTTCCGTTTTTGAAATTCTTCAAATTCCGGTTCGATCAATATCTCGTGCCTTGGTCGGTGTTCACGGATCCGGAGTTGGCGCAAGTCGGCCAGACTGAGGCGCAATTGAAGAAAAGCGGCGTCACGTATGAGGTCGTCAAATCGAATTACGCCGATTACGGCAGAACCATCACCGACGGCAAAACGACGGGCTTTGTGAAAGTGTTAGTCAGCCCGTTCGGGAAGATTTACGGCGCAACCATCGTCGGCGAAGCGGCGAGCGAACTGATTCACGAATTTATCTTAGCCATGCACAAAAACATCAGGCTGCACGACATCATGCTGATGCAGCACTCGTTCCCGACGATTTCGCTGCTGAATAAGCGCGTCGCGGAACAGTGGATGATGAAAAAGATGAAGAATGACCGCCTGCAACGCCTGTTTCAGTGGTTGTTCAGAACATTTTAACGCGGCACGCGATGATTTTGCATGATTTTTCTTGACAGAATATAAGAATATTCTTATATTCTATTTATATTAAGCGCACACGAAAAAGAAACAAGCGTTTTTCCGCTTGTTTCTCAATATAACCGGTTGATTTTTAACGAATTGGAGGAAGAATATGATTTCATTGACAGAACGAGCGCGGAAGAAATTGCAGGAAGTGGCGGACAGTCTGCCGGAGAATCAGTCGCCGATGTGGGACGTGATTTTTATGGGCTTCGGCTGAGGCGGGCCGCGCATGGGGCTGGTGCAGTCCCAATCACGCCAGGCCGCCGACGCCATTCAGGTTGACGGATTTCATTTCACCATCGCGCCAAATTTGCGGCAATTTCTTCAAGCAAACGGCGAGTTGCTGATTGATTTCAAATCCTCGTTCTGGGGCGACGATTTCACGGTTCGCCTGAGCGGGCAAGCGGCGTCGTGCTGCTAAACTGCCTGAAGACTGAGAGGCTGTTTTAAAAGATCACGGTAGCCCCGTCCCTACGTGGCAGGACATTGGCGCCTATTCCCGCCATGCAGGAGCGGGGGCATTGGCACACATTCCCGCCGCCACGTAGGGGCGGGGCTACCGGGGTGTTCGTCTTCTGGGGAACACGCGCAACTTTTAAAACAATTTCTGACAGGTCTTTCAGTTTTAGGCAGGCGCAAGCGTCTTTTTCATCATATATGCATCTTCTTGATTTTCGCTGTAATAGTTCTTCCGAATGCCGATTTCTTGAAAGCCCAAGCCGCGATAGAGCCGCAAGGCCGCGCCATTCGAGACGCGCACTTCCAGCAGGACGCACGCCGCGCCGCGCTCGATGCCGAACTCAATCGCAAACGCCATCAACTGCCGCCCGATTCCCCGCCCTTGAAACGCCGGATCCACGGCTAAATTCAGAATATGCACTTCATCCGCCACTAACCAGAAAAAATGATAGCCGATAATCGTCCCCGCCGGATGCTGTTCGTCATACAGCCGCGCCACGTGCGGGCGAGATTGCTCGTCGCCATCAAGCTCAGAGAGCAAGATTTTGCGCGGCCAGGGAAATTGATACGCCCGTTCCTCGATGGCGAGAATCTCGTCAAGATCGGCGACGCGCGCCGGTTCGATGCTGATGTAACTCGTGTCGGACATGCTCGCGTGACGAGCCGCTTACGACTGCTGCGCGGCTAAATAGGCGTTGATTTTCGTGACTAACAGATCTAATCCGGTCGAATGCTTTTCCACTTTGCCGTGAATAATAATGTCGGCGTAGCGTTTGGCCGGTTCCACAAATTGCCGGTGCATGGGACGGACGGTTTTGAGATATTGATCAATCACCGATTGCGGGGAGCGCCCGCGTTCGAGGATATCCCGTTGCAGCCGCCGCGCCAGGCGAATGTCCGGGTCTGCGTCAATAAACACTTTGATGTCGAACAGATCGCGCAGTTCTTCGATGGCGAAAATCAAAATGCCGTCAACTAAAATGACGGGTTTCGGCTGAATGCGGTAGGTGTCAGAGGTGCGGCGGTGCGCGGTGAAATCGTAAATCGGCCGCTCAATCGGCTGCCGCGCTTGCAATTGCCGGAGATGACTGATAAATAAGGCATTATTCAACGAATCAGGATGATCAAAATTTTTCTCATCTCGAAGCGGCGGCGGCAATTCATCCAGCCCAAGATAATAGGCGTCATGCTCTAAATAAATGATGGCGTCTGCCCCAATCAATTCAAGAATTTTCTTCGCAAAAATCGTTTTGCCGGATGCCGTGCCGCCGCAAATCCCGATAATCATGACGCTTCCTCCGCGTGACGTGAACAGGTTTCAGGTTTTCGAAACGCCTATGCCTTGCCCGAACATGTTGTCAAGTCTTCTTCGTGACCATGAAGAAAAATATTGCGCGGCAAAATTTCCCCAGAAACGCATTTTAAATTTGACATCGAGGCGCATCATCATATA
>CAZCGG010000336.1:0-2334 GCA_964498135.1 uncultured Candidatus Moduliflexus sp.
CGGGCTTCGATAAGTTTCCGCGCCACGTCTCTGGCGATTTCCAGCGTCTCCGCGATGGTGCGCCCCTGCGCGACTAAGCCGGGCAGATGTTCGCTTGTCGCTACATAGACGCCTTCCGGCAATTTTTCGATATGCAATTTCAACATCCGTTCCATGCAATTTTCCTCCATCATAAGCAGTCAGACACCTTCAAGGTGTCTGACTGCTTTGTCCATAACCTTTTATGTCAATATAGTTACGCCATGACGCGCTCTTGTAAAAAGCGTTTGTAATTCAGCCATTCTGCCGAAAATTGGTCGTCTTCCATCAAATCATCATACAGCGATTCTATTTCGGCTTTCAGATGATTGACCGCCTCAATTGGGTCATCGCCATAGCCGAACAGGGGCAAATCAATCGAGCGGGCGATAAACCCGTCGCCGTCATTTTCAAGCAGCGCGCTTAATGGCTGCCGCAGCAATTAAGCGGCAACACGCCGATTTCAACGAAGCCCATGTAGTCACGACTAACGGCCTTTCGCGGCGTGACGGTTCTGAAACGCTGCATTGGTCTGGAAGTCATCACGGAAGTCATCTTTTCCTCCCATGTAAATGAGGAGTGCGAAATCTCGATTTCGCTGTTTTTCGCCGTCAAATCAAGATTTGACACTCCTGTTTTCATCTCGCCCATGTGTCATTTCATGTCATCAACGACTCCTTGGGTTATTTGCTTTCTTGCGCATTGTCGTTTTCAAAGACGTTTTTCAGGTCAATCGTGACATCCTCGAAAATGCCGATTTTCACGGAGTCTTCGGCAAAATACGCGCCGTTGAATTGGAATTTCCCGTCAACGAGCCGGAACACATGCAAAAACTGCTCTTCCGGGTGAACAATCCAATATTCGCGCACGCCGGCGGCTTCGTATATCTTGAATTTGTCGTTCCAATCAAGCTTCGCCGTCGCGGGCGAGAGAATTTCCACGACCAAATCCGGCGCGCCGACGCAGCCTTTTTTCTCAAGTTTTTTCGGATCGCACACGACGATAATATCCGGCTGCACGACGGTATCATCGGCTAAATAGACATCAATCGGCGCGTAAAAAATTTGGCATTTCGATGTTGGCTTCAGGAACTGCCCGACGGCGAAACTCAAATTCCGTGACGCGCGTTGATGCCATAAATTCGGCGCGGGCGACATCGCGCGGACGCCGCCCCGCAAGAGTTCATAGCGTCGGCCGTCGTTCCATGTGGCGTAATCGGCGGCCGTGTAATGTTGATTTGAGGCGAGCTGCGGGCTGTTCATAACGTTTCTCCTTCTTCAACATGGTCATTTTGAGCCGTATATGCCGGTTCTGCGAACCATTTCAGCATGCCGGACATCGCGCGCGTTGTCAAGTCATCTTTCACGAAATCTCCAGCGCCGTTTCGATGAATTCCAGCAGCGACGCATAATCCGCCGCCGTTGTCACGTGTCCGCGCGCTTTGGCGGCATTCGGAAAGCCTTTCAGATACCAGAGCGCGACTTTCCGCATGAAGCCGATCTTGCCTTTCGGCTGACCGGCGCGAAATTCTTCGATATACGCCAAATGGCGTTTCAACGTCGCCTTGCGCGTCAACGCGGAAACGTCCGGCAGCAGGTCGCCCGCGCGCAGATACTGGTCTATCGCGCTGAAAATCCAGGGGTTGCCGAACGCGCCCCGCGCCACCAGCAGCCCGTCGCAGCCGGTTTCGTCGAGCATCTTCTTCGCTAAGATTGGATCGAAGACGTTGCCGCTGCCGAAAACCGGAATCGAAACGGCCTGCTTGACCGCCCGAATCGCGGCGTAATCCACGCCGCCGCTATACAACTGGTCGCGCGTCCGGCCATGCATGAATAAGGCCGCCGCGCCGCATTGTTCGCAGCGCCGCGCCACATCGAGCAGCGCGGGCAGGTTGACCGCGTGAAAGCCAATCCGCAGTTTTACCGTCACCGGCACGGCGACCGCCGCCGCGACCGTTTCGATGATGCGAAACAGCGTCTCCGGCGCATTCAGCAAGCCCGCGCCCGCCCCTTTTTTGATCACTTTTTTGACCGGACACGCGCTGTTAATATCCAGCAGCGCGGCCGGAACATGATCGAGCAGAATGCGGGCGGCTTCGCGCATCAATTCGGGCGTCTCGCCGACAAGCTGCGCCCCGATAGGCGCGTCCTGCGGCGTCGTTTTCAGAATGTCGAACCGTTTGTCATGCGGCCCGCGCAGCGAATGCGCGTCCACCATTTCGAAAAAACAGAATTTCGCCCCGCCTTCCCGCGCAATCAGGCGAAAGGCGAGATCGGAGCAGCCGGAAAGCGGCGCAAGAAAAATATTTGTGTCAAG
>CAZCGG010000336.1:2434-3896 GCA_964498135.1 uncultured Candidatus Moduliflexus sp.
AAAAATGTGATGCTGTCACGACAATTCTTGTTTCTTTGCAAGAAATACTTGACAACGCCGCCTCCGGCATCGTATAGAATATGCCAGTATGACGATTTTTACTCACGGAAGTAACCATCATCAACGACGACTGCTCGCAAGAAGCGGCACATTCTGAAGGGGAAAAAACCATGAAGCCAAACATTCAACATCGGTGGAGCAGACATTGCTGGGGCTGCGGTGTCGCCATGCTCGTGCTGTTAGGAAGTTTGATAGGAGGAAGCCCCGCAGAAGCGATTCTCACGCCTCAAGGTATCAACGGAACCGTGGAAATCAAGCGGGCAGGCGGATTAGACTGGCTGCCCTTGAATTCGGCGATTAGATTGCAGGCGGGCGATCAAGTGCGCACGATGCCCGGCAGCGTCGTGGAACTCTGGTTCGATGACGGCAGCCTGTTCTCGCTTGGGGAAACCACCCAGATTGCGTTCGAAGAATTGCAAGTGATCCCGGAGCAGAAGACGCGCATTGCCCGAATCACATTGGCATTCGGGACGATCACGGCTAAAATCACGAAACTTGGGTTTACGCAGAGCCTTTGCGAAATCAAAACCGGCACGGCTATCGTCGGCATCAAGTTTTCGCAAGTGACGGTGCAGAGATCGCAAGACGGCAGCGAACCCGATGCCGTGATTGCCGATCAAGGCTTGGTAGATATTCAGCAAATCGCCGAAGGCGCGATCAATATCTCCGCGCGCATTGACAGCGAGGAAGGCATGAATTTCATAATGAATTCTGTTGGCACGCTCGTGAGCCTTAACGTGCAAAATCTGCTGCGCCGCATTACGTTGATCAGCGACGTGACCATGAGCAATTTCCTGACGTTAATGGGGAATTTTGACAATTTCTTGAAAATTGAAAATTTAGGAGACGCGCCCATCCTGTGCAAAGCGGGCGAGCATTCGGTCATGATTCAAAGCCAAGCGCAGGCCACCGTCGGCATTTCGCCTGACCGCGACCTGCAAGTTGACGCGGCGAAAGCGGCCTTTACCTATCAACAGCGCGAATTGCAAGGCGATGTGGTCATGGTCTTCAATCATCTCGGCCTTGTCTCGCTTGACGGCGAAGCCGTCGCGCCCGGCTCGTTTAAATCCGTCGCGTTCGGCATGGCAGAGGTGGAAGAAGAAAGGGAAAGCCGGACGCTCGAAGCGCCGGAACAACCGGAGGCGGATGAGCCTCGCATTCTTTCCGAAGATCAGGAACACCGCGTCGCGCCGCCTTCCAAAGAGCCGGAAACGCCGAAGGGCGGAGGATTAGAGACTATTCCGACTGTCGCGCCGACGCCGACCGACATCCCTACGGAAATTCCGACGGAGATTCCAACCGAAATTCCCACCGAAACTCCAATTGAGGCCACGCCGACGCCGACGCGAGCGCCAACGAGGATTCCGACTCCTCGCCCAACGCCGACAAGAACAGCGACGCT
>CAZCGG010000337.1:0-3882 GCA_964498135.1 uncultured Candidatus Moduliflexus sp.
CATTACACATACACAGGAGGCGCGATGCTGCCCTATCTCAAAAATCTGCGGTTTGCCTACGAAAACAAGCTGTTCCTCCAGATTCAGATGCACCCAGTTATGCCGCAACTGCGGGCGTCGCTTTCCCAAAAGCCGGACATGCTGCATTTCCGCAAGCGGCAACTGCTCGGCGTCGCCGTCAAAATCACGCGCGCGCTGCTGCCGGAACTCCACGCCCTGTATCAAACCTGCTTGGCGTTCGTCGGCGACCAGTTAGAGGGGGAACTCTACGTGCAGCAGCAAAGTGACTACAACGCCAGCGTTTATGCCGTCGGCAACCGCTTCGATATTCTCGTCTCCTCCGCGATTATCAAGGATTTCAAGCCCGAAGAAATCGCGTTCGTCATCGGCCATGAATTAGGCCACGTCGTGTTTGAGCATCAGCAGATTCCGGTGGGGCAGATTTTGGCGGAATGCCAGCAGATTCCCTTTCAATTGGCGAGTTTGCTCTTTCAATGGTCGCGCACGGCGGAAATTTCGGCGGATCGCATCGGCCTGCTGTGCAGCGGCAGTTTGATGAGCGCGGCGAACGCCTTTTTCAAAACGTCGAGCGGCCTGCTGCTTGACCGCGAAAGCGAAATTATCCGCTCGCTTCGCGCCCAATACGATGAATTAGCCAAGCTTTCAACGGCGCGGCGCGCCTCGAACGATTGGATTTGCACGCATCCGTTGATTCCGATCCGCTTCAAAAGTCTGGAAATGATCTGCTTGGACATTCTCGCGCTGCGGAATCAGAAAACGAGCAAAATGAAAATGGCGTGGGGGCAGGTTGACGCGGAAATCGAGCGCGCGCTGCTCAACACCGAACCGCTTGCGCCGAAAGAAATTCAACTGACGCGGGAAGGCTTGGCCGTGCTGATGTTGGCGCTGCTGTATATCGCGGCCAGCGACGGCGAGCTGCATCCGGCGGAAGAGGGCTTTATCAACGAGGTTCACGGCAGGATCGCCGCGCAATTGGAGGTGGCGGAAATTATCGCCATCTGCAAGCAGAACCGGCATCGTTTCAGGGAACGCGCCCTGCTCGACATGAAGCGCGTGCATATCTGCCGCGACGACGCGGTGGTGATTTTGGAACTCGGCTATTATCTCGCGGTCGCGGACAATCCGCTGTGCCATGCGGAACGGCAGGCGTTGGAAGAGGTCTGCGACGCCTTCGGCTGCGAACTCATGCTCGTCGAAACCGTCATCAGTCAGCGCGAATCGGGCGAATAACGGACGCGCGCGGTCAATCGCAATACGCCGCCACCTGATTGCGCCCGTCCCGTTTGGCCTGATATAAGGCCGTATCCGCCTGTTTGATGAACGCGTCCTTTTCCATGTCAGGCCGATATTCCGTGACGCCTTGGCTGACCGTGATGCTGAGTTTCAGCGAGCCGATGTCAATCACGTGCGCGGCGATTTTCTCGCGCAGCCGGTTGGCGAGCGCCGTGGCTTGCCATAGCGAGGTTGCGGGCAAAATCAGCCCGAATTCTTCGCCGCCGTACCGGCAAGCGACATCGTGTTCACGGATTTCTTTGCGGATGAGGACGGCGATTTCGCGCAAAATAATATCCCCCACCTGATGCCCATACCGATCATTGAACTGCTTGAAATGATCGAAATCCAAGATAATCAAGGAAAGCGGCAAGCCGTCGCGCTGCGACCGGGAAATTTCTTTGCTCAGGACTTCCTGAAAATAGCGATGCACGAATAAGCCGCTCAAGCCGTCTCGAATCGAAAGTTCCAGAATCTCCTGATATTTTTCCGAGTTCAAGATCGCGTTGGCGAGATGCTCGCAGAAACTATGAACCAAATAAAACTCTTCTTCCGAAAACGGCGCGCGATCCAGTTTATCGGTCAAATTCACGATGCCGATAATCCGCTCATGGTGTTGCAGCAGCATGTTGATAAAGGATTTCGTCTCATATTGCGGGCGTTTCGGCAAGCCCAAATCTTTTTCAATATCCGTAATATACAGCGACCGCTTCAGGCTGATGACCCTGTTCATCAACGTATTGTCCGTTTGCGAGAGCAACAGCGGCGAAGCCGCCAAATCCGGCAGATTGTGCGCCATCAGTTGCAATTGATGCTGTTCGGGATAATAAAAAAAGATTGAGCAGAGGCGGCAATTGAGATAGATCGGCAGTTTATGAATGACCGTCTCAAAAATTTTTTTCAGATCGAACGTCGCGTAAATTTCGCGGCCTAAACTGTTCAAATTGAGCAGCAGATTGTGCGCGGACGTTTTTTGCTGATACAGTTCCGCGTTTGCTATCGTATAGCCGATTTGCTCGGCAATCTGGGAAAAAATGTCAATATCCGTGCTTTCAAACTGATTGAGCCGCGTGCTTTCGATGAGCAGCACTCCCAAATTCTGCTCATCGCGCTTGACGGGCAGCGCCAAGAACGATTTCGTCTGCAACAGCGTCTCCCGCTCTTCCGGCTCTTTCGAAATATCGTTCGCGCAATACATCTGCCCGGAGCGAACGACCAGCCCCATGATGCCGTTCAGAATGGAATGTTTCTCTCCAATGGGGCAGAAAGGCTTTTCCACGCCGGCATAGGCGGCGAGTTCCAATTGCTCCGACCGCTTTTCGTAGGTATGAAACGCCACATGATAATAGCCGAATTCATCATGAATCAGATGCACGATGTCGGCGAGAAACTGCTTGAGATCAAAGGTTTGAATCGTCACTTGCCCGATCTTGTGCATGATTTCGGAACGCTGATTCTTCTTGCGGAGCTTGGAAAATTCGGCGGCGTCTTTGATGAGCAGGCTCAATTCTTCGCTGATGACTTTGAGCAGATGCAAATCTTTTTCATCGAAGGCGTCGCGCTCCAGCCCGACGACATAGATGACGCCGACCGGGCTTCGTTCCAGCACAATCGGCACGGCCAATTCGGCGGCCGCCTGCTCGAAGAGACGCGCCTGAAGAGGACTGGCCGCCGCGTAGTTCAGCAAGATCGGGCGATTCTCCGCATACGCCGCGCCGATGATGCCGCGTTCCTGCGCGGCAATCGCGTCGCGTTGCGGCTGGATGGCTTCCACGCCTGCATGCGCGATTAAACGCAAGTCGCTTTCCCCTTCGCGCACGATAAAAATCGCCGCCTGATAATAGCTGAAAAATTCCACGAGCGATGTGGCGACAATGTGCAGAAGCGCCTCCAATTCCACGCTGGTCGAAATCCGCTGCCGGATTTGATGCACCAACATCAATTGGCTGGCGCGTTTATGCTCTTTTTCAAAAAGCAGCGCGTTATACAACGATAACGAGAGATGCACGGCAAAGAGGCGGATCGTCTCAAAATCGTCATTCGTGAAGGCGTGCTGCTGACGGCTTTCCACATCCAGCACGCCTAACAAGCGATCTTCGCCGACTAACAGGGGAATGGCGATTTCGGAGCGCGCGCCGTCAATGCCGGGCAGATAATGCGCGTCGGCCGTCACGTCCGACAGATAGACCGGCGTTCTGGTTTGGGCGACATGGCCGGTCAAGCCCGGCCCGCCAATCGTCGTGCGAAAATATTTCACCACGTCGAGCGGATAGCCGCTGGCGGCGCGAATATACAACTCTTGCGACTGCTCATCATACAGCAGCACGGCGGAAGTGTCGCAGCCGAACGTCTGCTCCATGATTTGCAAGACTTTTTTCAATAACGTGTCAATATCCAATTCGGCTAAGATGGATTGGTCAATCTGGTAAATCGCCTCAAGTTTATTCAAACGGTTAGGCATGATATTCCTCGTGGCGGCTGAAATGAGTGCGTTGACGCTGAAGGCGCAAATGTGAGCCGAAGCATGATGCGGATTGCATGAGACGTGTTCTTGCGAGAGCTTGCATGCGTGTCAAGAAAAAATATGAG
>CAZCGG010000338.1:0-3861 GCA_964498135.1 uncultured Candidatus Moduliflexus sp.
GGCGCGGAAATTGTGGCGACGGAATCGTATCTTGACGGCACGACCGATTTCAGCGCACTGCTGAAAACCCTTCGCGCCGCGCAGCCGGAAGCGGTGTTTCTCGCCTCGATGATTCCCGATGCGGCCGCGATCAGCACGCAGCGGCAGGCGGATGGCTGGAATGACGTGATTATGGCGGGAACGCCCGCGCTTTACACGCCCGAATTGGTGAAGCTCGGCGGCGGCGCGCTGGAAAATCTGCTGACGTTCACGCTGTTTTTCCCCAAAGATCCGCGCCCGAAAGTGCAAAATTTTATCGCCGCGTATCAAACGGCGAATCAAACAACGCCGAACTGGTTTGCCGCCGTTGGCTACGACGCGATGAACCTGCTGGCAGACGCTATCAAACAAGGCGGCGTGGAGCGGAAAGCGATTCAGCAGGCGTTAGCCGCCGTGAAAGAGTATTCCGGCGTGACCGGCAAATTCACGTTCAGCGAGCAGGGCGATGTCATCCGAGAATATACGCTGCTGCAAGTGAAAAATGGCGAGTTCGTCTTGTTTAATGGAAAATAATGGGCATTCGGATGTCCGCGAAACCGTTGAAAAAGGAGGCTTCCCTTATGAAAAGATGGGTGTGCGCAATCGTTGGCAGCATGGCTGCATTGTGTGCGTTGGCGGCGTCAGGCATGGCGGAAGAGCCGATTGTAATCGGCGTGTCCGTTCCGATTACGGGACAATATGCCGAATCAGGAAAAAGCATTCAGGCGGGCGTTGAATTAGCGCGCAACGAATTGAACGAGGCGGGCGGCATTCAAGGCCGCCCCCTTGAAATCGTCGTCGGCGACAGCGAAGGCGCGCCAGACATCGCCAAGCGCATCGCGCGCAAATTCGTCAGCGATCCGAAGATTGTCGCCGAAATCGGCGATTTCACAAGTAGTTGTTCGATGGCGGCGCAGCCAGTGTATGACAAGGCTGGCATGGTGCAGATGTCGCCGACCAGCTCGCATCCGGGGTTTACACATGGCAGTCCCTATAGTTTCAGCATTATCGGCGCGCAAGCGGGCGGCAGCCCTTTTATGGCGCGTGCGGCGGTTGAGCGGCTGGGCAAAAAGCGTCTCGCTGTGGCATATCTGGATACCGATTGGGGCATCTCGGTAAAAACGCTTTTTGTCGAAGAAGCCGCGCGGCTCGGCGCAGAAATTGTTCTGGAAGAATCCTACCTCGAAGGGACGACGGATTTTAGCGCGACGATCAAACGTCTTCGCGCCGCGCAGCCGGACGCGCTGTTTCTGGCGTCAATGCCACCAGATGCCGTTGCCATCAGCAAGCAACGCCAACAGGAAGGCTGGGAGGACGTGACAGTCATCGGCGTTCTGCCGATAAATACACCTGAGTTTATCGAACTCGGCGGCGCAGCGGTAGAGAATTTGATCATGCCCACGACATTTTTTCTGAAAGATCCTCGCCCTGAAGTCCAAAATTTTATCGCGGCGTATCAAGCGGCGCATCAAAACGCCCCAAACTGGTTTGCCGCTATTGGATTTGACGCCATGAGGCTGCTGGCCGACGCCATCAAACAAGGCGGCGTGGAGCGGAAAGCGATTCAGCAGGCGTTAGCCGCCGTGAAAGACTATTCCGGCGTGACCGGCAAATTCACGTTCAGCGAGCAGGGCGATGCTATCCGAGAATATACGCTGCTGCAAGTGAAAAATGGCGAATTTGCCTTATTTGAAGGGAAATAGCCGTATTGTCAAGCTTGGCGGCGCGCAAGCGGCGTTTCTGAAAAACGCCGCTTGAGGAGTGCCAAATCTTGATTTGACCGCGAAATTGAAATTTCGCGCTCCTGATTTGCATGGGAGTCTGTCGCAAGAGGGCGAATGAAACGTTCATATTGAGGGAGGAATCATGTCACAACGCCGGTCATTCATTCGGTGGGGAATCACCACAAAATTCCTTGTGTTCAATTGCCTCGTAATCCTTGCGTTAGGCGCGATTTTGGCGGTCGTGTTCCTCTCGTTTCGGCAGATGAACGCGCTCACGACGACCATGCTTGATCAAAATCTCGCCCGCATCATCGAGAATGGCCGTTCCAGTCAAGAATTGACGACGCTGTTTGCGGAGTTGGTCACGGTCATTTTTTCCGACCAAAGTGAGGCGGGCGCGGCGCGGCTGCGCGTCTTGCAAGAAAAGCTGCGTTCGCTGACCATTCAAGATGAACACGCGGAATTGCAGACATTAATCCAGCAGTTCACGCAGCAGCTTTCGGCAGTTTTGGAGCAAGCGGCGGCGATCAAGCAGCATTCGGCGGAATTTACGAATATCGAAGATGACTTTATTTTCAACGCTGAAACGCTCGAAGATATTCTCAAGGAAAAAATCGAGACGCTTGACGCTGGAAATACCCTGCTGCTCAATCAATTCAAGCAGTTGCAAGCCATGTCCGCAGGCTATCGCAGCGCGTTTCTGCAAATCATCAAACAGGCCAATGAACTGCAAAAAACAGGCGGCCAAGCCCCCGGCGAGCCAGGCCAAGAGCCGCCCGTGTTCAGCGCGATTGCCGCGCTGTCGGCGCGTTTTCAGACCATCACCGCCAACAAGGATCCTGACATTGCGAGGCAAGGCCAAGAATTAGCGGCGGTCATTGCCCGCTATAAGGACGCGATCAGCCAATTTCACGCCGCGCGGCAAACGTTTTTGGAGCAGCTCACGCTCGCCGGAAACACAAAAGAGCAAGCCTTGAACGCCCTGCGCGCCCGCGACAACGAGAGCATGCGCGCCGCCGAAACCATTCGCGCGGATATTCAAACGCGGGTGAATATGTCCAGACAATTCATCATGGTCTTATCGGCCGGCATCGGCGGGCTGCTGCTGCTGCTCAGCTTGAGCGCGGTCGCCACCGTCCGTCCATTAGTCTCGCTCGCGCAGTCCGCGCAGCAGATCGCCGACGGTCACATGGACGTGCGGCTGCCGAACGTATCGTCGCGGGATGAAATCGGCGTGTTGACGAAGGCATTTGAGGCGATGGTGCTGCATTTGAACGGCACAGTGCGCGACGTGAAAACCGCCGCCGAGCAGGTCGCGCTGAAAAGCCAAGAAATGACCACCGCGGCCGAGCAGATGTCGCAGGGCGCGTCGCAGCAGGCCGCCGCGTCGCAAGAAGTCTCGTCCTCGATGGAAGAAATGGCCGCGAACATCCGGCAAAACGCGGAGAACGCCAAAGCCGCCGAAGTGATGGCCGTGCAATCCGCCAAAGACGCCGAGCAAGGAAGTCAAGCCGTCGGCGAAATCATCACGGCGATGCAGGAGATCGTCAACGAAATCGCTAGCATTCAAGAAATTGCCGGTCAGACCAATATTCTGTCGCTCAACGCCACGATTGAAGCCGCCCGCGCGCAAGATTACGGCAAAGGCTTCGCGGTTGTCGCGTCGTCAGTGCGCGAGTTGGCGCATCTCAGCCGCGACGCCGCCAACAAGATTCAAAAGTTAGTCATGAATTGCATGGGATTATCCGAACAAGCGGGCGACTGCCTGCATCGGTTAACACCGAACAGCAGAAAAACCTCTGAGCTTGTGAAAGAAATTGCGGCCGCCAGCCAAGAGCAGACGTTCGGCGCGGAACAAATCAATCACGCGATCCAGCAATTGGACAGCGTGACGCAGCAAAACGCCTCAACCGCCGAGGAAGTGGCCGCGACCGTCGAGACGCTGACAGCGCAGGCGACGCAACTACGAGAAGCGATGGCGTTTTTTACCCTGAAAGAGATCGAACCCGTCGTGGAGCAGGATGACGAGGCGGATTTGCTTGAGCGCCTTCATGAACTTGAGCAACTGATCAAGGAACGCCGCGCTCAAAACAGAGGTCATTCCACCTCGCTTCCCGCG
>CAZCGG010000339.1:0-3844 GCA_964498135.1 uncultured Candidatus Moduliflexus sp.
GATTTGGGAAGAGGGATGATGCGGCGGCGGTCAAGCCGGGTCATCCGAATGTTGAAACTTAAATTGAGGTTACGGCGAACGGTTACGGCGATTCTTTCTGCCTCATTTCTGTCATGAGTTTCATCGCCTTAACCGCGACGATAGCATTTGTCAAGACATCTGTTGCTGCTCACGTTGAATAAAGTGGTTCAAAAACAGATCGGGGCGAATCGTTTCAATTCCGCGCTTCGGAAAGTCTTTCTCATTTCTGGTAATAACATACTGACTGCCGCTGCGAATCGCTGAAAAGTATTGAATCAAATCTTCATAATCATACTCATCCAGCGTCCTAGCAAGTTTCAACATTTCAGCGTCTAATGGGATGATTTGAAAATCTTTAAGCAGCGCATCAACCAATTGTTGGGCATACGCGCGTTGTTTCAATTTTTGAGCGATATAAAACACATTATTGACTGAAATCGCTGAGATATAACCTTCAAGCAGCCCTTCTTCGCACAAACTCCACAAGACAGATGCCGGTTCGTAAAAGGGGCACGTTTAGTCAATACATCAAGCAAAATATTCGTATCAAGGAAGATTTTCATAGTCAGCGATGTAATCCTCAATCATTTGTTCCCGTAAGTTATGATATTCCAGCGTTGTCGGCAGCGTGCCGATCAGCGCGTTAACGCCCACTGTCACTTGAAATGCGGCATGTTTCAAGGTCTCCTTGACAATCGCTTCCTTCATGAATTCTGAGAACGGCCGTTTTTCAAACGTGTAAAGCCGCCGCCACGCCTGCGTGATTTCCGCATCGAACACAAATGTTATCGTTGAAGCTGTCATCGTCATACCTCCTCCTTTTGGCAGGTTTGCATGCCGAAAACTTCGTCGTTCCGGCAATTTTCGGATTTTACCGCCCATCGCTCTGCGTATCTACGCGATATAGACATAATCAAATTCTTTGTCAAGTGTTTTGTGAAAACCGTCAAACATGCGACTGTCAAAATACACTGGCATTCGTGACGAACGCAATGATGCTGTTTTTGTCGAGGCACTCGTTGTTAAAATTAAGAAATTGGACGCAGTGAGCGCGAAAAAATTTCCTTGACAAATTACATTTTCTTTCGCCATATTTAGCAGAATACATTCAATCATATCAGCACAACCATGGAGGGATTCACATGAAAAGCAGACAAGGTTTACGGTGGCGTAGCGTATGGTTCGGGGGCGTGATTGCGGCAGCGATGCTCGCGGGAAATTTTCCTGCCAAAGCGCAGACGGTCTTGCGCGTCGTTGGAAACAGCGCCCCGCCTTATCGGATTATTGAAGGGACGAAATTTTCAGGCATTTATTTTGATGTCATTGCCGAAATCGCCAAACGAATCGGCGTCACCATTGAATTTTCGGAAGCCCCGATGAAACGCGCGTTTCTGATGATGAAATACGGCGAGGCGGATGTGATGGTCGGCCCCAATAAAACCCCGGAACGAGAGGAATTTATGGCCTATTCTAATGCGGTCTTTCCCGCCGAAAATAAGGTGTTCTACGCGCATCAGGATGCTTCCTGCGTGACGCGATATGAAGATTTGCCGGGCAAAACCGTTTCGGTCTATCGCGGCGCGGTCTATTTTGAGCCGTTTGATACGGATTCCAGCATTTTTAAAGAACTCGTCAATGATTATGAGTTTGCCTTCAAACAAGTGCAGGCGAAACATGCCGACTTCGTCATTGTCCCTGAACATGAAGGGGATTATCGGCTCAAACAGCTTCAAATCGCCTTAAAGAAATGCCCGTATGTCGTGGAAGGGCGGCCTTCTTACATCACGATTTCCAAAAAATCGCCCGCGATTCAATTGCAAACGCAAATCGAGGACGCGATGGCCGAAATTCAAGCCGATGGCACGTTTGCCGAGATTCTCAAGCGGTATAAATAACGCGCTCATGCTTGAGAAAAAACATTCCTGACTGTGATGAACAACGAAAGGACGATGCTATGGCATACGACGAACATAAACAACACGCGCAGAAACAGGCGTCCTGCCTGATTCTCACCATCAGCGACACGCGCACGGAAGCGACGGACGCAAGCGGTAAATTGATGGCAGAACTGCTGGAGCAAAACGGCCACCGCGTCGCGCGAAAAGCGATTGTGCCGGATGAGCCGGAGATGATTGCCGCGCTGCTGCGCGAAGGGATTGCGTCCGACGACGTGCAGGCGATTCTCTGCAATGGCGGCACGGGCATTTCCGCGCGGGATCGCAGTTACGAGGCGGTCGAAGCCGTGCTTGACAAGCGGCTGGACGGCTTCGGCGAACTCTTCCGGCTGCTGAGCTATCAGGAAATCGGCTCGGCGGCGATGATGAGCCGCGCCGTCGGCGGCATTGCCGGAAACACGGCGATTTTCTCCGTTCCCGGCTCGAAGGCGGCGGTCGAACTCGCCATGACGCGCCTGATTTTGCCGGAATTAGGGCATATTCTCTGGGAATTGTCGAAACATTTATAAGGGCGAGACTTCAAAAGTTTTCAAGACGTTTGAAGTCTTTTATCAATGCAGCCGCAAACAGGGATTTTGACAGATCAGGCGTTGCACGCATTGGTGCAGGCCGGGGGCGTTGCCTGCGAAACGCCGATTGAAGGACGCCAATATCAGCCCGCCAGCCTCGATGTCCGGCTCGGTCGGATCGCGTATCGCATTCGCAGCAGTTTCGTCCCCGGCAGCCGCGCCGTCGAGGACGTGCTGCGCGATGTCGCCATGTATCCGATTGACCTCGCGCAGAACGGCATTTTGGAGAAAAATCAGGTCTATCTCGCGCCGTTGCAGGAATCGCTGAATCTGCCGCCGGACATCGCCGTCCGTTCGAATCCGAAAAGCTCGACCGGCAGGCTCGACATGCTCACGCGCGTCATCAGCGACCAGAGTTATCGCTTTGACGACGTGCGCGCCGGATATCGCGGCAGGCTGTATCTCGAAATCGTGCCGAAATCCTTCACCGTGCGCGTCGCGCCGGGCGTGTCGCTGAATCAATTGCGCTTTCTGCGCGGCGACTGCCTGCTTGCTGACGCCGCGCTGCGCGAAGTATATCAGCGCGCGCCGCTGCTCTACGACGCTTCGGATGCGCCGATTGCCGCGCAGGACGCCTGCATTCAGGACGGGCTGCTGATGAGCGTGGATTTGCGCGGCGAGAACAATCAGGGGATTATCGGCTATAAAGCCAAGAAAAACAGCGACATCGTTGATCTGTCGAATATCGGCTATTACGACGCGGCGGATTTTTGGGATCCGATTTATCGGCATAAAGGGGACGATCTCTTTTTGGAGCCGGAGGAATTTTTGATTCTCTGCTCGCGGGAAAAAGTACGGATTCCACCCGAATATTCGGCGGAGATGGTGGCGTATGACATTGGCGCAGGCGAATTTCGGGTGCATTACGCCGGATTTTTTGATCCCGGCTTCGGCTATGGCGCAGGCGAAATCCTCGGCACGCACGCCGTGCTGGAAGTGCGGGCGCATGACGTGCCCTACCGCGTCAGCCACGGCCAGCCGTTCTGCAAAATCCAATATGCGCGCAACGTCGCGCCGCCGAAGGCCGTCTATGGCACGGGCATCCGGTCAAATTACCAACGGCAGCGGCTTTCATTGGGCAAGCAATTCAAGCACGGCTGATTTTCGGCCATCCGACGGCGTGACATGATGATCCTGTCACGCCGTCGGCGTTTGTTTTTCAGCCAATCTTTTGCTCACAGGACTTACGCAACGTGGTTCGGCAGGCTCACCACGAACGGGTGATGATGTCGGTCTTTCACCCGCCGCTCGCCCTGAGCCTGTCGAAGGGCGAACTTTTTTGCGTAAGTCCTGGCTCAG
>CAZCGG010000340.1:0-3835 GCA_964498135.1 uncultured Candidatus Moduliflexus sp.
GCATCTACATATAGATGCATAATCATCCATAAAATGCATCTATATGTAGATGCATCTCAAAATATGCCATACCTTGTTTTGCATCTACTAATAGATGCGCGGCCGACGCATCATGCATCTATTAGTAGATGCGTTGCCGTTTCCTCAAGCCGATCATGCAGTCCCAATTTCATGACATCTCTATAAAGCAATTCCCAGACCCGGCGTGTGGGATTCCACTTCCCGCCAACCGCTTTAACAGCGCGTTGCAGGTCGCGTTCGTTGATGCCAATCCGCACCCCGACGACCACCTCCGCCGCGTATGGCTGCTTGGGCGGATTCGGTGTCCAATCAGCTTCTTCATGCACGATCTCGACCGTCGTGACGCGCTTCCGTTGTTCCGCGTCATACCGGTATCGCACGCACACCAGCCGGTCGCCATACATGGTCATCAGTCGTTTCGTGCCTCGCTGTCCCGGGCGCAAGGTCACTTTGGCCTTCATCTTTCGCACATCGCCGATTGTCATGGCCGCGTTTTCCAATCTGATGAAAAAATCCTTGACAGATCACGCTCTTCTACGAGGATATTGATAACAACAGAGGACATATACCCGCTTGATAAAACCGGTGTCAAGAAAAAAACAGCCACAGCAGGAGTTTTCATTGCGATGTTGACCATGCCGCCCGAAATACAGCAGCAATATCTCGCCGCCTTGCGGCAGCAAGCCCTCCCCAAAACCTGCGAAGCGTCGTCGCTGAAATGGCTGCGCTATTATCTGGATTTCTGCCATAAATACGGCCATCCGCCCGCCTCGCGCGATAGCCTGCCGCGCTTTCTCGATAAATTGCGGGAGAAACGGCAAGCCCCGGCGCAACAAGACGAAGCCTCCCGCGCGATTGCGCGGTATTACGCCATCTTGCCGCCCAACGCGCCGCAGGAACCGTCTGCCGCCCCGCCCCGCATCGAACGCATTCCCTCAACGCCTGCGCCGCAACAAGAACGCAAAACGCCGCCAGCGCCGCGCAATGCGCGGATCGTGGAACATCGGCAAGACGCCGGACGAGCGCCATCTTCGGAACAATCCAGCGCGCCCAGCCATCCCGCGAACACTTCTCCGCCCGCCAAGCCGCTCACCGGCGCAAGCTGGCGCGCGGAATACACGCAGCTCAGCAACGAAATTCAGGTCCGCCATTATTCACCCAAAACGCTGAAAACCTACCTGCTCTGGATGCGCCAATTTCAAGCCTTTACGCGCAGCAAGCCGCCGGAAGCGCTCTCTGGCGCGGATGTCAAAGAATTTCTCACGTTTTTAGCCGTCAATCGGCGCGTCTCGGCGGCCAGCCAAAATCAAGCCTTCAACGCCCTGCTCTTCCTCTTTCGCCATGTCCTGCGGAAAGAGTTCGGCGACATGAGCGGCGTCGTGCGCGCCAAGCGGAAACGGCGCATTCCGGTCGTGCTGTCGCGCGCGGAAATTGACGCCATTCTCGCGCAGTTGTCCCCGCCCTACACGCTCATCGTCAAGCTGCTCTACGGCTGCGGCCTGCGCTTGTTCGAATGCCTGAATCTCCGCATTCATTGCCTCAATTTCGACGCCCGCATCGTCACCGTGCATGACGGCAAAGGCCAGAAAGACCGCGCCGTGCCGATGCCGCAAGCCATTGTCCCGGAATTGCTCGCGCATATCGAGCAACTCAAAACGCGACATCAACAAGAGCGGGCGCGGAACAACGTCGCCGGCGTCTTTCTGCCGCACGCGCTGGAGCAGAAATATCCTCGCGCCGCCAAAGAATGGGTGTGGCAATGGCTCTTTCCGGCGATTGAACTGACGCGCCTGCCAACCGCGCCGAACGAATTCCGGCGTTTTCATCTGCACGAATCGCACGCGCAAAAAGCCATCAAAACCGCCGTCGAACTCGCCTGCATCAATAAACGCGCCTCCGCGCATTCTTTTCGCCACGCCTTTGCCAGCCATCTGCTGCAAGCCAACTACGACATCCGAACGATTCAGCAGCTGTTAGGCCATAGCGACCTCCGAACCACCATGATTTACACGCATACCGTCGAAAGCTCCACCCTGAAACAGCCGAAAAGCCCGCTCGATTTTTGACAGGACTTACGCGCCTCACCCCGTCCCTCCCCTCAATCAGGGGAGGAGAGAACACGAAGATTTTCCCCCTCCCCTGATTTGAGGGGAGGGCCGGGGTGGGGTCTGCGTCCTGATCTGACAACGGCCAGCCCCGTTCAGCCTTCATCTCGCGCTAAAAAGCGACGATACCATTTCGCGCTCTCTTTCGGAATGCGCCGCTGCGTCTGAAAATCCACGTACACCAGCCCATAGCGCAGCGTATAGCCTTCCGACCATTCGAAATTATCCATCAGCGACCAGACGAAATAGCCCTTGAGCGGGACGCCCGCGTCAATCGCCCGCGCCGCCTGCTCAAAATGCGCCCGCAAAAATTCGATGCGATCCGTGTCATGAATGTTGCCGTCCGGCGCGACGGCGTCAGGATACGCCGCGCCGTTTTCCGTGATGTACATCGCCGGAAACGCATAATCTCGATGCAGGCGAAGCAGTGTTTCGTATAAGCCCGGCGCGTAGATGTAGCGGTCAGCCGTGCGTTTCAGCGATGGAATCGGCATTTGCCGCGTCCGAAGCGGCGGGCTGTTCGGATCGTCCGCAATCGCGTCGGGATTGTAATAATTGATGCCCAAAAAATCGAGCGGGGCCGCGATAATCTTCAAATCGTCCGCGTCAATGCGCGGCGCGTGATGGCCGTAGCATGCCCATAAATCTTGCGGATAGCCGCGCCCGGCGAGCGGATCGAGAAACCACCTGTTGAAAAATCCATCGAAGCGGCGGGCAGCGTCCGCGTCGGCATGTGAATCCGACGCCGGAAACGGATAGGCGATATTCGGCGCGATTCCGATTTGGGCGGTCTTCGCGCACGATTCGCGCAGCGTCGGCACGGCCAGCCCATGCGACAGCAGCACGTGATGCGAGGCTTGCAGCGCGAGCGTCAAGTCGGTTTTGCCCGGCGCGAACAGGCCGAAATAATGGCCTAAAAAGACCGTGCACCACAGCTCGTTATGCGTCATCCAAAGAGGAACGCGGTCGCCCAATTTTCGGGCGACGACATCCGCATATTCGGCGAACGCCTTGGCCGTGTCGCGGTTGCCCCAGCCGCCGCGATCTTCCAATGCCTGCGGGAGATCCCAGTGATAGAGCGTGACGGCGGGAACGATGTTCGCCGCCAACAGCGCGTCCACGAGCCGGTCGTAAAACGCCAAGCCGTCCGCGTTCACGCGCCCGAAGCCGTTCGGCAGAATGCGCGGCCACGCAATGCTGAACCGGTAGCCTTTCACGCCCAACCCTTGAAGCAGCGCAATGTCCTCTTGATAACGATGATAATGATCGCAGGCCACATTGCCATGCGAGCCGTCCTTAATTTTCCCCGGCGTATGCGCAAAGCGATCCCAGATGGATTCGCCGCGCCCGTCTTCGGCGACCGCGCCCTCGATTTGGTACGAGGACGTCGCCACGCCCCATAAAAAATCAGATGGAAATGTCATGTTTCCAATTTCGCCCTGCAAGGGCGGCGGGATAAAGACAAATGTTTCAACATCTGGTTCATTTGGCCTCATTCCCGCGCCTTTTCAGGGAAAAATGATGAGTTATTAGACCTCTTGCAAAAGTCCATCCCGTTCGCCCTGAGCCTGTCGAAGGGTGGATGTAGGAAGTCTTCATCCGCCCTTCGACAGGCTCAGGGCGAACGGGGCAAAAACGACTTATGCAAAAGGTCTATTATTCGAGCGGATTCACGACGCGCCCCATGAACAGAATCGCGCCGCTTTGAT
>CAZCGG010000341.1:0-3832 GCA_964498135.1 uncultured Candidatus Moduliflexus sp.
TTCTCGCGGCCGGTGGGTTGATGAATCGGCTTGCCAAGCGGCCGCGTTGTCAACGCGCCATCGAAATACTGCTCAAGCCTTTGCTTTGTAAGCTTGACATATTCTTCTTCTTTTTCGCTCCCCATGGCGCGGCGGTTGCGCATGATGGCGGCGAGAAGCGACGTGCCGACGCCAGCATACGGATCAAAGACCCAATCATCTTCATTCGTCAAGGCTAAGACGCACCGCTCGACAAGCTCAACCGGAAATTGGCACGGATGCGCGGTTTTTTCAGGGTGATTCGCTTTGACGTTCGGAATATCCCACAGCGCGGTTTCCCAATCGCGCGCTAAAATTTCCCACACATCCGAGGGGTTTTTGCCGTTCGGATTCCCGGACGGCTTGCCGATATTCGGCCCTTTGTAATGCCGCTTTCCCGGATATTTCGACGGGACTCGCACTGGATCAAGGTTGAATTGATAGTCATCGGATTTGGTGAACCAGAGCAGCGTTTCATACCGGCCGGAAAAGCGTTTCGAGGCGTGAAGGCCATGCCCGAAATGCCAGATAATTCGGTTGCGCAGGCGAAAATCGCAGCGCTTGAAAAGCGGATAATAATAGATGTCCAACGGGAAAACTTCGCCATGATGCACGAAATTGCCGACCTGCCAGCAAAGGCTGCCGTCAGGCCGCAGCGCGCGATAAAGCTGCGCGATGACCTGCGCTTGCGTCTGAAGATAGTCGTCAATCGAGACTTTCGTTTCGTACGCTTTCCCTAAATTATACGGCGGTGACGTGATAATCAATTTCACCGATTCATCGGGGATTTGCCGCAGAAAGTCGCTGACATCCCCATGAAAGAGAATCAACCGCGCATCAGGGCGATAGCGCGGCTCGATGGAAACAGGACGCTCACATGCAAAATCCCCCATATTCTGCCAGTCCTTCCTTACAACCATGACAAATCACGGCTGATAACCAATTCTGTCATTTGCGCGTGATGCGTGTTTTTCATTGCCACTGTTTTTGCCGCAAAGCCATGCTGTCGCGCCATGTCGCGGATTTCCTGGGCGTCGTCGTATGTCATCAGAAACGCGCCCTGCGCGGTGTTCATCAAGCGAAATAACGCCGCATGATCAAGCTCCGAATGGGCGTAAAGACGGCGGCCGGCGCGTTTGCCGCTGCCTGCGGTGTATGGCGGATCAATAAAAAAGGCCACGTCCGCGCGCCCCGCAAACCGCGTGATGATGTCGAGGCCGTCGCCGCAGATGAACGCGAGGCGGTCGCGCATCTGATGAATGGCGCGAATGCGCTGCGCGAGCGTGCGCGGATACCAACGCGACGCCATCCCTTTGCCGTTCTCGCCGTGTTTAAGCATGCCCGCGCCTTTCGCCATGATGCCGCCGCGATTGACGCGGTTGCGCAAAATGGTCTGAAATGCCCGTTCAACAAGCGAATCGCCCTGTTTCGCCAGCGCGTCTTTGACGTGTTCAGGGGAAAATTCAAACCGTTCGATGCGTTCCGCGAGCCGCTCTGCATCGCCCTGCGCGATCATCGCTTGCCAGACCGCCGCGACCTGCTCATCTTTTTCCACAAGCGTCACGTGCGCGGCGAGGCGTTCAAAGGCCGCCGTCAAGCCGATAATGCCGCCGCCCGCAAACGGCTCAATCAATTCGTTCGGGCGAGCGGGCAAGCTTGTCAGCCATGCGCGAATGCGCGGCACGAGCCACGTCTTCCCGCCCGGATACCGGAACGGGCTGCGCTGCGGCACGGACGCGACATTGACGACGCGCTGCCGCGCGGCATGTTCAAGGAAAAATGATTCCGAAATCATGGCTTTTTCATTCCATTACGCGATGCGGCCAAATTCTGTCAAGCGGGAAAATGGTTCACCACAAAGGCACAAAGGCCACAAAGATTTTATAAATTCTTTGTGGCCTTTGTGGTGAAAAAAAATTATTTTGTCATCGCCACTGTGTCCGCGCCAAAAAGAGTTCGGCATTGTCGCGCTCGCGCAGAACGCGGTGCGTGACGACGCGCCGCCCAGCGTCGCCGGTTTGCTCGCTCTGAGAAATCACCGTATCGCCGCGCAGCGCCTCAGCGCGGAAACTGACCTCCAATTCGGCCAATTCCGCCGTCTGCCATAATTCATCCGCCGCCGTCTCAAGCGCCCATTCGACATAGCTGACATTATTCACATGCTGGTTCATGTCAATATCCGCGTGCCGGACGCTGAAGCGTTTTTCGATCTGCGCCTGCTGCGGACGCCAGAGCAGGTCGAATTTGTCGTCAATGGCGCGGGGGCGGTCGTTGACCTGCATGGCGAGAATGTGATCGGGAATGCGGAGCGGCGTCTTGCGTTTCAAGTCAATAATCAGCCAGATGCTCGACGCGCTGACAATCGGCTGATTCTGCTCGTCAAAAAAGAGAAAATCGCGCAGCACGTAAAAGCCGATGGCGCGCGACGGCCACGTTTCGACGCGGACGCGCTCCTGCCACGCCGGATAGCGATGCGCGGTGACATGAAAGCGCGAGAACATCCACGTGATGCCCTGCGTTTGCAAATCGTGAATGCCGACGCCGAGCGCGTTAGCGTGGTTCGCGGCGGTTTCCTGCAAAAAGCGGCAGAGCGTCGGCATCGTCACCTTGCTCCGAAAATCGGTCTGAAATGAATGAATCGGAAAGGTCTCGTTCCAAATAAGTGTTGACATAGAGATTATGGACAGAATAAAAAAGATGAATTCTCTTTTATTCTGTCCGTCATGCAAAGATTATGGTTTTCAGCCAACAGTATTGGGGCATATTCGCCTCAAACCGGCGTAGCGCCACAAATGATTTTTTGAAATATTCTATCGATAAAATCGGCCATAAAAAAGGCGTTTTCAATCCGTCAACAAAAAAATGAAAAAAAAGCTTGCCAAAGAATCTGTTATTACACAAATTATTAACGTCACATTTATTGTCATGGCTACACATTAAAAAAGGAGGAGCGTATGTTCAAACCATTTCAGAAAGCGGGGCTTGTTGGGTTGTGTATGGTGTTCAGCATTGCCGCCGGGTGCAGCTTGTTTAACGAGGATCGGCAAACATTGCCGACCAGTCCGGCGATGGAAACCAGCAGCAATGCGGCGAATTTTTATGGCGGGGGCGGCAGCGAAAAAGGCTTCGGCGTCTATTTTCAGACAGGCGTATTGGTGATTAACGTGCCGCAAGCCGGAGATTATGTCGTGCCGTATTGCATAACATCGCCAAGTTATTATGACCCGAATTTTAAATTTTGTTATACGACGATTTTTCGGACAACCAAAGCATCTATGATTTATATCGGATTATACGGCGATCACAAATTAGCGAGCGCCGCCGTGATTCCGACAACGATTACGGCAGACGAATCCATCGCGCAGCCGATGGGCGAATTGTTGGCATTTTCGTATCCCGGAATGTATGAAAATAATTATGAGAGTTTTGATGATGTTCTGGAGATGACGACATTGCAGCCAATAATAACAGAGACTTCCACTGCTGCTTCAGGAGAAACAAGTACATGGGAAGACTGGGATCCATATACAGCGTTGGAAGCCTGGGATCCATATCTGGTATTGAATGGATGCGATAGTTCAGCGTGTTCGACACTAGCAGAACAAGGTGTTGCCGTCACAACGCTCGTGCAGGATGGCGTGGTGCAATCCTCTGCCAGTGGCGACGCGCCGGTTTATGAAATTCCCAAATCAGAAGCCCTGCCGCCGTCATGCCCGAAAAATGCGTCAGGCGTGCCGATGTGCTGATGTTCTCGTGTCAACATGATAATGAACCTGACAGGTTTTCAAAAATCTGTCAGGTTTTTTTGTTTTAT
>CAZCGG010000342.1:0-1472 GCA_964498135.1 uncultured Candidatus Moduliflexus sp.
ACGCCGCATGAATTGACGATTGCGGAAATTCAGGAATTAGTGGAAAAATTCGCGCAGGCGATCCGCCGCTGCCAGGAGGCCGGGTATGACGCCATCGAACTGCACGGGGCGCACGGCTATTTGATCAATCAATTCGTCTCGCCGTTTTCCAATAAGCGCACCGACGCCTACGGCGGCAATCTGACGAACCGGCTGCGCTTCCCGTTAGAAATTATCCGCCGCGCCAAAGAGCTTGTCGGCGGCGATTTTCCCATGATTTACCGCATCTCCGCCGACGAATTCGTGGAAGGCGGCTTGACCATCGAAGACACGAAAATCATCGCGCAAATCTTGGAAGAGGCCGGAATCGCCTGTCTGCACGTCTCGGCGGGCGTGTATAAAAGCGGCTATCTCCCGTCCGCGCCTTCGGCGGAGCGCACCGGCGTCTTTTTTCCGTATGCGAAAGCGATTAAAGAGGTCGTGAGCATTCCGGTCATCGCTGTAAACAAGATCACCACGCCGTTCATTGCCGAAAGCGTCCTGAAACAGGGCATCGCCGATTTGGTCGCCATCGGGCGCGGCTCGCTGGCTGACCCGGAATTTCCCAAAAAAGTTCAGGAAGGCCGCGCCGATGAAATTCTGGAATGTATCGGCTGCTGGCAGGGCTGTCAGGGGCGCATTGCGAAGCAGTTGCCGGTGTCGTGCCTCGTGAATCCGCGCACCGGCAAAGAGGCGGAATATGAGATTCGCCCCGCCGCGCAGCGCAAGAAGGTCATGGTGATCGGCGGCGGCCCGGCGGGCATGGAGGCGGCGATTGTCGCGGCGCAGCGCGGGCATGATGTCCATCTCTACGAACGCAGCGCGCAATTGGGCGGGCAATGGCTATTAGCCGCGATTCCGCCGGGCAAAGAGTCGCTGAACACGCTGACGGTCTGGCAGAAAGGCGAACTCAAGCGGCGCGGCGTCACGGTGCATCTCGGCGTCGAAGTCACCCGCGCCCTCGTCGAAGAGGTCAACGCGGATCGCGTGATTGTGGCGACCGGCTCGCAGCCGATTATTCCGCCCATCAAAGGCGTCGATCTGCCGCATGTCCATGAAGCCTCCGACGTGCTGCTCGGCAAGCTCGACTTGCCGCAGCATGCCGTCGTCATCGGCGGCGGCATTCGCGGCGCGGAGACGGCGGCGCATATCGCGGCGCATAATCGCAAGGTCACGCTGATTGAAATGCTCGATCAAATCGTCGGCGAATTGGAATACGCGCCGAAAGTCTATCTGCTGAAATCGCTGCGCGAGAACGGCGTCAAGATTCTGACGAACGCCAAACTGCTCGAAATCAAGCCGACAACGATTGTCGTCAACGTGAATGACGAAGAGCAAGAACTGTTGGCGGAGCAGGTCATCATCGCCGTCGGCACGAAATCGAATCCCACGCTGGTCAACGAATTGAAGGGGCTGCCGAACGTCACGGTCGTCGGCGACGCCCTGAAAGCCGG
>CAZCGG010000342.1:1572-3780 GCA_964498135.1 uncultured Candidatus Moduliflexus sp.
AACATGAAAGCAATTGCATTTAATGGCAGCCCGCGCAAAGGGGGCAATACGGAAATCTTGCTGCAAGAACTCCTTGACACGATTGGCCGCGCAGGCATAGATACGGAGTTGGTGCAGGTCGGCGGAAAAACGCTGCGCGGCTGTTTAGCCTGCGATCAATGCGCGAAAAATCAAGACCTGAAATGCGTCATCACGAGCGATCCGATGAATGAATGGATCGAAAAAATGCTGGCCGCCGACGCCATTATTTTAGGCTCGCCGTCGCATTTTGCGGGCATGGCGTCGAACCTGAAAGTCTTGATTGACCGCGCCGGTTATGTCGCGCATGTCAACGGCTACCGCTTCGCCCGCAAAATCGGCGCGGCGGTCGTGGTTCACCGGCGCGGCGGCGCAACCAGCGTGATGGATTCGATCAATCATCTGTTTTTGATGTCGAAAATGATCGTGCCGGGGTCGGTCTATTGGAATTTCGGCGTCGGCCTCGATAAGGGCGAAGTGCGGAATGATGCCGAAGCCCTCGATAATATGCGCGATCTCGGCGACACGATTGCGTGGCTGATTCGCAGCCTCCATTCGACAGCGTGAACATCCTTGCGAAGGTTTCGAACCTTCGCAGGAGAAACCGTAACAGTTTATCTTACCGTATTAATCATTCCGACTGAACAGGAGTGCAACAGCTTGCTGTTGCGGCTTGACGGCGGCATAGATTCGTGGGAGCAACTCTTCTTCGATTTCGCCACGCAGATTGGCGCATCCCTGAAAAAACGCAATGCGCCATGACGCGTTGCGATCAAAAAACGCTGTCAGGCATCTTGAAGACACCTGACAGCGTTTCCTGCCCATGTTGTGTCGTTACAGTTAGATATAGTCATGTCGCAGAATGCGGTAAAAATTATCAGAGAAATTCATTGACATTTCTTGCGAAGATTTATAGCCTTTGCTTGCAGATAAATTATACTGTAATATTATCAATCAATAACTCATGTTACGCAGGCATTTTCTTGAAACGCCCCTTTGTTCGACCTCACCCCCCTGCCCCTCTCCTTCGGAGAGGGGCAGGGGGGTGTGTTACCTGAGTCAATAACGCATAAGACAGGAGGAGCATGTATGAAATCGCTGTTGCAGATTGCCAGACGGATGATGGTAACGGGAATGGTGTTCGCGCTTGGCGGACAGGTGCTTTACGCGCAAGACACGGCGGAAACAGTCTATGATTATGCGTTCGCGCATCATGAACAGGAGATGACGCGCTGCGAGACGTGCAGCCCTGAGCAATTCGCGGAAAAGACTTACAAGATCGGCTTTATTTTGGAAGGATTAGGCCATCCGCATTTGGTGGCGTTGAAGGCAGACGCCGAAGCGGTCGCGGCGAAATACCCGAATATTCAACTGATGGTCCGCGCCGGCGGCGATGATCTTGCGAAACAGTCCGCCGATGCCGAAGAGTTGTTGGCGCAGGGCGTGGACGCGCTGATCATTCAATCCGCCAACGCGCAAATGCTGAAAGGCGTGTTGGAACAGGCCGATGCCATGAACGTGCCGTATTTCTTCTGTCTCAAAGGGATCAAAGGGACGAACGCGGTGTCGCATGCGCTGGCCGGGTATAGCATCGAAGGGAAGATGATGGGCGACTACATCGCGCAGACCTTCCCGGACGGCGGCAATGCGGTGATCATCGAAGGGATTCCGGGCGACGAGTCCAACACGTCGCGCACCGGCCAATTTGTGAAGGCGTTGGCCGCGAATCCGAAATGGAAGATTCTCGCCTCGCGTCCGGGCATGTACCGGCAAGAACCGGCCATGAAGGTCATGGAAGGGGTCCTGACCGAATTTCCTGACATCAACCTTGTTTATGGCGCGAATGACGCGAATGCGTTAGGCGCGTTGCGCGTGATTCGAGAAGCCGGGTTGGCCGGTCAGATCAAGGTGATTGGCATTGACGCCGAGAAAGCCGCATTAGCGGCGATCAAAAAGGGGGAGATGTTCGCCACCGCAACGCACGGCAAAGGCGGCGCGCGCGGGCGCACGTTGGCGGGCGTCATCATGAATATCATCGTGGATTACTTCAACGGCAAGGACGTGCCGCGCTGGTTCGTCAGCCAGACGGAATTGGTCACGCGAGAGAATGTTGACCAGATCGAGCCGCTTTTTTGAGCGCTTATCGAAGGCCGCCCCCCTCGTTCCACGCTCCCTAAGCGTGTCGAAGGG
>CAZCGG010000343.1:0-3743 GCA_964498135.1 uncultured Candidatus Moduliflexus sp.
CCCATCCTCCGCGTCTCTCCGACGATTCCGCCGGAGACTCGCCGCGTCTCCGGCGGGATGGTCACGCGCCCCCGGCATCGTCCGCCCACCCACTCCGGCCGCCCCTCCGGCCTGAAGGCCGGAGTTAGTCGAGGCCGGATCTCGGGTAGACTAGCTCCGGCATTCATGCCGGAGGGACAGGCGATTGACTATCTCCGGCCTTCAGCCGGAGGAGACGCTCACGCGGAGATCTTCGCGGTCAACTGATTCTTGATGTCCCGAATATCGTTCGCAATTTCGATAAACTGCCATTCAGGAAAGCCGTATTGCTCGCGGACGGCGTTCACGGCGGGCAGCCAGCGATTCTGCACGTACCACGCTTTTTCGGCTTTATCTTTATTCATGCCGGTAATCTCGATGATCAAATGGCAGACGCGCCCGTCAGGACGGCGGACGCGGGCGATAAAATCGGGGAAATAGAGCGCGTCGCTGCCGCCCTTGACGTACGGAATGGCAAAGCCGAGAAACTGATTTTTGACATACGCCTCCACGCACGCAAGCTCTTCGAGCGTCTTGGCGCAGACGCCTTCCCAATCCGAATCCATCGCCACGAAATTGACGTGGCTTTTCTCCGTGTGAAACGTCTCTTTCACGGTCACGCCGTTCACGTATTTCGTGCTGCCGAACGTGTTATACGGGTGCAATCTCGGGCGGACGAATTCGCTGGTGTTGACGTGCGGGTTGATGCCGCGCATGATGTGATTCGCCACCTTCTGCGGGTCTTCGAAATAGAGCAGCTTTTTATAGCGCGCATCCGTGATGTTCAGCAGCCTGACTTTTTGCTCATGCCAAACCTCAACGATCTTTTTCAGCCGGTTGAATTTCTGAAACTTGGGATGCCCGTCGTCATCGGCAAAATGCAGCCGCAGCAGCGCGGCGGTCAGCGCATAGAGAATTTCCTGCGTCCGTTTTTCCAGAACCTCTTGCACGGTCAAGACCTGTTTCTCGTCCGAAAACGCCGTCGTCAGCGTCGTTTCGATGGGAAATTTCGAGCCGTCAATCTCATAATTTTCGATCCCCGAAAAATCGAACGACATCTCATCTTCGCGGTATTCCATGCGATAGCCGATTACGTTCGGAAATTCGATTTCGAGCGCCGCTTGGCGTTCGGGCATGGCGTGGATCGGCGTGTAATGCCGCGACGTCCCGTTGTCCGGCGGCTTGCCGCCTTTAAACGAATTGAACGGAATGCCGATGATATGCGCGTATTCCGGCGGAAATTTCCAGACGTGGATTTTCCGGCCATCGCTCGTGGGAAGGCCGTCTTTGTCGTAGCTTTGCAGATCGTAATTCATGCGGCGCAGCGCCCGCCCCGCGACCTGCTCGCAGAGCAGTTGCGAGCCGAACGCCCGCAGCCCCATGATATGCGTGACCGTGTTCGCGTCCCAGCCTTCGGTCAGCATGGACACCGAAACGACGCAGCGCACGTGTCCGCCCAATTTGCCGGGCGAGCCGACCGTGTTGACGACTTCGCGGAGCATGTCGCCGTCCGTCAGCTTTTCCGCCTCGCCGTGGCCGCGCAGCACGGCATATTCCTTTTTAAATTCAGCGAGTTCGGCGGCGAAAATCTTTTTGAACTCGTCGTGAATCTGGCCGCCGTCCTCCAGCGCGTCCGAATCAATCAGCAGCGTCGGCGCTTTCGCCTTCAGCCGGTCATACTCGTCATAATTCGAAAACAAATCATATTGCCCCTTCACGACGCGCCGCTCGCCCTGTTCGTCCTCGTATTCATACCCGGCGATAAATTTATAGACCTCTTTCGAAACAGAGGTATTGTTGCAGACCGCGATAAACACCGGCGGGCGCGTGAACAGATCAACCTTCGCTTCGCCCTTCTGCCGCAGGTGTTGGCTGTATTCGACGTAATGCCGATAGAATTGATCTAACGCGCCCTTGACGACCGTTGGAATTTGCGGCGGTTTTTCCACAAGCGGCGTTCCGGCCTGCCGCGCCTCGCGTTTCGCCGTCGTGCGCCCTTTTTTCGGCAAGCCGTCCTTCGCGTGTTCGTAGAGATTTTTCAGCACCGGCGCTTCCAATTCCTGCGTGCTGTCCGTTTCCGGCAGATACGGAATTTTGACCAAGCCCGACTCAATCGCCTCAATCAGCCCGAAATCCGAGACGACCCAGCCGAACAAGCTATACGGCGGATAGCCCGAGCCTTGCAGATAGTACGGCGTCGCGGATAAATCGTACACCGCCGTCAGCGCGAAGCGTTTCTTCAATTCGGTCAGGCCGGTAAACCAGACCGCCGCCTTCGCGTTTTCGTCGCTTTCCTCGTTATCCTTCGTTTTCTCCTTCGATTTCGGCAGATAACAGTGATGCGCCTCATCGTTCAGAATCAGCAGCCGCGCGCCAAGCTTGACATTCGAAAACTTGTCTTTAAGAACTTGCGCGAATCCTTCTTTCGACTCCTGTTTGATCGGCTTGCCGTCCGGCGTTTTCCCGATGATGTTGCCGTCGAATGCGCCTTTTTTGTTGCCTTGCAGCGCGCGCGGCTCAAAGGCGTGGTAATTCGTGATGACGATGCGGGCGTTGATGCCGTCGAGCCGCGCCTCCATGCCGCGCGGCACAAGGTCGCGCTTCGCGTAATAGTCGGCGCGCTGGAACTTGCCGGAATGCTTTTTATCCACGAACAGCACGCTCAAGCGGTCTTTGATGGTGATGCCGGGCGCGACGACGAGAAAATAATCCGCGAAGCGCGTGTCATGGCGATATTCCTGCCGGTTGAAATAATGGTACAGCATGAGCGCGGCCATCACGACGGTTTTGCCCGTGCCGGTCGCCATTTTGAAGGCGATGCGCGGCAAATGCTGCTCCGGCTCGTCGCTGACGCGCTGCTGCGCCTCCGCGATTCGGCTCAGAATGTGCTGCCCGACGTTCGATTTTGCGGCGACTTCGTTCAGCCAAATCGCCGTTTCAATCGCCTCGCGCTGCGCGAAAAAGAGGGGCAAATGCCGCTCAGGATTGCGAAACCAAAAATTCAAAAGCTCCAGCGATACTCGCGTGACGCCTTGATATGGCTCGTTTCGCCACGCGCCGACCTCGCGGCGCATCAGATTCACTAACTCCGAATCGTAATCCTGCCGGAAATCGTTGACCTCAAACGCTGCCGTTTGCGGCCCCTGCTTAATCGGAATCGCGGCGACCGTCGGCGCGAAGATTCTGCGTCCGCGCGCTGGCCGGTCATAATCTAATTGGCCGCGTTCATCCGTCGCATAATGCGCTTGCGGCTCTTCATACGGATTGTTTAGAATCGGGCTTTTTTCCATGCTGATCTTGCGCGCATTGTAGGGGCGTTTGATGAAACGCCCCTACGCTGCGGCATCATCATCTTGCTCAAGGAAGCGCAGCGCGTCGCGCGGCGTTTCCTCACGTTTCAAAATGCCGTTGGCAAGAGCTTCCGCGACTAATTGATCATCCGGCGTTTCCCGATATTTTCGGATCAATTCCCGCGATGCGCCGTCGGCGTAGGCGTGCAGAACGGAGCGCAACTCCCGCCCCGTGATTGTCCCCTGTTTCCACGCGTCCACCTGCGCGGCGACCTCATTCAACTGCTGCCGCATTTCAGCGTCTGCGGCCTGCTGCGCCAATTCTCGGAGTTGGCGTTTGATAGACATCGGATAATTTTTCATGCGCTCGTTTCCATCATGCGCGGAAAACGCCGTCAAGGAAAAAGCGAACGCGGCTCTGTTTTCTCTTGACAT
>CAZCGG010000344.1:0-1349 GCA_964498135.1 uncultured Candidatus Moduliflexus sp.
CGGGCTGATTGGCGGGCTGATCGCCTGCGCGTTCGCGCTGAGCGCCGGGGCGCAGGTGGACATGCTCGCGCTGCTTCATGCGGCTGAAAACGCCCAAACAGCGCGGGCAATGGATCGCGCGCTGTTCGATCCGTCGCTGTTAAACCGGGAAGATCCGATGTGGCCGGTCTATGCCTTTTTGCTCGGCGAAATCGCCCGGCTGCGCGGCGAATCCGGCGACGCCCGCCAGCAATACCGCGCCGTCGCGGAATGGGCGGCGGCGGATCCGTATCACGATACGTGGGGCGGCAGCGGCTTGGGCATTGCCAGTCTGTGGCGCTGGGCGCAATCGCTTGCCAATGAGCCGTCGCCGCCTGCGGAAGACGTGGCCGCCATCCTTGCGCTTGCCGCGCAATTGCGGGAAATGCGCTGCGCGCGCTACATGTTTCACCTGCCGCTCTCAATTATCAGCACGTTTCCGCAAATCGAGGAAGAACTCGCGCATTTGCTGGCAATGTTGGCGAACGCGGCGGGAACGAAAGCGCAGGCCGAGCAGCTTTTTCTGCATTATCTGTCGGTGGCGCGGACGCCTGATTTGAGCGAGCGCGAAACCGCCCTGCTGAACCAACTCATCGCCAGCGGCCTCGCCTCGCCTGACCGCCTCGCGCTGCTGCGCGGAAAACGCCTGCTGTCGCTGAAACTCTACCCCGAAGCCGAACGCTTTCTGACGAACGCCGCCGCAAGCGACGATTTGCAGATTCAAGCCGAAGCCCGTCTCTATCTCGCCCGCCTGCGCCGATATACCGGCGCGAGCCGCGAGGAAATCGCCGCGCTGCTGGATGGCGCGCTGCTGGACGCCGAGAAGCCGGACGTGATTCGCATGGCCTTGTTGGAGCGCGCGATTATCTGGAATCGCGAGGGCAAAGGCCGCAATCCGCAGCAGTTCGTCGCGGATTTGACGCGCCTGATTGATGAGTTCCCGGACAGCGACTTGACAGACGACGCGCTGTATCATCTGGCGCGGTATTATGAATATGCCGCCGACGCGCCGAACGCGGTGAAATTTTACGCCCGACTGCGCAAATTTGAGGGCGAAAACGACTGGAGCGAATCGGCGGTGTTCCGTCCGGCGCTGCTCCTGTACGGGCGCGGCGCGTCGGGTGATTTCGACGACGCGGCGGCCTTGCTGCGGCAATTCGAAACCAAAGACGCGGGCAGCCCGTTTCATCTGCTCGCGCTTTTCTGGCTTGGCCGCATCGCGGAGGAACGCGGCGACGCGGCGGGCGCGGCCGCCTATTTTCAGCGTCTGCTCCGCGAAGCGCCGCTCGATTATTACGGCATCCGCGCGCAGATGCACCTTGAACTCGGCC
>CAZCGG010000344.1:1449-3740 GCA_964498135.1 uncultured Candidatus Moduliflexus sp.
GCGATGGCGGCGCGGGATCGCGCGGCGGACGCGGAGACGCTGCTTCGCGTGGCGTGGGCGGCTGGAAATGCGGCGGAAGATTGGCCGTTAGCAATGGAATTCGTGATGCGCGGCGAGGACGTTCTCAATCTCAAAGGCGCGGCGCAGCAGTCGCCGCGCTATTTTCGGACGGCATACCCCGCGTTGTTTCGCGGCGAAATTGCGGCGGCGGCGCGGAAATTTCGGGTCGCGCCGGAATTGCTGTACAGCATGATGCGGCGCGAAAGCTTTTTTTATCCCGCCGCCTTTTCGCCGCGCGGCGCGTTGGGGCTGTTCCAATTCATTCCGAACACGTTCGCCAAATTAGATCAACGCTGGAAATTGCTTGAAAACAGCGGCACGGCGTCGAAAGAAGCGTTTCTCATGACGCCCGCGTTCAGCATTGATTTGGGGGCGCGGTGGTGCCGCGACGAATTGCTGAAACGCTATCCGGCCTCAAAATTCGGCGAAGCCGCCCTGCCACTCGCGCTGATGGATCATAACGCGGGCTATCCGGCGGTGCGCGAATGGCTGTCGCGCTGGACGCAGGAAGGCCGCGCCGCCGATCTCGAATACATGCTTGACACGGCGCGTTTCGGCGAAACCCGCATTTTCGTCCGCCATGTGCTGGCGGATATGATTATCGTTGACGCCATCGGCCTGTTGCGCGAAGCCAGCAATTAAAGGATATTTCAGGAGTCCTTGATGACATGTCATGACACATGCACAATTATGAAAATCAGGGAAACTTCAAAAGTCTTTGAGACTTTTGAAGTTTGATTTACATGGGAGGAAACCTATGTCAACCGCAACCGTTCCATTCACTATTCAACTTCCGCAGCCGGAAGTTACGTTTCTTGAAACGTATGCCGCTCGCCATCACATCACAATTGCGGACATGATCGATTATTTCATCGAGCAATTGCATTTGATCGAACGATATGAACTGCACCCAGAAGTCGCCCAACTCAGGGGACTTCTCCCCAAAACGATTGACGCGAAAAAGGAATATTACGACTATCTTAAGGAGAAGCACCGATGAAAATTATGATTGATACGAACGTCGTGCTGGATATGCTTCAAGATCGCGAACCGCATGTCGAATATTCTGCCATCGTGTTAAATGAAGCGTTTCATAGGCGTATAACAGGGATATTAGCCGGACATTCGTTGACCACGATCAATTATCTGCTTGCGAAATATCAGAACCAACACCTTGCCAATGAGAAAACAGATTGGCTTTTGGCGCATTTTGAGATTGTTTCGGCTGATAAACCGTTGTTTTTACATGCCAGAACACTGCCTATCAACGATTTCGAAGACGCTGTTGTTGCGGCCTTGGCGGAAACTGCTGGTTGTGATTATATCATTACGCGCAATATGCCGGACTTTGAGCAATCGCCGGTTTCTGCCATCACGCCGGAACAATTTGTCAAACAGTACGTGTCAAAATAAACTCTCCAGATGTTGAAGCATCTGGCTTTATTCCGTTGTCGCGTCGCGGCAAAAATTCGCCGTGAAAGGGCGACGGAATAGAGACAGAGGTTTCAACCTCTGGAATCTTTCAAAAAACAAGGAGGCTGCATGAAACGATATATTCTCAGCATGATGTGTGTATGCGCGGCAATCGCCGTGACCGGCTGTTCGAAGGATTCGAACGTCAAAAAAGCCGAAGAGTTCGTACAGGTGAAAATGTACGCGGAGGCGTTGAACGCGCTGCAAAAAGAAATTTTAGAGCAGCCGAAAAACGTGGACGCGCACCTGCTGTCCGCCAAAATTTACCTGCTGCAAAATGACGAAACCAAAGCCCGCGAAGCCTTTGAGCGGGCGATTTTGATTGACACGAAGCAAAAGCGGCGCGTCGGCGAAGTCTATATGGCCTTGGGCGACGAGACGCTCACGCAGGACGAGGCGCGCGCCATCGCCTTCTATCGCGCCGCCGCGCAATATGACGCGGAGTTGGGCGCGAAGATCGCGCAGACGCTCTTTCGCCGCGCCGAGGAATTGTCGCAGACGGCGCGGGACGCGGCCAAGCCGCTCGCCTATTTGGGCTATTGCCTGGAATTCGACGCCGGACAGCGCGACAAGATTGCGGAGTTCGCCATGAAGACCGCCAAGTTGTATGTCGAAAAAGATTTTGTGGGCGAGGCGATGGCCTACGCGCAGGTTAGCGCCAGCCTCAATCCCAAATATCTGAACGATGTTGAAACCTTGCGCCGAAAGTTTGAACCAGCAGCCGGAGCGACCTACACCGAGCCGACGACCGGCATGGA
>CAZCGG010000345.1:0-3690 GCA_964498135.1 uncultured Candidatus Moduliflexus sp.
CCGAACATTCCGGATCCGTACACGATTTCGCGGAAGTTAATTGATTGGTTCGTGGAGCATGACCGCGATACGCACGGATGATTGGCAGCAGATGTAATCAGATGACCGCGAAATCCCCTCTTGGGAGGGGGGTAGGGGGTGGGTTGCTGACGCGAAGACGCCGGGACCGTCGCCACCCACCCCTTAACCCCTCCCAAGAGGGGAATGGTTGTTTTGTAATTCCGCAAAGCGATCAAACACCAGATCCGCCCCGCATTCAAGCAATTGCGCCTTTGAAAATGACGTGGTAATCGCGGCGACGCGGCATCCGGCGGCTTTCGCGGATTTGATGCCGTTCAACGAATCTTCCACGACCATGCACTCGCTGGCGGGAAGGTTCAGGGCCGCGAGGGTTTTCAAATACGGCTCTGGGTGCGGCTTGCTGTGCTGAATGCAGTTGCCGGTAATCACCACGTCGAAATAGGAATGCAGGCGCAGCACCTCGAAAATCGTCTGCTGAATGAGGCGCTGGCTGGAGGTGGTTAAGGCGAGTTTTTCATAATGCGCTTTCGCCCAGTCAAGAAAGTCCATCACGCCCGGAATCGGCTGGAGTTTTTGGCGCAGAATATCTAAAAAAATGCGGTATTTCGCCGCAATCAAGTCGTCCGCCGTATAGCGGCCATCGCTGAAATGCTCCACGATATATTGAAAAATTTTCTGATCCGTCTGCCCCGTAAATTGATGCCATTCGGACCAAGGGGCTTCAATTCCATGCTGCTGCAAAATGTGCTTTTCCGCCTCGAAATGGAGATGTTCGGAATCGGCAATCACGCCGTCCATGTCAAAAATCATTGCCCGTGTGTTTTCCATAATTTGTGAAAATATTTCCTCAGTTATTCATTTTTTCCTGCGCGGCCTGCCGGAAGGCTTCGCGCTCGGCGATTAAATCTTCCACTAATTCATTGAACGGCCAGTGAATTGAATATTCCGTGACCGCCGCATAAATCGGCTGCGGCAAGCGGCGTTTTTTCGATTGATCAATCAGAAACGAGATGCCTTTATTCGGAATATTGTAAAACAGCGCGATTTTTTCATCGCATTCCAATTCCCGCTCGCCGCTCTGCGCTTGCAGAATCTCGCTGACCAGCAAATAGCCTTGATTTTTGCGGATGGCGACCGCAGGCGGGGCTTTCACTTCCGCGAGAAAGGCGTCAACGCTGGCCTTTTCCTCGTCCGTGTAATTCCATAATAATACTCGCGGGTGTTCGTCCATGTTCATCATATTTCAATCAACCGGCTGCTCCGAGTGCGGTTGTTTCTTGCGCGAAAACTCTTCCAAAAACGTGACGACAATCAAAATGCCGACGCCGATGGTGATGGCGGAATCGGCGATATTGAACGACGGCCAATGATGATCCATGACATACACATCTAAAAAATCCACGACATATCCCAAGCGGACGCGATCAATCAAGTTGCCGCATGTTCCGCCCAAAATCAGCGACAGCGACACCGACACGCCCATGCGCCGCTCTTGGAAAATCAGCGCGAGCAGCACAATCATGGCGATGACGCTGATCGCGGCCAGCAGCCCTTGTTTTCCATGAAGAATCCCAAAGGCCGCGCCGGGATTTTCGACATAGACAATATTAAAAAATCCCGGAATCACCCGAATAAACGGCTTGGTTTGGCTAATCCAATATTTGCTCGCCTGATCCAGCAGGACGATCAACGCTGACAGGCTGATCATCATCGCTATGCGTAGTTTCTTCACGATGTTCTTGTCCTTCTTCACCTAAAATAATCGTTAATTGGTCGCCCGGAAAAATGCGGGAGAATTTCGTCAAATGATTCCAACGCAGCAGCGCGTCCGGCTCAACGCGATACCGCGCCGCGATTGTCCAGAGATTGTCCCCTTTTCTGACCGTATAAACAAAACTGCGCTGCGCGGTCGGCTGCTGCTCCGGGCTGCCGCCATTCTCGGCCTTGACCGGCTGCGGCGTCGGCGTTGCCTCGCATTGGCACGACTCGACGCTCAACGACGGCGGCGCGTCCACAAGGCGTTGGTTCGCCTCACGCAACTCGCGGAGTTCGCTGCGCAACACGTCCTCATCGTCCAGCTTTTTGTCTTTCAGCAAAAAGGCGTATCCCCAAAACAGCCCGACAATCGCGGCGAAACAGAGCCAGGTAATGACAGGCAAGGGAACAAACAACGCCCGATGTGAAGCATGCTCACTCATAGAATTTCCGGCTGATGCGATGAAAATGCTCGGTTCTTGCGCACATTTGCGGACGGAATCGCGGATTCACGACAGAAGAGATGTAGAACAGAAGATATGCAGAAATGTAAAGAAAAAAATATGCCGGGAAACGATTCCCGGCATGATATTGACGCAAACGATGCGACTTAGGATTTTTTGGCGTTGCGTTTCTTCACGGCTTTGCGCACCAGCACGAGATCATTCACCGCGCCGGGAATCGCCCCTTTTACCAAGAGGATATTCGTATCTTCGCGGACTTCGATGACTTGCAGATTTTGAACGGTCACGCGCTCATTTCCCATCTGTCCGGCCATTTTCCGGCCTTTAAACACCTTGCCGGGATACGTGGCGGAACCGATTGACCCGCCGTGCCGGAAATATTCGTGCGTGCCGTGCGACATTTCCGAAGAACCGGCGAAATTATGGCGTTTCATAACGCCGGCGAACCCTTTGCCTTTTGACGTGCCGGTCACGTCAACAAATTCGCCCGCTTGAAACACGTTGACCTTCACTTCCTTGCCGACTTCGTACTGCGTGATTTCGTCGTCCGTCATGCGGAACTCGCGCAGCCAGCGTTTTGCCGGAACGTTGGCTTTGTCAAAATGCCCTAATTCCGGTTTCGTCATGCGCTGGCGTTTTTTATCAGAAAAGCCGACTTGAATGGCATTGTATTTGTCGGTTTTCATGGTCTTTTTCTGGACAATCGGGCAAGGCCCGGCTTCGATTACCGTGACCGGAATCGCGTTATTGTCCGCGTCAAAAATCTGCGTCATTCCCAACTTTTTCCCTAAAATTCCGATAGGCATGGCACGTATCTCCTTTGTGCGAAAATGTGTGATTCATGATGAAGCAGCGGTTCCTGATACGCTGAGGAACTTACGTCAAGGAAACCTCTTTCTTCTGAGTTGTCAGCCTCTCTGACACGTTGGCATTCTTGCGAAAACGGCGGGGTTCTTGTCAAGGAGTTTTCGCAAATTTTTATGAGGGTGAAACCTCAGTTCCTAACAAAAACGACAAAAACGACAACAACTGAAAGAATGGAACGAATTCGAGCCGCCTCATGCCTTCAATTCGTTCCCTTCTCATCTTTGCTGTCGTTTTTATTAGGAACTGAGGGGGCGAGACTTCAAACGTCTTCAAGACGTTTGAAGTCTTTTATCAGCTTGCTGCATTCGATAAAAAATTATTCAACCAACTTCCCGCGTCGTTGTCAATATCTCGTTACGTTGTTACGCATTCCTCAGTTTTCCCTATCATTCCTCATTTTTCCCGCTTTTTCCTCAGCGCGCCTGCCGATTCTCGCCGGGATTCCTTACGCATTCCGGCCAATCCGCTCGCGCTGATGCGGCCGAACTCCGCATCTTCCCCAGACTTCCCCGCTCCGCCCATTGCGCCGCGCATTACGCCCGCTCGCGTGGCATGTCCGTTGCGATATTCAAGCGCGTCAGCA
>CAZCGG010000346.1:0-3655 GCA_964498135.1 uncultured Candidatus Moduliflexus sp.
GCAGATGCCGGAGTTCTCGATAATTATAAATTTCGCCGTTGAACGTGATGAGATAACGCCCGGTCACGTCGCGCATCGGCTGCGCGCCTTCGGCAAGATCAATGATTGCAAGCCGCCGATGCCCGAACGCCACGCCTTGTTCGAGAAAGATTCCTTCTCCGTCCGGCCCGCGATGCGCCATGAGATCGCACGCCCGCTTCACCCATGTTTCAGAGAGCGGCGTCGGCGCGAATGCTATTTCTCCGGCAATTCCACACATAACAATCTGAAATGATCGCGTTCGGCATTGTTCCGGCGAACGCGACAAAAATTTCCTCTGCCATTGCGCAATTTTTTCTTGACATTTTTTCAGCAAAAAACAACACGGAACTCATAGTGAGGAGTAGATCAATTGGCAGATCATCTGACTCTGGATCAGAGGGTTGAAGGTTCGAGTCCTTCCTCCTCAGTTTCATTTTTAAAATTTAGCGGAACATGTGTTCCGCTTTTTTTTATGCCCTCCGACGAATCATTCCCGTGTTTTCCTTTATTTCGGCTGAAAAAGAAGTTCATAAATTTCGACCCCATATTGAGAAAACAGCCGCCGCGAAAAACGAGACGAAAATACCGCATGAAGCATCTCGCGTTCCCTTGGCGTCGTTAAGCCGAAATACGCATCTTCTCCGGCGCGGCGGATGTCTCGATGATTGATAAGAATATGCGTGATTCCCGCCTGCCGTAAGCGCTGTTGCAACTCCTCGCTGTCGGCGGATTGGCCGATGAATTTTCGCAGCGGCATCTGCTCCGGCTCGACCGCGTAGAGCGGCGTGTATAACAGATAATCACGCTCGCAATAAAATCCGCGCGGTTCCGCGACAAAGAGGATTTTCGACGACGGCGGCGTCATGGCGTTCACATATTGAATCGCCGGATAATACGCCACGTCATGATTCAGCAAATACTCGTATTGCGTCTGATTGCCGAGCAGATAGTCGAACGCGCGCAATATCCGCATTTCTTCTTCGACAAACAACAACAAGTGATAGCCTGAAATAAGCGCGACGCCGCCGAGCAAGAACCGCTTGACACGCGCCGAGGTCGGCATGGCGAAGACAATATAACCGACGGCGATGCTGAGCGGCGCGAAGATCGGAAAGGCGTAACGTTGCAGCCACGGCAGCAAAAACATCCAGCAGCCGAATGAACATCCGGCAAACCCCAGCAGATATTTGATCGGGCGGTCAAGCTTAGGAATCATGGCGATTCCCGGCAGGCAGATCAAGAAAAGAATGCCCGGCTTTCCGGCCGCCCCGACAATCTTCATCGTAAACGTCCAAGGAATGGTCAACACGAGGAACAACAGATTTTGCAGGCTCGAGATCGTGTCCGTTGAACCGCGTAGCAATTCGAAGATGCCGATAAACAGGGGATTCGCATCCGAGCTCTGTTTCAGGATATGCTGCATTTGCATTGTCTGATTGGCATGTTGACCGAAAAAAGACTGGAGAAAGGGATACATCGGATTGCCGGTATAGACGATATTTTTGATGAACCAGGGCGAGACGCCGAGCGTGACGAGCGCGGCAAACAGCAGAAGCGTTCGAACGGCCGCGCCCATGCCGCGCCTTCTTTCAAAAAGTTCGTGCGCGGCCACGATGGCGGTCATGCCGACAAACGCCGTCGCAAATGCGGTGTATTTCGTCCCGCAGGCGAGGCTGCAAAACAACGCTGCCATGACAAACCATTTTCGCTGCAACGATTCAGCATAGCGCAGAAACGCATACAGGCTCACCATCGTGTAAAAGACTAACCCGCCTTCCGGCGCGGTCAAGGTGGAACTGATGGAGATTGCCGGAATCAGCAGAAAAATCATGGCGGAGAGAAGCGCCAGGCGCGTTCCCCAATATCGCTTTGCCAACGCAAACACCATGAAGGCGGTTATCGGCATGAATGCCCATGAAAGCAGCTGCGGCAGCAGCGTCTTCGAAAAACTCATGGCGACGAGAAACAACAAGCCAAGATTCGCCGGAAGATTCGAAAAATCCTGCGCGGGAATGGCATGAAAACCATGAAACAGCAGATATTTATGCGGAACGGCTAAATGATAGTAGAGCGCGTCGAAAAAAAAGGTGGGCGTCGCGGCGGCGAACAACGTGAATGCGCCCGCCAAGCCGCTCAAGCCGAAGAAGATGACCTCTTCCTTCGCATGAGGCTGCCGAAGCGCGCCCATCATTTCATGATGCCCGCGCAGGCAGAGCGCTTTGGCATCACGGTACAGGCCGACGCCGACACCGACGACTAAGCCGACAATGAGCGGCTCATACAGCGCCTGCATCGCGGCCATCAGAAACACGACAAGCATGGCGCTCGCCGTTCCAAAGCCGAATGACAAGCACAGTTCTTCTGAAAACGACGTATTATTCAGCCGAAAGCCGCGAAGAATGCGGTTGCCCGCCACGACGAACCAGCCGACCAGCAACATGAGCAGCATGCCGTGCAAGATAACATCAACGAGATTGATGAGCGGGAATCTCAAGAAAAAATAGCCGAGCGAATATGCGCACCAAGACGCCAAAAGCAGCCATTTCAGACATGCGAGAGGGCGGAGTTTCATGATCGTTGCTCCTTGACATTGTTCGAAAAATCGCGCCTGCGAATGAATGCGCCAAGCATGGAACAGCCTGACAAATACAGCAAGAAAAAAATCATTTTCGAAGATGTTTGTTCTGTAATTTCATGCTTGACAAAGGAAGAGCGTCCATGTCAAGCGGTTTGTGTGAGCGTTGTATCTGCGGACGGATGAATTCGCGCGAATGTTCCATTTGTGATGTTTCTGGAGAATTCATGTCATGTTTGACGAACATATCGAAGAAATTTTAGTTTCCGAAGAAATGATTCGGCAGCGCGTGGGCGAAATTGGCGCGGAAATTTCCCGCGACTACGCGGGCAAAGACCCGATTTTGGTCAGCATTCTCAAGGGCGGCGTCTATTTTCTCGCCGATTTGAGCCGCGCCGTCACCGTTCCGCATGTGATTGATTTCATGGTTGTTTCCAGCTACGGCGATTCGCAGGAAACCTCCGGCGTCGTCCGCTTGGTCAAAGATTTGAAAGAAAACATCCACAATCGTCACGTCCTGTTAATCGAAGATATTGTTGATAGCGGGCTGACGCTCGATTATCTGCAAAAAACCCTCTGGACGCGCGAACCGGCAAGCCTCGAAATCTGCACGCTGCTCAGCAAGCCCTCCCGCAGGCGCATTGATCTGCAAGTCAAATATCTCGGCTTCGAAATCCCCGATCATTTCGCCGTCGGCTACGGCCTCGATTATAAGCAATACTATCGCCACCTTCCGTTCGTCTGCGTCTTTAAGCCGGATGCCACTTCCGGCGCGTAAGCTTCCGGCAGCGCGCCGCTGCCGGAAGGCGCGCCGAATTTTCCTGATTGGCGAGGCGCATTGCGCATGACGCTTCCGAAAGAAAAGACGGGCGTTTCGTGAAAATCTTTCGTGAATCCTTCTCTTTCTCACCTTTTTTCTTGACGGCACATCTTGAACGCACTACATCTTTTATAAAAGATGCATCATGCCCTGCGTCGCCTTTCCACAAGGAGTCTCGCATGAACGCTTAACACGCGCGCTCACGCGCAACCTGAACATTTCATTTACATGGGAGAATC
>CAZCGG010000347.1:0-1311 GCA_964498135.1 uncultured Candidatus Moduliflexus sp.
AACCTGTCAGACTCGTTTGACGTGTCTGACAGGCGGCTTACGACTCGCATCGTTTTATGCGGCTTGCCGCATTTCATAATGCAACACCATCATTTGCTCGGCTCGCAGCGAGAGCATCGCATACGCTCGGCCATCATGATCGCTGAATTCGACTTCAAACACATCAGGCGCAAGTTTTTCCACCACTGTTCCAACTTGTCCGCGATATAACTGACGTTGCGGCAAATCTTCAGTTAATGCCACCACATCCAAGACATCTACGGTTGGCTTCATGGACTATTCTCCTTTCAAAGCACGTAACAGCTTGTCAAGCGTGGGAAATCTTCATCACGCCGCACAATCCAACAACTTCGGATCGTCGCGGTGTGTGAACGTCGCGTCAACGCAAAATCAATCACATATCGGCAGCCATAATCATCTGTTTCCGTCATAACGGCGTCTTGTTTTTGGACGATTGAAAGCAAAATCATTCGAAGTTCATCTGCATTATGCGCTGATAAACCGAGTGCTGTCAGAAATACGAATGCTTTATGTTTTCCGCGAGGATGCGTCAGGTTCAAACAATAATCGCGGAGTTTGCGAATATCGACAACAGCTTGTTCAGCATTCGGAATTTTCATGCGATTGCATCCTCTACGCAGTTCTCGCGCACATTTTTAGACGTTCTTACTTCGAGCTTATCCCTCATAACAACATTGATGGTAGGGCAGACATTCTCGTCTGCCCTACCATCAATGTTGTTATGAGGGATAAGCCTTAATATGGATATTCGCCGATATAATTCCCCGGAGGCGAATACCGGCAGACAACGATTGAGCCGCTCGCGCAGGTCACGACGGCGCAGCCGATCTGCGTTGTATCTCGCCAGACCATCTGCGTGTAATGCCCAAACGTCAGATAGTTGCTGGAATCAATCGGCACGTAGCTCGAGTACAACGATTTCTCGCTTCCCCACATATTCACGGCTTGCGTGGGTGTCAGCACTCCGAATGATGCTCCCGCCAAATTTTCGCCTTCCCCTGTTCCGCTCGCATGCTTTATGGAACAATTATTTGCCACGCGCAAATATTCGCCCCATTCTTGCGCATGCGCCGCTAATGTCGTTGACCAACTCACGTCTGGAATGGCCGTCCACGCGCCAGAATAGCCCGCCGGTTCCGTGACCGCCTGCCGCCATTCATTATGCGCGTTGACAAATTCCGTCGCAGCGTCGCTTGCAAGCGTGGTGGTTGTGGTCGAAGTCGTCGTCGTGGTGCTGGTGGTCGTCGTGGTCGAATCTGAGGTGGAAGTCGTCGTCGAATCCGACGTGGT
>CAZCGG010000347.1:1411-3645 GCA_964498135.1 uncultured Candidatus Moduliflexus sp.
GTCGTCGTCGAATCCGACGTGGTGGTCGTGGAAGCCAAGCTCGTGGTGGTCGTGGATTCCGGCGCGGTCGTCGTGGTGGTGGTCGTGACCGATCGTGGCGCCCATGACGGGGCGGGCAATTTATTGACGCCGGACGCGGCCTGTCCGCCCGAAATCATCACAATCACCGCGCCGTTGCCTTGAAAGACGCTGTTCCACGCCGCGCCGCTGCCCGGCCACGCAAAGAGCGCGACGCCTTGGCTTTCCCATTTGCCCAGCGACGTGTTGGTCAAGCCGCCTTTCTCGATAGAGGCGTCTGAAACGCGGTCATTCCCCATCAGGCCGATATGCAGCACCGCCGCGTTCGTTGCGCGAAACGCGATATGAAACGCGCCGATGGTCGTGCGATAGGTCAATAAAAAGTCGCCCGCCGGAACGCTGATCCGAAATTCGGCAAGATCCCCAGCCCACGCGCCGAACTGCCCATCTCCGCTTGAGGAATAAAAGCCCATTTCGCTTGAATATTCCGACGACTGCCCTGCTGGAAACATTGGAACATTCGGCGCGGTCGGCTCGCTCGAATCGTCCTTATTGCAACTGATCATCAGGCCGACGCTCAATGCGCCGAGCGCAAACAATCCGAGAAGACGTTTTGATGTCCTCCGCAAACTGTTCATTGAGAATTCCTCCGTTACAAAACATAATTGTTAGGACTGACGCAGACCCCACCCGCCCTCCCCTCAATCAGGGGAGGAGATCACACGGAGATTTTTCCCCCTCCCCTGATTTAAGGGGAGGGCCGGGTGGGGTCTGCGTCAGTCCTAATTGTTATAAAAAAAGCTGTCAGACTCCTTGAAGGTGTCTGACAGCTTGCGGTGAACACGTTATGGCACTAACGCCCACGACGCGGGACATTGGCCAAGACTGGCTTCGCCATAATTGGAGTCAATATCTCCAGTTTGCAGAATGACATCTGTGTTGTTTTTGCTGCCTCCGGTAAATCTGATCGTAATATCTGCGGTTCCAGTATTCTTGACGCTGACCTCGCAATCCAATATCTGCGTTACGGTGCACGTACTCGCATCAACTTCCCACATCGTCGCGATGTCATTCGCGGATGTTCCGCCAATCGGACTGCCACCGCAGGTCGCTGACCACGTTACTGGACAAGTTGTTCCCACGTAATCTTCGCTCAGCACGGCGCCGCTCTCCTCTGGAATTGTTTTTGGCACAGAATTACCAGCGCCATCTGTGAACGTCACGTCAAGCGTATAGCCGCTGTAAGCCGCTGCGGTATTTTCTACATATACCCCGCACCCGGTGGCTTTCGTGAGACTATTGCCCTCGACGTTGACTGACCAATCGAAATATTGCCCCGCATTCGCCGAACCTTTGAACTCTACCTGCGTCGTGGTGGTCGTGGTGGTCGTGGTGGAGGTTGACGTGGTGGTCGTCGTCGTGCTTTGCCGCGTCGTCGTGGTGGTGCTTGCCGGCTCGGTCGTTGTGGTTGTCGGAGAACTTGGCGCCCCTTCCGGCCCGGATAATTTATTGACGCCGGACGCCACTTGCCCGCCGGTAATCAAGTTGATCGGCCATGAGCCATCGCTTTGAAACACGACATTCCATGCCACGCCGCTGCCCGGCCACGCAAAGAGCGTCACCGCGTTGCTTCCCCATGTATTCACGGACTCATTCGTGATTTTCCCTTTCTGAATCGTTGCGCTTGCCACGCGGTCATTGCCCAATAAACCGATATGCAGAATCGCTGCGTTCGTTGCGCGGAACGCGACATAAAACGTGCCGACCGTCGAACTGTAGGTCAATAAATACTCTCCTGCCGGAACGCCGATCTGAAATTCGGCAAGATCCCCAGCCCACGCGCCGAACTGTCCATCCCCATTTGATGAATAAAATCCCATCTCCTCCGAGTTTTCCGACGATTGCCCTTCTGGAAACATCGGGATATTCGATGCGGTCGGCTTACTCGAATTGTCTTCGTTGCAGCTCATCATCAGGCCGATGCCCGCGAGGCCGATAGCGATGAGGCCGAAAAGACGCGTTGACGCTTTCTGCGAAAGCCATTGTCGCAACTGTGCCATAATCGAACCCTCCATGGAAAAAATAATGGTTGGAAAAAACTGTCAGACGCAGGTGAGCGCATCTAACAATGGAAATGATTTCAACAAATGATTTTCTACGCAAGAAAAATTGATTTGTCAAGAAAATAGTGTTCTGAACAGCGAACGAGAATGCCG
>CAZCGG010000348.1:0-3642 GCA_964498135.1 uncultured Candidatus Moduliflexus sp.
TGCGCCCCGGCGTCACGTTTGCCAGCGGCAATCCGGTCAACGCCGACGCCGTGATGTTCTCATTCAGCCGCGTGGGGAAGATCAACGCCGGGCCAGCCTATATTCTCACGCAGTTAGGCATCACGGAAGAGACGCTGACCAAACTTGACGATCTGACCGTGCGGATGCGACTGAACAAGCCGTATGCGCCCGGCATGGTGTTCGCCTGTTTATCGCAGCCGATAGCCATGATCTTGGATCAACAGGTTGTGTTGGCGCGCGAGCAGAACGGCGATCTCGGCAGCGCGTGGCTGGAAGAGCATTTCGCCGGGTCTGGCCGGTTTGTCCTGACCGCGCAGAAACGCGGCGAATTTTATACCTTTGAAGCCAACGAACGCTATTGGGGCAGCAAGCCAGCCTTTCAAAAACTTGACGTGAACATCGTGCAGGAACCGGCGGAACAGGCCATGCTTTTGACGCAAGGCGAGCTTGACGTGGCTTGGAACCTCCCGCCGGAACAGGCCGCCGCGCTGGGCGGCAAAGCGGAGATGCGCGTTTTTCAATCGCTGACGTTTTTTATTAAGACCTTGGGCATGAACTTGGCGTATCCGCCCTTTCAAAAGCCGGAAGTGCGCGAGGCGCTGCGCTATGCGGTTGATTACGATGGCATGATTGACATGATCTTGCAGGGGGGCGCGGAAAAGATTCAAACCTGCATCGTTAAAGGCTTGCCCGGCTATAATCCCGCCACGCCGTTTACGTTTGATCCGGCCAAAGCGAAACAACTGCTGGCGGCGGGCGGCTATCCCGATGGCTTTGAGGTGGAATTGAAAACCTTCAATTATTCCCCCTGGATCGATATTGCGATGAAGGTTAAGTCCGATTTGGCACAGATCGGGGTGAACATAACAATTTCGCCAGTGAAAGATTCAGCGGAAATATGGGATGCGATTAGCAATAGAAAAGTTCAGATGTATTTGTGGGAATGGATGCATGATTACCCTGACCCGGACGGCAGCGCGCGCTTACTCGTTTACGCTGATGATGTCAGCGAAAACGCGGCGGTCAAAACGCTGATGTGGATGCTGACGTATGCCGACAACGCCACCGCGCAATTGATTGATCAAGCTGTCGTGGAACACGATATGGAGAAACGGTTGAGTTTGTATCATCAAGTCACGGAAAATATGTTGCACACTGGCCCGTATATCTTCCTCTGCACGCCGATTCAATATTACGGCGTCCGCGCTGAAGTCGCCGATTTTCTCCAGCAAACGGCGTTTGTGATGTATGATTTTCCGACGGTGAAATAGCGGCGCAAGGCGGTCTGTCGGGGCGCGGTCTCCGCGCCCTGTTTGCGTGTTGGCGCGTCCATCCCTTGTTCCGCGTGGACGAGGCAGGGGCCTTCATTGTCGGGGCGTTCAATTAGACCGCTTGCATACGTCATGATTTCCTCGACACCCCCGTTCGCGCTGAGCCTGTCGAAGAGCGGATGTCAACGGTCACGCGCGCCCTTCGACAGGCTCAGGGCGAACGGAAAAGACGTTGACACGCCGTTCGCTCTGAGTCTGTCGAAGAGCGGATGTCAACGGTCACGCGCGCCCTTCGACAGGCTCAGCGCGAACGGAAAAGACGTTTGCAAGAAGTCTATTGAACGCCCTTGCAAACAGGAGAAAGAAGACGCATGAAATTAACCTGGAAAATTCTGCTGCGCAACGCCATCTTGACGCTGCTGATTATTGTCGCCATGTCGGCGACGTATTATTCCCTGTTTACGAAAGGCATCCGCGAGCGGTCGCAGCAAAGCATCACGCTCGGCTACGCGCAGATTTTCGATGATGTCGCGGCGTGGGCGGCGGCCATCAGCGCGAAGCTCGGCGCGTTCATTCAAGACGCGGTCGTCAATCCGTTGTATGTCATTCAGATGTATCAGGCGCAGCAGGAGCCGGGCGCGGAATTGTCGGTATGGCAGGCCAAAAAGACGCTGACGTATTTGGCGATGCTGACTGACCGGATGCGGGATTTCGCCAGCCTGACCGACGTGGCGGAAATTTTGGTGTATGGCGCTGACCGGCAATTGCTGGCGGTCTATACGCATCTTGAAGATCGCCCGGAAACCGGCGTGTTTCTGTCCGGCCTGCCGAAGAATCCGATGATTCCGATGCAGCCCGGCGAACAATGGCATGCCGGATTGCAGCGCCTCGAAGACATTCCGCGCATGGCGATGCCGCCGGAGGTGGCGCAAGCGTATTCCGCCGCGATTCCAGACGGCGTGACCGTCGCCTTCAGCGCGTGGCGGTCGCTGATGACCGTGCAGTTCGTCGCCCCCGCGCTGAATCGCGGCGCGCTGCAAGGCGTATGCGCGATTCGGTTCGCCATCCGGCAGAGCGACGTGGAACGCTATGCGCGCCTGAGCGGCACGCAGATGAATATATTTGCCGGAAAGCGGCTCAGCGTCGGCCTGCTGCCGGAATATGCCGCGCTGCCCGACGCGCTCGCCGCGTCCGCGCAGCAGATTGACCTGCTGAACCGGAGCCTGCCGCCCATCGCGTTTACGGAGACGCGCATCGGGGCGAAAGCGTATTATCAAGGCGCGGTGGCGCTCGGCGCGTCGGATGCTCCGGTCGGCGCGATCACGGTGCTGTATCCCCGCGATTTAGAAGAACGCCAGATTTGGCAATTTCTGCTGACCGCGTTCGGGATTGCCGTCTTCTTCGGCTGCGTGGCGGTCGCCGAATCGTTCGGCCTCAGTCGGACGATTGTGCGCCCGATCCGGTATCTGATGGAGACGATGCGTCAGGTTGAAGCCGGGAATTTGGACGCGACCGCGCAGATTGCCACCCGCGACGAATTGCAAACCTTAGCGCAATCGTTCAACAAAATGACGCAGGAACTCAAAATCAGCGTGGCGCGCCAAAAAGAGCAGGAACGCTTGGCGCAGGAAATGGAATTGGCGCGGCGCATTCAGACCGCGATCCTGCCGAACAATCTGGCGTATGACGGATTCGAAATCGAGGCGGTCATGCTTCCGGCTGAGGAAGTCGGCGGCGATTACTACGACGTGCTGATCGGCAAAGACGGCGCGCTCTGGCTCGCCATCGGCGACGTCTCCGGGCATGGCGTCACGCCCGGCCTGGTCATGATGATCGCGCAGACCATCCACGCCACCATCGCCACGCAATACTCGGCCACCCCGAAAGAGGTCATCGAGATGGTCAACCGCGTCCTGTTTCAGTCCGTGCATGATCGGCTGCATGCGGATCATTTCATGACGTTCACGACGCTGAAATATGAGGGCAGCGGGCGCTTTACGCATGCCGGGGCGCATCTCGATCTGATTGTGCATCGCCAGGCCACGCAGACGTGCGAACTGATTGACACGTCCGGCGTCTTTTTGAACTTCATTCCAGAAATTGCCCACGCGACGACGAACGCGAGCTTCACGCTCGATGTCGGCGACACGCTCGTGCTGTACACCGACGGCCTGACGGAAGCGTGGAATGCGGACAAGGTGATGCTGGACGTGCCGCGCTTTGTGGAAATCGTGCGGCGTCACGCCGGGAACGCGGCGTCCGACATGCGCGATGCCATCATGCAGGACGTGCTGGCGTGGTGCGGCGGTCAGCGCGACGACGACATGTCGCTCGTCATTGTCCGGCGCAA
>CAZCGG010000349.1:0-3631 GCA_964498135.1 uncultured Candidatus Moduliflexus sp.
ACCGGCCGTTTGGCGTGACGGAAACGCGCCCGCAAACAGATGTTCAACAAGGCGTCGCGCATGAAACCGGACAGGTTTTCGAAGACCTGTCCGGTTTCGGCACGGGAGGGACAGTATGAAATTGCGAACGAAGTTGATCGCAGGCTATGCCAGCATTCTCATGCTGACGCTGTTTTTAGGCGCGTTTGCCGTCGTGATGTTAGCGCGCGTCAATCAGATGTCCACCGACATGGCCGTCAATTGGATGCCGTCGGTCTATTACTCGTCTGACCTGAACGCCGCGACGTCTGATTATCGCCTTCTTGAGCTTCAGCACGTGCTATCGCTCAGCGAAAGCGAGATGCGGGAATTTGAGGCGCAACTGCGCGCTAAATTGGAATATATTCGCGCGGCGCAGGCGAAATATGAGCCGTTAATCAGTTCGCAGACCGAGCAGGATTTTTATAACCAATTCAAAGAGGCGTGGAACGCCTATCTGCAAGAAAATGAAAAGGTGTTGGCGGTTTCCAAACTGAATAACACCGAAGAGGCGAAAGCCATGCTGCGCGGCAAATCGCAGCAATTTTTCGACGCAATGGATCAAGCGATTAAGCAGGTTGCTCGGCTAAATGTTGACAGCGGCATTCAAGCCAGCGAAAATGGAGACCGCATGTATGCGACCTCGCGCCTGCTGATTATCGGCGTGCTTGGCGCGTCATTGATGTGCGCATTTGCGATTGCGATCTTTCAAACGCGAAGCCTGCTGCGCCAGTTGGGGGGCGATCCGGCGGAGGTCGTGGCGATTACGCGCCGCATCTCAGCAGGCGATTTGACGGTAAAGATTGACGCCAAACGCGCGTCCGCGCAAAGCATTTTGACCGCGATGAATCGGATGACGCGGCGCTTGCGGGATGTCGTGACGCATGTGCAACTCACGACGAATAACGTGGCGTTCGGCAGCGAAAATCTCAGTTCGAGCGCGGAAGAGATGTCGCAGGGCGTCGCGGAGCAGGCGTCCGCGAGCGAAGAAGCGTTATCGTCAATCGAGCAGATGACGGCGAATATTAAGCAGAACAGCGAAAACGCCCAGCAAACCGAGAAAATTGCGATCAAAGCCGCCGAGGATGCGCGCAAAAGCGGGGAAGCCACCGAAGAAAACCTCGCGGCAATGCGCGACATTGCGCAGAAAATCGCCATGATTGAAGAAATTGCCCGAAAAACGCACATTCTTTCGCTCAACGCCACGATTGAAGCCGCAAAGGCGCAGGAATACGGCAAAGGGTTCGGCGTGGTCGCCTCAGAAGTTCGGGCGTTGGCGTCTCGCGCGCAAGACGCGGCGGTAGAAATCGGGAATTTAGTGCATGTGAGCATGACCGTCGCGGAACGGACGGGCGAGATGATGAAAAAATTAGTGCCGGACATTCAGCGGACGGCGGAATTAGTCAAGGAAATCAGCGCCGCGAGCGCGGAGCAGAGTTCCGGCGCCACGCAGATTAATCGCGCGATCCAGCAATTGGATCAAGTGACGCAGCAAAACAGCGCGGCTTCTGAAGAAGTTGCTTCCGCCGCCGAGGAGTTGGCGGCGCATGGGGAACAACTTCAAAAGGCCATCGCCTTTTTCACCATCGCGGAGAAAAAGAGCGCGGCGAAACAGGCGCGTTCCCGCCGAAAACGCAAACGCGAGGCAGAAAAAGCCGCGCAAAAGACATCCAAGCGGCAGGCCGCGCGCAAGGCGGCGAACGCGGCGTTAGACAAGGCGCATACGTTGATGAAGCCGGAGAAAAGCGACGGGGCCGAGGCGACTGAGACAGGCGCGGCGCATCATGATGAGCGGGGCGATACGTTAGATGACGAGTTTGAGCGTTTTTAAATATGCCGGGTAACGACATCGAATAAAAGAAGGGAACGAATTCAAATGGCCTCGCATTTCCGATTCGTTCAATTCTCCTCTGCGTTGTTGCTGCGGTCACAAAATTTATCTTTCAAGGAGGTCACACATGAAAAAAGCCTGGTGGAAAGAAAGCGTCGTGTATCAAATTTATCCTCGCAGTTTTTGCGATGCCAACGGCGACGGCATCGGCGATTTGCGCGGCATTACGCAGAAACTCGATTATCTCAAGGAACTCGGCGTCAGCGTGATCTGGCTGTCGCCGGTCTATAAATCGCCGAACGACGATAACGGCTACGACATCAGCAATTATCAGGATATTATGGACGAATTCGGCACGCTGGCCGATTGGCGGGAATTGATCGCCGGCATGCACGCGCGCGGCATCAAAATGGTCATGGATTTGGTCGTCAATCACACGTCCGACGAACATCGCTGGTTTCAGGAATCGCGCACATCCAAAGACAACCCGTACCGCGATTATTACATCTGGCGTCCCGCCAAAGACGGGCGCGAGCCGAATAACTGGAAATCCTTTTTCAGCGGCTCGGCGTGGCAATTCGACGCGGCGACGGGCGAATACTATCTGCACCTCTTTTCCAAAAAGCAACCGGATTTGAACTGGGAAAACCCGAACGTGCGGCAAGAAGTGTTCAACATGATGCACTGGTGGCTCAAACAGGGCGTGGACGGCTTCCGCATGGACGTGATCAACCTGATTTCGAAACGCCCCGGCCTGCCGGACATTCCGCCGGTCAACGCGGATCGCTATCAATTTAATGGAGATTATTACGCGAACGGGCCGCGCCTGCTGGAATTTCTCGACGAAATGAAGCGGAACGTATTGTCGCACTACGACCTCATCACGGTCGGCGAAACGCCCTTCGTGACGACGCAGCACGCGATTGACATGACGAACGAAGAAACCGGCGCGCTGAAAATGGTCTTCCAGTTCGAACACATGGACATTGACGGCGACCGCAGCCATGCGAGGGCGTGGAAATTGACCGAATTGAAGCGCGTGATGAGCCGGTGGCAGAAAGATTTGGAAAATCGGGGCTGGAACAGCATTTATTTGAACAATCACGACCAGCCGCGTTTAGTGTCGCGCTTCGGCAATGATGCGCAATACCGCGTCGAATCGGCGAAAATGCTGGCGACGTTCATTCATCTCCAACAAGGGACGCCGTATGTCTATCAAGGCGAAGAGATCGGCATGACGAACGTGGCCTTCGACTCAATTGACGATTATCAGGACATCGAATCGCTGAATATGTATAAGGAACTTGTTGGCGAGAAGGGGATGAATCCGAACGATGCGCTTGCGCTGATTCGCGCTAAAGGCCGCGATAACGCCCGCACGCCGATGCAGTGGGACGCAAGCAGGAACGCGGGCTTCACGACCGGCGCGCCCTGGCTGAAGGTCAATCCGAATTATCCTGCGATTAACGTCAAACAGGCGCTCGCCGACAAAAATTCCGTGTTTTACTACTATCAAAAGCTGATCCGGCTGCGCAAAGAACACCCGGTGTTCGTCTATGGCGCATACGATTTGATTTTGGACGACGACGAGGCGATTTACGCCTTCACGCGGACGCTGGAGCATGACCGGCTGCTCGTCATGTTGAATTTCACGCACAACGCGCCGGTCTTCGCGCTGCCGCCGAATATCGTGTTTGCTGGCAAGGAATTATTAATCAGCAATTACGCGGTTGACGCGAATGAAGACATCCGCCAATTCACGCTGCGCCCCTATGAAGCGCG
>CAZCGG010000350.1:0-3610 GCA_964498135.1 uncultured Candidatus Moduliflexus sp.
CTGAGCGCGTTTTTGCGGCAGGACAACTGACCGTGAACTTCTTTCTTGGGAGGGGAATAGCTGAGACGTTGCTAAATAGACCTCTTGCATACGTCGTTTTTGACCAGTCATTCCGTTCGCCCTGAGCCTGTCGAAGGGCGGATGAACACGTCCTGCGCCCGCCCTTCGACAGGCTCAGAGCGAACGGAATGGACTTTGCAATAGGTCTAATATATCCGGTAAAAACTATGACGTTACACGATTACCTTGCGCAGCTTCAAAAACGCTATCAGAGCGGCATGGCGAAAGAACATGCCTACCGCGCCGACCTCGAACAGTTGCTCCGGGCGCTTGCGCCGAACGTCGAGATAACCAATGAACCGGCGAATGTCACCGATTGCGGCAACCCGGATTTCGTCATCACGAAAGGCAAGATTCCAATCGGCTACATCGAGGCCAAAGACATCGGCAAAGACCTCAACAGCAAGCAGTATCACGAGCAATTCAGCCGCTACCGCAAGGCGCTCGATAATTTGATCATCACTGATTACCTCTACTTTCAGTTTTTCCGGCATGACGAGCTTGTCCATGACGCGCGGCTCGGCGAACTCCGCGACGGCAAGATCGTCGCGCTGCCGGAGAATTTCGCCTATTTCACGAGCCTGATCGCCGAATTCTGCGCATTTACCGGCCAAACCATCACGTCGGCGTCAAAATTGGCGGAATTGATGGCCGCGAAAGCGCGATTGCTGCAAACGATTTTGGAGCAAGCTGTTTCCGCCGACGCGCAAACCGCCGAGCAGACCGCGCTGAAAGACCAACTCAAGGCGTTTCAGCAGATTTTGATTCACGACCTCGCGCCGAAAGAGTTCGCCGATCTGTACGCGCAAACCCTCGCCTACGGCCTCTTTGCGGCGCGATTGCATGATCCCTCGCCGGATACGTTCACGCGCCAGGAAGCGGCGGAACTCATTCCCAAAACCAACCCGTTTCTGCGCAAATTATTTCAATATATTTTGTTGGAAGAGATTGACGAGCGCGTCAAAGCGACGGTGGACAACCTCGCGGAAGTCTTTCGGGCGGCGGATGTCAACGCGCTGATAAAACATTTCGCGCAAACGACGCAGCAGACGGATCCGGTGATTCATTTTTACGAAACTTTTCTTGCGGCGTATGACCCGAAACTCCGCAAAAGCCGGGGCGTTTGGTACACGCCCGCGCCAGTCGTCGAATTCATCGTCCGCGCCATAGATGACCTGCTTCAGCGCGAATTCGGCCTGCCGCAAGGCTTGGCCGACACGTCCACTGTCACGATCAAAATCGAGGAACAGGGGAGCGCCGCGCCGATTCAACGCGATGTGCATAAAGTGCAATTTCTCGATCCGGGCGTCGGCACCGGCACGTTTCTCGTCGAAATCGTCAAGCGAATTTATGTCACGCGCTTCAACATGATGCAAGGCGCATGGAGCGGCTATGTCGAAAATCACCTGCTGCCGCGCCTGAACGGGTTCGAGCTGCTGATGGCGCCCTACACGATGGCGCATGCGAAATTGGATTTGCTGCTCAAAGAAACCGGTTATCAGCCGCACAAGCCGAAACGCTTCAACATTTACCTGACGAATTCGCTGGAAGAGCATCACCCTGATACGCAAACGCTCTTTGCTAATTGGCTCTCCGCCGAGGCGAACGCCGCCAACGCCATCAAGCGCGACGCGCCGATTATGGTGGTGTTGGGAAATCCGCCGTATGCAGTCAGCAGCGCGAATGCGTCTATCGGCGCGGACGGCAAAAAAACGTGGATCGGCGCGCTGCTCGACGATTACAAAAAAGACCTAAACGAAAAAAAACTCAATCTCGATGACGATTACATTAAATTCATCCGCTACGGCCATCATCTGATTGAGAAGAATCATGAAGGGATTCTCGCGTATATTTCCAATAACAGCTTTTTGGACGGCGTGACGCATCGCCAAATGCGGAAAGCGCTCTTGGAAACGTTCGACAAAATTTACATTCTCGATCTGCACGGCAGCGCCAAAAAGAAAGAAACCGCGCCGGATGGCGGCAAAGATGAAAATGTCTTCGATATTATGCAGGGCGTGTCCATCAACATTTTCGTGAAAACGAAAGGGAAGAAAAAACGAACGCTCGCGGAGGTCTTTCATTGCGATCTCTATGGCAGGCGGAAGGCGAAATATGAATTTCTCATGAATAGCAGGCTTGCCGCGATTTATTGGCAAAAATTGGAGTGTCAATCTCCAACATTTTATTTTGTTCCTTTGAATTATGAACTTCAACGCAGCTATCAAAAGAATCTGTCTGTTGTTGATTTGTTTGTCGAGTATTCGTCTGGGATTGAAACTCAAAGAGATCAGGCATGTATCCACTTTTCGAAACAGGAATTGTTAAACGTCGTGAATATTTTTGCCTCTTCGCCTGCTGAAGAAGTTAGAAGGATATTGGGTTTAGGTGAAGACGGGAGAGATTGGAGTGTCATTGCCGCTAAAAATGATCTTGCAAAGGGATTTTCAATTGAGTTATTACATTTCAAGCCATTTGATCAAAGATGGATTCCTTACACTGGCAATACGAAAGGGATTATTGCTTATCCTCGCCATGCTATCACACATCATTTATTTAAAGATAATCTCGTCTTGATTTCTCCCCGTTTTTTCAAGGAAGAACCAAGCTATTTTATTTCGAAACAGATTATCGCGCATAAAATTTTAAGCGCGTATGATAAGAACTTTTTCTTTCCGCTTTACCTCTATCCATGCGATTCCGGCCAGCAAGCATTGGGCGAAACGCCGACGCGCACCCCGAATCTGAACATGGACATCGTGCGGCGCATCGCGGACGCGCTCGGCCTGCGGTTCGCGCCGGAACCACCCCCTGCCCCCTCCTTAACAAGGAGGGGGGAAGGGGGGTGGTTTTCGCCGCTTGATTTGCTCGATTATATTTACGCTGTCTTGCATTCGCCGACATACAGGGAAACATACAAAGAATTTCTGAAAATTGACTTTCCCCGCGTGCCGTATCCGCCGAACGCCGACACCTTCTGGCAATTGGTTCAACTCGGCGGCGAATTGCGGCAAATTCACCTGCTCGAATCGCCGAAAGTCGAACAATTCATCACCGCCTATCCGCAAAACGGCGACAATGTGGTCGGAAAAATCCGGTTCGAGATTTCCCCTTCTGAGAGGGGTGAAGGGGTGGGTTGCGTCTGGATCAACGACACGCAATATTTTTCCGGCGCGCCGCACATCGCGTGGGAATTCTACATCGGCGGCTATCAGCCCGCGCAGAAATGGCTGAAAGACCGGCAGGGGCGGGAATTGACGTTTGACGAACTGCGGCATTATCAAAAAATCATTGTCGCGCTCACCGAAACCGACCGGCTGATGCGGGAAATCGACGCGATTGATTTTGAAACCCCGAAGGGGTGAAATGACTGTAGCACGAGGATTTTCGACCTTATGTCACCCCTTCGAGGTTAACAGCCAATGCGCGTCAACTGAGGTTCCTTATCGTGTCAACTTCTTCGATGCCCAAGCGCGCAGGGCTAAGCGGTCAATCTTGGTGTTGTGGCGCACGTCCACCGGAAACGAGGGATGAAACAAAATGGCGTGAA
>CAZCGG010000351.1:0-3589 GCA_964498135.1 uncultured Candidatus Moduliflexus sp.
TCTGCGCCGCCGCGCGCGGGCGCGTCCTGACGCTCTTCCAGCGCGGCGAACACCTGCTCTTTGCCGCGCATCACCTCCCACGCTTTCGCCGTCAGTTTGAGGCTGCCGTGTTCCGCGTCCTGCTCCAATAAGCCTTTTTGCAGGAATTGGCGGGACAAATACGACCATTGCGGCTTGGAATATTCCAGCCCGATGCCGTAAGTTGACAAGCGCTGATGCCCGAATTTCAGGACTTTTTCAGCTTCCGAGCCGCGCAGCACGTCAATCACATGCCCCGCGCCGAACATTTCGCCCGTGCGCTTCACGCAGGACAGAAATTTCTGCGCCGGAATCGTCACGTCCGCAAGCTCGCGCTCCGGCGCGACGCAATTGTCGCACATGCCGCATTTCGGCGCGGCGCTGTGTTCGCCGAAATAGCTCAACAACGGGACGCGGCGGCATTCTCCGCTTTCCGCAAAGCCGATCATGGCGTTGAGATGCATCGTCGCAATGCGCTGCTCTTGCGCGTCTTTCTGTGAAATGAAATAACGGATTTTCTGCAAATCCGCGTAGTCGAACAGGAGCAAGCAGTGGGCGTTTTCGCCGTCGCGCCCGGCGCGTCCGATTTGCTGATAATAGCTTTCGATGTTTTGCGGCAGATCGTAATGCAGAATAAAGCGAACGTTCGGCTTATTGATGCCCATGCCGAAGGCGACGGTCGCCACCATGATTTGCGCGTCGTCGCGGATGAACGCCTCTTGATTGCGCTGCCGCGCCGCGTCGTCCATTCCGGCGTGATACGGCTTCACGGAAAAATTCTGCCGCGCGAGCGCGTCGGCCACGTCCTCGACTTGCTGGCGCGTCGCGCAGTAGATGATGCCGGATTGATTCGGAAATTGCGCCAAAAAGTCCATCGTCTGCCGCATCGGTTGCGTCTTTTGCCGGATTTGCAGAAAAAGATTTTCCCGGTTGAAACTGGCGAGAAACGTGTCGGAATCGGTGAAACGCAGGCACTCCTTGATGTCTTGCTGTACGCGCGGCGTCGCGGTGGCGGTCAAGGCCATGCAGACGGCCTGCGGAAAGCGCGTCCGGCCTGCGATAAGCTGCCGGTATTCGGGGCGGAAATCATGCCCCCATTCCGAAATGCAATGCGCTTCGTCAATCACCAGTGCATCCACGCGCTGCGACGCCAACAGCGCGAACGTTCGCGGCATCAGCAGCGTTTCTGGCGCAAGGTAGAGCAATTTGACTTCGTTCCGCGCGACGCGGGCGACGTGTTGGCGGTACGCTTCCGGCGAAAGCGAGCTATTCAGCGCGACCGCCGGAATGCCAAGCGCGGTCAGCTGCTCGACTTGATCTTTCATCAAGGAAATGAGCGGCGACACCACGACGGTCAAGCCGTCAAAAATCAACGCCGGAATCTGGTAGCAGAGCGACTTTCCGCCGCCGGTCGGCATAATCACCAGCGTATCTTTCCGCGTCAGGACGTGTTCGATGACTTCCTGCTGCAACGGGCGAAATGCGTCATAGCCGAAAATGGTTTTGAGCAGCGTTTTGGCCTGATGAATCATAACACATTGAGACGCTGCAAGGTGATGGGCAGAATTGTCGGGCAACTTGAAGATGTCTGACAACTTTCCTTCAAACAGGAAAGAATGCCTGTTCCACCATGCTGCTTCTGCTATTTATGAATACGTTCTTAGAAACCGTTTTAGACGAAAAATCTGGTAGCCCCGCCCCTACGTGGCGGGATATTGACGAACATTCCCGCCACGTAGGGGCGGGGCTACCAAGGTGTTCATAATCTTTCGCTTATCGCATTGCGGCGGCGGGGCTAACGATGTCAAGAAAAAGGTCATTTCTCGCGTATTTTTCTCTCGAATGTATAAATTCTTGACAATGTTTCCGGCATGAAATTATAGCATCATTATCGCGCTTGTCTTACTCTCTGGCGGCGCGTCGTCGTATTGTTCGAAACAATCATATCAACAATGACATCAGGAGGATGGCATGAAGAAATGGGGAAGTTTTGTGACGCTCGTGGCGATGGCCGCGCTCTCAATTCTGCCGCTTTCGGCGCAGGCTGCCGAGCAAAAGCAGGCAAAGTACGTGATGTTATTTATCGGCGATGGCATGGGCATTGCGCAACGATACGCGGCAGAGGCGTATCTCTCCGGCTCGGACGTGACGCAGGAGCGCAAACGGCTGCTCATGAATACGTTCCCGGCGCTGGGCTTGTCGGTGAATGCGGATTTGACCAGCATCATCCCCGATTCATCGTCAACCGCGACCGCGATTGCGTCCGGGCATAAGACCGCATCCGCCGTGTTAGGGACGGATCCGGAGGGGAAAATCGCCTATAAAACGATTGCCGAAACCGCGAAAGAGCGCGGCTGGAAAGTCGGCATTTTAAGCAGCGTGTCGCTGGATCACGCGACGCCTGCCGCGTTTTACGCGCATCAAAAAAGCCGCAACAGCATGTACGAAATTTCGATGGAATTGGCGAATTCCAACTTCGATTTCTTCGCGGGCGGGCAGATGAAATCGCCGACCAGCAAGGAAGAAGGGAAACCGAATGCGCTCGAAACCGCGAAGGCGAACGGTTACACGATTGCGATGGGACGCGCCGGATTCGAGACGCTGAAGCCGGGCATGGGCAAGGTGATTGCCATGAACGAATTCGTGGATGATCAGGCCGCGATGTATCATACCATTGATCAGACGCCGGAGCATGTCGCGCTGGCCGAATATACGGCGAAAGCCATTGAAATGCTCGACAATCCCGACGGATTTTTCATGATGGTTGAGGGCGGCAAGATTGACTGGGCGTGCCATGCGAACGACATCGCCGCCGTGATTCATGACGTGCTTGCGCTCGACGCGGCGATGGCCGAAGCGATGAAATTTTATGAAAAGCACCCGGACGAGACACTGATTCTTGTGACGAATGACCATGAAACGGGCGGCTTGAGCCTCGGCTATGCGGCAACGAAATATTCGTCGTATATCGAAAAGCTTCAGAATCAGAAAATGAGCAATGTCTTGTTTACGGTGAAATTGGGTGAGTTCAAAAAGGCGCATCCTGACGCGAAATTCGAGGACGTGCTGCCGCTCATTCAAGAGGCGTTCGGCTTCTACGTGATTCCGGCGGAAGAAAAAGCCAAATTGGAAGAAACGATTAAAGCGGGCAAAGCGCAAGACGCTAGCGAAGACGCGAAAAATGCGGCGAAAGACGCTGAAAAAACGTTGAAAGACGGCATGGTGCTGACAGACAGCGATGTGGCGATTCTGCAAGATGCATTCAACAGCACGATGCTCGCCAAAGACGCGCGCGCGCAGGACGATGCCGCGTATGTGTCGTATGGCGGCTATGAGCCGTTGACCGTGAAATTGACGACGATGATTGCGAAAAAAGCGGGGATTGGCTGGTCATCGTATTCGCACAGCGGCCACCCGACGCAAACCGCCGCGATTGGCGTCGGCTCGGAATTGTTCAACGGCTATTACGATCAAACCGACATTTACAAGAAAATGATGGCGGCGGCGGGCTTCGAAGAGAAGGCTGCGGACGCGAAATAACCAGGGAGGCTGACCATGAGCGCAACACATC
>CAZCGG010000352.1:0-3555 GCA_964498135.1 uncultured Candidatus Moduliflexus sp.
GCGTCTTTGCGCGAGAAATTCAGAAAATTATTTTTAATCGCTATAGAGAATGATGTTCTTGCATGCAAAGCCTTTGTGTCTGTTTTCATGCAAGCATGTCTGTTGATCATCCGATGTGTTCATTTTCCGCGTTAATTCGCACCATGCGCCCAAATCAGTGGACAAAGAACTTGATTCTGTTTGCCGGGCTGATTTTCGCGCAACGCTTATTCGATGGCGCGTCAATCGAGCGATCCGTGCTGGCATTTTTCCTGTTTTGCCTGCTGTCAAGCGCGATTTACATTATTAACGACATCACAGACGTGAAACAAGACCGCCAGCATCCACTGAAACGCAAACGCCCGATTGCGTCCGGCGAGCTTTCGATTCCGGCGGCAACGGCGGCGGCGGCGGTCATCAGCATGGGCGCGCTCGGCGGCGCGTTCGCGCTCGATAAAAGTTTCAGCGTCGTCGCTTTCATCTATTTTATCCTGCTCTTCGCGTATTCGTTCTGGCTCAAGCACATCGTCATCCTCGACGTGCTGACCATCGCCATCGGCTTCGTGCTGCGGGCGATTGCGGGCGCGGAAGTGCTGAATGTCAGCTTTTCGTCCTGGCTGCTGCTCTGCACGATTTTATTGGCGCTCTTTCTCGCGCTGAGCAAACGGCGGCACGAGATCGTGCTGCTCGGCAACGGCGCGCAGTCGCACCGCAAAATTCTGGAAGAATATTCATCCTACCTGTTAGACCAGATGATCGGCGTGGTGACGGCCTCGACGCTCATGTCGTATGCGCTCTACACAATGGCGCCGGAAACGGTGGCGAAACTGCACACATCCAACATGATTTTTACCACGCCGTTCGTGATTTACGGCATTTTCCGCTATCTCTATCTTGTGCATCAAAAAGAGGAGGGCGGCAATCCGAGTTCAGTGCTGCTGTCGGATAAACCGATTTTAATCAACATCCTTCTTTGGGGAGTGGTTTCCGTTTTCTTTATTTATGGGAAAAGTTGGCTGACCTTTTTCTCGAATTAGTTGGGGAGAAGTTGTCAGGCACGTTCAACGTGTCTGACAACTTGAAGCCCGTGAGTATTTTATGGACACGTTTACAATTCACGCCGAGCAAGTCGATGTGCAGGAAATCATGAAGGAGATTCACCGCCGCGTGTTGGAAAAAAAGCAGCGCGGCGTGTATAACGACGACGAACTGCGCCGCATCGCTGAGTTGAAAAGCGACTTGTCGCCCAAACAGAACGCGAACCTCAACGAAATGAACCTGCACATGCGCCGCCTGCATGTCAACTGGGATGTCGCGGCCAGCAGCGCGATTATCCGCTCGCATCGTAAAATCATTGGGCCGATGTTCGTCGCAATCAAGCGCGTGGGCTTTGCCGCGCTGCGCTTTTTCGGCTCGGCCTTTTTCACGCGCCAAACCGAATTTAACGCCGCGAGCGTCCGCTTCGATACGTCGGTCGTGGAAGAGTTGACGCGCTTGAATGAAGAAAATAAGGAATTGCGGCGCGTCCAGCAGGAATTGATCCGGCAAATCGAATTTCTTCAGGCAAAAAATGCCACAGAATAGCTGTCAGACACGTTGATGGTAGGGGCGTTCAATTGAACGCCCCTACTTAACCAAAAAACATGCGAATTGCCTTTGTTGTCCAGCGTTACGGCGTCGAGGTCAACGGCGGCGCGGAAGCCTTGTGCCGGTGGGTCGCGGAGCGGATGCGCAAATATTTTCACGTTGAGGTGCTGACGACCTGCGCCCTCGATTATCTGACCTGGCAGAACCATTTTCCGGCGGGCGCGTGCGTGGTGAATGGCGTCACTGTGCGACGCTTTCCGGTTGACGTGCCGCGCGACATGGCCGAATTCAACGCCTACGCCCGCGCGCTGTTTGCGAAAGAACGCCGCGAACTGCCGGACGAACTGACGTGGCTGAAACTGCAAGGCCCTGCGTGTTCGGGCTTATTGGCGTATCTCCGCGACCACGAGCCGGAATACGACCTGTTCGTGTTCGTGACGTATAGCTATTTGACGACGTTTCTCGGCCTGCAACTCGCGCCGCGCAAAAGCGTCCTGATTCCGGCGGCGCACGACGAGCCGCATTTCAAGTTTGCCGCGTATCAGCCGATTTTCCACCTGCCACGCGGGATTATTTACTGCACGAACGAAGAGCGGCGCATCGTCAACGCGCAATGGCAGAATGGCCGCGTGCCGTCGTGCGTGGCCGGCGTCGGCGTCGAAGAAGCCGTTTCGCCCGCTGAACAGGCCGAACCGACGTTAAAAATCCCCTCGCCGTATCTGCTCTATGTCGGGCGCGTGGACGTGATGAAGGGCTGCCGCGAATTGCTGACCTATTTTCTGCGCTACATTAAAGATCGCGCCGCCGACCTGCATCTCGTTCTGCTCGGCAAACCGGCGATGGAGATTCCAGCGCATCCGCAGATTCACGCGCCCGGCTTCGTCAGCAATGCCCAGAAAGATGCCGCGATCCGGCAGGCCGCGCTCGTCATCAATCCGTCGGAATACGAAAGCCTCTCCATCATGCTGCTTGAGGCATGGCAGGCGGGCGTTCCCGTGTTAGTGAACGGGCGGTCAGACGTGCTGGTTGACCATTGCTTGACCAGCAACGGCGGGCTGTATTACACGAATTATGACGAATTCGCGCTCGGCCTCGACCTGTTGCGCGAAAATCCGGCGTTGCGCGACGCGCTCGGCGCGAACGGCAAAAATTACGTCGCCGCCCGCTATTCGTGGGATGTTGTCGAAAAAACCTATGTTGACTTTTTGACGCAGATTGTTCAGAGAATCGAACACTGATTGGCATTGATTATTTTAACGCAAAGGCCGCAAAAGGCGCAACCGTCGCTAACGTTTGCGTCCCTTGCGCCTTTTGTGGCTTTTGCGTTAAAAAATTCACGTAAATCAGCCCAATGATGAAAATACATCAACTTTTGCCCTGTTTGCGGCATGGCGACGCCATCGGCAACCACACGCTCGAAATTCAGCGCATTTTGCGAAGCTGGGGGCATGATTCGCAGATTTTCGCGGACGACATTCACGATGATATGCGCCAATTTGCCCAATCGTATCGGCATTTAAAAGGCCGGGCGCTGGAAGACGCGCTGTTGATTTATCACTTTTCGGTCGGCTCGCCGGTCTCGGATTTCGTCAAATCGGTTTCGAATAAAAAGCTGCTGATTTACCACAACATCACGCCAGGCGAGTTTTTTCGCGGCTATGAAGATTATATCCGCAGCGTGCTTGACAAAGGCCGCGAGGAACTGCGCCATTTCGTGAATCTGTGTGATCTCGCGGTCGGCGATTCCGAATTTAACCGGCTGGAACTTGCGGAACTCGGCTTTCCGCGCACCGGCGTGCTGCCGATTATCGTGGATTTCGACAAATACGATCACAACCCGGATCCGGCCACGCTGCAACGCTTTGAAGACGATTGGACGAACATCATTTTCGTCGGGCGGCTCGCGCCGAATAAATGTCAGGAAGACATCATTCACGCCTTCTGCGTCTATAAACGCTGCGTCAACCCCAAATCGCGCCTGTTTCTGAT
>CAZCGG010000353.1:0-3504 GCA_964498135.1 uncultured Candidatus Moduliflexus sp.
AGCGACGGCGTGGAGAGGTTCAACTTCTCGCGCAGTTTCGCGAGATTCGGCACGGGCTTGCGGCTGATGATATCCTGCCGCACCTGCGCCAACGCAAGCAGCGCTAAAAATTGGATCGTCGTCTCCGCTGTTTCAAAGATGCCGGTCAATTTTTCGACCGAGTTGTCCAACACCGCCAGCGTTTTCTTATGCGCGTGCGCAATCGGAAACGGGTAACTTTCGCGGATTAAGCGAATCAATTCGAGCGACTCCATGAGATTTCCTCCTTTGTAAATCAGGAGCGCGAAATTTTAATTTCGCTGCCCTGCGTTGTCAAATCAAGATTTGACACTCCTGTTTTTATCTTGCGCAAGCGTCACGAATCCTCGAGTCGTTCACCCACGCAATTGCGCCTTTTCTGCGTTCTCAATCGCATAATTCAAGCAGCAGCAGATGCTGTTCGCCGTCAAATACGGACGGCAGCGTGGTTTGCAGGCGATATTTTTCCGCATACGCATGGTCGGCAATGATCATGCAGGGAAAATCCGTCTTCGCCTGCGCCGTGAGCGCGTCCAGCGTCGCGGCCGTCGAAACCGAGAACGCGAATTCTAACAGATGCGCCAGCCGCTCGATTTCCGTCGCGTCATCTCCGGCCACAATGACCTTTTTCTTCGGGCGCGGCTGCGTGAGCAAGCGTTTCACGTCTTCCAGCAGCCGCTTGCTGTCTATCGGCTTGGGCAGATAGCCGTCAATGCCGAAATGATACCCCATTTCTTTTTCTTCCAGCACGGAGAGCACGATAATCGGGACATCGAGGCTGGCCGGGTCGGTTTTCAGCGTGACGGCGACTTCAAAGCCGTTCATTTCGGGCAGCAGCACGTCTAACAGAATCAGTCCGGGGCGTTCTTTGCGGGTTTTTTGGATGCCATCTTTGCCGTCCTGCGCCTCGCGGATGAGATACCCTTCCGGCTCTAATTCCTGCCGCAGCAGCTTGCGGATCGACGTTTCATCATCCACGACTAAAATCATCGGCTTGCCCGGCGTTTCATCGAATTTGACAAGCGCGCTGCGTTCCTGCAACTGGTCGAGAAAGCGCGATTTATTCAGCGAGACGATTTCATTGACGGATTCAATCAGAATCGGCAGCGAAAACGAAAATTCGCTCCCTTTCCCAAGCTGGCTTTCCACCCAGAGGCGTCCGCCGTGATGTTCTACGATCTGCTTGCAAATCGAGAGTCCTAAGCCTGTGCCTTTCGGCTTATCCGTCAGCGTATCGCCGACTTGCTTGAATTTTTCGAAGACTTTCGGCTGATCTTCTTCGGCAATCCCCATGCCGGTGTCAATCACGCTGATGATGACTTCGTTGCGTTTCCGGCGGGCGCGGCAGGTCACGGAACCGGTATCGGTGAACTTCACGGCGTTGGAAATCAAGTTAATCACGACTTGAATCAGTCGGTCGCGGTCTCCCGTAATATTCGGCAGTTCTGGAGCAATATCGCTTAACTGCGCCAAGCCTTTTTTGGCAAAAAGCGACGACGTGGCGAGCATGGCGCGTTCGATAATGCCTTGCACATCCAACTTTTGCATTTTCCAATCAATCTTGCCCGCCTCCATTTTCGCCACGTCCAGCACGTCGTTGATGAGCGTGGTCAGGCGTTCCCCTTCGGCGATGATGATGTCGAGATTTTCATTCACCTGCCCGACGGCTTTGGCGACTTTCTTGTCTGAAATCTCCTGAAAATTCGGCAAAATAACTGTTTCGAAACGTTTTTTGATGATTTTCGCAAAGCCAAGCACGGAGGTCAACGGCGTCCGCAGTTCGTGCGACACGGTGGAGATGAAATCGGTTTTCATCTGGTCAATTTCTTTTTCGCGCGTGATGTCGCGCGTCAACAGGACGGAGCCGATGGGTTCTTGCGCGTCTTCTGGAAGCAGCGCGTCTTTATAAATCGCGGTGGCGACCGCTTTGCCAATGCGTTCGTTCGCCATGCCGATTTCCATGACCGCATACGACTCGCGGCCAGAACTCGTCGCCTCGACAAGCTCCCGCACGTCTTTATCCAGCACCTCGTCGCACCGCTTGCCGAGCATCTCGATGCTTTGCAAACCTAACATCGCTTTAAAGGCCGGATTAATGCGGGTGATGCGTCCGTCAGTATCCGTCGCTAGCAAGCCGTCGGCCATGTTATCCAGAATCGCCGTCATGTAGGCGAGCGTGGCCTGCAATTCGCGGGTAGCGGCCTTAATCCGCTCTTCCAGCGTTTCAAACAGTTCGTGCAGTTCTTGCGCCATCGTATTGAACGCGGCGGCCAGCGTGCCGAGTTCATCGCCGCTGCGCACGTGGATTTTATGCGTCAACTCGCCGGAGGTAATTTTTTGAACGCCCGCCAGCAGGGTTTGAATCGGCACCACGATGTTTTGCGCGAGAATGTAGCCGAGAATCGTCGCGCCGATTAAGCAGGCGAGCATGATGCCGAGCAGCGTCACGACGGCGCGCTGCTGCGTCTGCACAAATTCATCCGCCGCCATGCTGATGCCAAGCGCGCCGACCGGCTGCCCGTCTCGATTTTTGATGGCGGCGTATTGCGCTAATTTGCCGCCGGTCACGAACTCGGCGTTCTGCTCTTGCGCCGTTGTTCCGGCGAGCAGGCGTTGATACATCTCCGGCGGAATCGTTTCGGTGCCGGCGGCACTGATGGACTGCTGGTTCAGGTAAATCGCCGCATGAACTTCCAACAGACGTTCAATCTGCGCGACTAATTGAGTCTGCTTATTCAAAATCAATTGCACGACGACCGCACCGGGGAATTCCTCTTTTTCTGCGCCGCCGATCAGCTTGGTTTGCCCCGAAAAGACGCTGGCGCAGACGATGGCTAAGATGTCCGGCGTCTCGTTCCCGGCGGGAAAATATTCCGTCGAAACGGCGGGCTGCGCGCCGGAGAGCCGCTCAATCAGCGCGCGCGCGGCGGCCGGTTCAAGCGCAGGCATTGCGATGATATTGTCGGTTTGCGGCGGGATCGGCAGCACGTCGCCTTTCGGGGTGATGAGTTGGATGAACAAATTTTGTTTTTCCAAATTGGGCTTATGCGCAAGGTAATCCCTGATTTTTCCCGTTGAATTGAGTTTGACCAATAATTGCAGCGTCCCGTCGTTGGAGAGCGTTTCGGCAATCGTCCGAATTTCGGTGTTTTGGTTTTCATAAACCAACGCTGCGACGCGCATGCTGCTTTCCAAATACCCCAATGCGGTGCCATTGATTTTATTCGAAAAATATCGGATGGAAAACAGCGTCGTTGCCACGATGGAAATTGAGGTGACGAGGAAAAAGGAGAGGAGCAATTTTGTTTTGAGCGGCACGTATTTTAACATGACATGTTCCTTTCACGATGGCGTTTATCGGAAAAAACGGCGGCGAAACCTCTTGCTGACGCGATGTTCACGCGGTTCGTTCGGTGAAAAGATATTCATCGAATGGCGTCGGAAGAGTCAATAAAAATGATGAAAATTTTTTTCTGTTGACAAAAT
>CAZCGG010000354.1:0-3452 GCA_964498135.1 uncultured Candidatus Moduliflexus sp.
GCCGCGCGCGACGCATCCAATTTGCCGGAGCGTTTCAGCCAGCGCCAAATTTCCCCAATCCACAGCACGGCCGACGTTCCGACCGTCACCATAATCCATTCCGAGACGGAAAGCGGCGTGGTGCGGAAGGCGTTGCCGCCCAATTGAATAATCAAAATCTGGCCGACGAAAATCGCCGACGCGATAGCGATAAAGCCTTTATTTTCCAGAATATTATGGAACGCGGAATCATGCAGCCCCAAACACCGGGCATTGAACATGTTCCAGAATTGGCACATCACGAAAATCGTGAAAAAGACCGATAATTCGTGATTGCTGACCGTGCCGTCGCGCTGAATGTACAGCAGCAGCCCGCAGAAAAAGACCAAAAATGCGGGCGCGACGGTCAAGATATTTTTCGCCATCGTCGGCGTCACGATGAACGCATTCGGGTCGCGCGGCTTGCGCTTCATCACGTCCCAATGCGGCGGCTCGGTGGCGAGCGCGAGCGCGGCGAAGGTGTCCATAATCAGGTTGACCCAGAGCATCTGCGTCACGGTCAGCGGCATCTTGACGCCGAGGAACGGCCCAAGCAGCGCAATGCCGAGCGCGGCGACGTTGATCGTCAACTGGAACAGAATGAAACGCTGAATGTTTTCATACAGCGACCGCCCCCACATGACGCCCTTCACGATGCTGGAGAACGAATCGTCGAGCAGCACGATGTCGCTGGCTTCTTTGGCGACCGACGTGCCGGTTTTGCCCATCGAAAGGCCGACGTTGGCATGATTCAACGCCGGAGCGTCGTTCGTGCCGTCCCCCGTGACCGCGACGACATGCCCGCGTTTCTGCAAGAGCCGCACCAGGCGCATTTTATGCGAGGGCCGCGCCCGCGAAAAGATTTTGGCCTTGTCGGCGACATCGCCCGCCTTCTCGTCGCCCAATTGCTCGAAATCCGGCCCGGTAATCATCCGGTCGTCCGCGTCCTGCTCTTCCCACAAATGAATCTGCCGGGCGATTTCCTTCGCGGTTTCGGAGTTGTCGCCGGTCACGATTTTCACTTTGATGCCCGCGTCGCGGCAAGTGCGGATGGCGTCAGGCACTTCAGGGCGGATCGGGTCGGCAATCGCCGCGAAACCAAGCCACACCATCTCATGCGTGATTTCCTCGATGTCGGTATGGTCGCGCGGGGCGTCGTGATACGCGAACGCCAGCGTCCGCATGCCGCGCTGCTGATAGCCGTGCAAATCCTTTTGAATCTGCTGCTTTTCCTGATCGGAAAACGGGCGTTCGCCCTGCGCGCTCAACATGCGGCTGCTGCGCGCCAGCATGATTTCCGGCGCGCCTTTGACGTGCAGCACTTTTTGGCCGGTAAACGTGGACGTGATGAGCGTCGCCATGTATTTGCGATCCGTCGAAAACGTCCACTGATACATGACGGGCGATTCATCGCGGTGATAAACGTAATCAACTCCGGCCTGATCCATCCAGAGCAGCAGCGCGCCTTCCGTCGGATTGCCCAACGGCGTCGGCGTTCCTGAACTGCGATCCAAATGCGCCGTCGTGTTGACGGACATCGCTTCAATGACAAGCTGTTCGCCCCTGCTGGACGGCTCTTTCGAGAGCGTCGGCTGCGTCAGGCTCGGAAATTTGACTTCATGAATCCGCATTTGATTCATCGTCAGCGTCCCGGTTTTATCGGAGCAAATCACCGTTGCCGCGCCGATGGTTTCGCAGGCGTGCATGCGCCGCACCAAGTTATTCGCGGCGGTCATTTTTCTCATGCTGTACGCCAAACTCAGCGTGACGCTCATCGCCAAGCCTTCCGGCACAGCGACGACGATAATCGTGACGGCAATCATGAAATATTCGAGGAAATTCTTGCCGACTTCCGCCGGAAGCCAGCTTTCCGCGCCGGTCGGCGTCATGCCAAACATCGCCCCGATGAACGTGCCGACGGCGAGAACGCCCGCCCCGATGCCAACCGTCGTCAACCAGCCGCGCAAGCTCTCATTTTCCAGCCACGCGGGCGGCTGAAGCTCTTTGCCCGCCAATTCAAAGGCGTCAAAGACAATCGGCAGCCACACGCGCACCAACGCAATCAGCACGGCGAGCTTGAGCAGCAGCACGAAAAACCATTGATGGCCGCTCAACGGCAGTTGTCCGGTCGTGAAATCGCGCAGCATCAGCGCGCCGTAAATCAACGCCGCCACCGCAAACCCGATCACGCCGATTAACTTGCTGAGGCGTTCAAGCTGCCGGTTGAGCGGCGTTTCCTCTTCGGTCTCTTCGCTCGAATCGCGCGCCGTTTTGCCGAATTCCGTGCCGTCGCCGACGCCAACCACTTCCATCAGCCCGTGACCGTCGGCCACCATCGTGCCGCGATACACGCGGTCGCGCGCGTAGGCGGTTTCTTCGCCCTTTTCCTTTTGGGCGTCTTCGGTCGAAACTTTCGTCACCGGCACGGATTCGCCGGTCAGACACGCTTCGTTGACGTTCAGCGTCATGGCTTCCAGAATGCGCCCGTCCGCCGGGATTTCCTCGCCTAATTCCACCAACACCACGTCGCCGACGACAATATCTTTTTTCGGGACGGTCGTGATGTTCGCGTCCCGGATGACTTTGACCGGCACGTCGTCGTTGACCTGATTCAAAATGTCAAATTCTTTGTTGGCTTTGTATTCGTTCAAAAACGCAAGCGTCGTGGCGAGCAAGATCGCCAGAATGATGCCGATGCCTTCGGCGTATTCGCCATGCGCGATGCCGACGATGATGGCGATGAACGCGGCGATAAGCAAGATGCGGATGACCGGATCGTCGAATTTTTCCAGCCAGAGTTTCCACCACGGATCGCGCGGCGGCGGCGTGAGAATGTTGCTGCCATATTTTTGGCGGCTTGCCACGACTTCGGCGGCGGTCAAGCCTTTGAAGCGCGAAGTCAACGATTTACTGCTCGTATCGGCCATAGTTTCTCCTTTGAAAGGTTCATTATTCGTAGGGACGTAACATGTACGCCCCTACCGTCAATGCGTGAACAACCATGCTTCAAGCCCCATTTTCGGGGCAGCCCACCATAAGCCATACATAATCAGCACGGCGTAGCACGCGCTGACCAAATCATCCAGCAAAATGCCCCATGCGCCGTGCATGTCGCGGTCAATCTGCCGCGCCGGGGGAATCTTAATGATGTCTAACACGCGGAACAGCAGAAATCCCCAGAACGCGATCTGCCAGAGCCGCCCGTGATGAAACAGAATCGGGACGAGCAAATATCCGGCGACTTCGTCAAGCACGAAATGCTTGGGGTCTTGCTCATGCCAATACGCCTCTTCCCATGGCGTCAGCAGGTGATTCGCCACACAGACCAGCAGGAAAATCACAATCAGCGCGATCTCCTGATAGAACGGCGAAAGAAGCAGCGCGGCCAGCACATGGCAGAGGACGCCGAATAATGCGCCGAACGTGCCGGGCGC
>CAZCGG010000355.1:0-2194 GCA_964498135.1 uncultured Candidatus Moduliflexus sp.
ACAAGAAAGTCAAGAAAGAAACGCCTCTTGAATCCGTGAAATCTGTGGTTGAATATATGGGAGATGACACTATGGCGCAAATCCATTTCAATACGAATCTCGCCGTGCGCAAGGAGTTTTGCAAAGAGAGCAAGCCGGAAGCCTGCGGCATCGTTATTTTCGGCGCGTCCGGCGATCTGACGCATCGCAAGCTGCTCCCCGCGCTCTTCAGCCTCTTTCGGAAGTCGCTGCTCGCCGATGAATGGTACATTGTCGGCTGCGCCCGCACGCCGATGGATGATCTGCGTTTCCGCGAAAGCGTGGAAACCGCGTTGAAAAATCAGGCGAACGCCGACGCGGACAAACTCGCCGCCTTCCTGCAACGCTGCTTTTATCTAAGCGGCGACTACGCTTCGCCGGAACTGCGTCAGCAGCTTGCCGCCCGTCTCGCCGCCTTAGACCGGCAATTTCCGTCGGTCAGAAATCATCTCTTTTACCTCTCCGTGCCGCCGACGCTCTACGCGCCGATTGTCGAGCAATTGGACGGCGCGGGCTTGACGCGGGAAATTCGGCGCGATTGCCCCTGCTCGCGGGTGATTATCGAAAAGCCGTTTGGCCGCGATTTGGAAAGCGCGATGGCGCTGGACGCGGAATTGTCGCGCGCGCTGACTGAGCCGCAGATTTATCGGATTGACCACTATCTCGGCAAAATGACGGTGCAGAATATTTTGATGTTCCGCTTTGCGAACGCGATTTTCGAGCCGATTTGGAATCGGCAGTATATTGACAACGTGCAAATCACGGTGGCGGAGACGCTCGGCGTGGAGCATCGCGCCGGATATTACGAGCAGGCCGGGCAGTTACGCGACATGTTTCAGAATCACATGCTGCAAATGCTGTCGCTGGTGGCGATGGAAACGCCGACCTCGTTCGACGCCGACCGCGTGCGCGACGAAAAGGTCAAAGTGCTACGCGCCATCAAGCCATTTCCGCTTGAACACCTATCGCGCTGGATTGTGCGCGGGCAATACGGCGCAGGCCGCGTCAACGGCAGCGATGTCGTCGGCTATCGCCAAGAGCCGGGCGTTGCGCCGAATTCGCAGACCGAGACGTTCGTAGCCGCGAAGATTTCAATTGAAAATTGGCGCTGGCAGGGCGTCCCGTTTTATCTGCGCTCCGGCAAGCGCCTGGGCGGCAAAGTCAGCGAAATTGTCATCACGTTCAAGCGCGTGCCGCATTCGATGTTCGCCCCGATTGCGCCGGAAGACCTGCCGCAGAACATGCTGATTTTCCACGTGCAGCCCGAAGAAGGGATGTCGCTGACAATTCAGGCGAAACATCCGGGGCCGAAATTGTGCATGAGTTCGCTGAACATGGATTTTCATTATCACGATATTTTCGGCGTGGAATTGCCGGAAGCCTACGAGCGTTTGCTGCTTGATTGTCTGCTCGGCGATCAAACGCTGTTCGTGCGGCACGACGACATGAAAGTGGCGTGGTCGCTGATGACGCCGGTATTGAATGAGTGGGCGGAAGACCGGAGCGGCAAGCGTTCCGGCATGTTATACACCTATCCCGCCGGGTCATGGGGGCCGGCGGAATCCGACGCGTTGCTGGAGCGCGCCGGGTATCAGTGGGTGACATCCATTCCAGCGTGGAAAGAATGAAAGGAACGTTTATGCTGAACCCCTCAAAAATTACAGTTATGGAGAATGAATTCGTGACGGTCTGGTATCACGCTGACAAAAAAATCGTGCATCATCAATTCCATAAGTTCATTCACGGCAAAGTCCTGCGCGATGCCTTAGATGCCGGATATGAGGTGCTGAAAAAATATAAAGCGCAGAAATGGCTGTCGGATGACCGGCTGAATTCGGCCATTCCGAAAGAAGATACAGAATGGGCATTTACCGATTGGTCGAACCGCGTCATTCAAGCCGGTTGGAAATTCTGGGCTATCGTGCAGCCGGAAAGCGTCATCGGCCAGATGAATGTCAAGCGGTTTGCGAAGGAATATTTGTCAAGGGGCGTCGTTGTCGAAATGTTCACTGACCCGGACAACGCGATGGCATGGTTAGAAAAACAATAGTTGGTAGCCCCGCGCTACGTCGCGGCACACCACATAACCCGCGACATAGCGCGGGGCTACCGTTCTAACCACATCGTTTCCCGACGAACAGCAGATAACTCCAGATTCCGCCATACGCGGGGCGAA
>CAZCGG010000355.1:2294-3437 GCA_964498135.1 uncultured Candidatus Moduliflexus sp.
CATCGTTTCCCGACGAACAGCAGATAACTCCAGATTCCGCCATACGCGGGGCGAATCGCGTGAAATTCCGGCGAAAAATTCTGCGCCAATTTCGGCAGCAGATGCGCGTCCAGCCGGACATGATTCAGCCGCATCCACGCCTGAAACCACGCAAACCGGCTGTCGTGAAAATCCACGACGGCGATCAATCCGCCCAGCGCAAGGTCATCATGCGCCGCGTCAAGCGCCTGCTCGAAGCCCGGATTCATCATCGAAAGCGAATACGAGCAGAGAATCAGATCGAACGGCGCGGCCTGATGCACCGGCTGCGTATAGACCATTGAACGCAGTTTCACGCGCCCGGCCTGTCCCGCGAGATTCTTCCGCGCCACCGCCAACATCGCCTCAGATAAATCCACGCCGGTGATTTCCGCCTGCGGAAAAAGCCGACAGAGTCGCGCCAAATTTTGGCCCGTGCCGCAGCCGATTTCCAAAATGCGCGACGGCGTTTGCAGGCGTTGCGCCTCTTGCAGAATGTCGCGGCGTCCGAACAGAAACGTCCAGCGCGTCGCATCGTACATCTTCGCGTGAACGCGGTAATACCGCCGTAGAAATTGCGTGTTCTTTTCGAAAGACATTCTGCGTTATTAACTGACGTTACGCACGTCCGTTTTCACTCCGCTAAAGAAATAAAAAGGCGAAAAATATAATTCCAATAATAGACAGGATGCTGATGAGCGCCTGGATGGTCACTCCAGAATCTCCAAAACGTTCCTTAACGCATAGCCGCCTATAATAGAAGTAACAACTGAATGAGATGAGAAAAAAAACAAACGCGACGCCTATACTGATCACTGAAACTGCCATCATGACGATGCCCTCTCCACTCGATTGCACCGCAAAATCCACGCCATCTTGTCCCGGAGAAGGGGCTAGGGGCAAAGACCAACCCCAGACCCACATCATACAAACAAGCCCGATTAATACGCAGCCGATTAATCCGGTGAGCGCAATATTCCAGACAACCAACTTTTTCATGCCATCCAGATTCATTTTTTTCTCCCATGTAAATCAGGAGTGCGAAATCTTGATTTCGCTCTTTTTCTCCGTCAAATCAAGATTTGACACTCCTGTTTTCCTGCCGCGCGTGTGTCATGGCAATGT
>CAZCGG010000356.1:0-3372 GCA_964498135.1 uncultured Candidatus Moduliflexus sp.
TGATGGACGACGCGATCCCGATACGGCGCGGCGGAAATCAGGCGATGTTTCGGCTCGTAAATATCGAAGGTCGCATACGGGCCGGGGCAATAGGTCTGCGTCGTCAATTCGTCGCGCAAGCGCAGCAACTCGCGATCCAGATTCGCGTTGAAGCGCAGCGCGGGATCGCTGTAGCGTTTCCCTTTCTGCGCCTGCCGCGCCGCCGCCAGCACATTCTCAAACGCGGTCATCTGTTCGAATAACTGCCCGTAACGTTTCATCACCCAGGAGTGCGAAATCTCGATTTCGCGCTTGTATGTGTCAAATCAAGATTTGACACTCCTTTGTTGTTTGATCCAACTGCCGAGCGCGTAGCCGATTTCATTCAGGCGCTGGCTCGCGTATTCGTAGCGTTTCGCGTCAATCAGCGCGAAATCGAGCAGCATTTTGGTCTGCATCCGCAACACATCGAGCCGGAGATTTAACGGCGTCAGCAACGACAATTTTTCTTGCGCGAATTGCGCCGCCAACAGCCCTTCTAAGACATCATACATCCCGGCAATCATGCGGTTGCCGAGCAGATATTTATGGTCCCGCGGCAGCCGGTTCAGAATCGGCGCGTACCATTGAATCAAATCATAGGTTTTCTGCGTAATGGCTAATGGTTTCATGCACCTTGTATCAGGAGTGCGAAATCTCGATTTTGCACCGTTTGATACGTGTCAAATCAAGATTTGACACTCCCAAAAAAAATTTTTCGTTGGGGCGCTGCCCCAAACCCCGCCAGAGGGGCGCGCCCCTCTGGACTCCCCAAAGGGCAAAAAAGCAAAAGGGCAAAGGACTATGAAGTCCTCACCGCGCACCAACAACCACACGCGCCCCGAAGTAGCTGAACCTAAGAGCAGGGTCGTACCAGACGCGGTCGGCCGAGCGGCAGCGGTTCGGATTGCTGAGCCACGACCCGCCGCGCAGCACTTTCGCCTTTCCATCGCCCAACGTTCCCCTTGCGCGACCATCATCCGGGTCATGATAGGAATCAACATACGTATCCTGACACCATTCCCAAACTTGCCCGTGCATGTCAAGCAATCCGAACGCATTCGGCGATTTCTGCCCAACCGGATGCGTCTGGCCGCCCGCATTGCCGTCAAACCACGCATACTCGCCCAAGCCGTTCGCGTTGTCGCCGAAACAATAGGCCGTCTGCGACCCGGCGCGGCAGGCGTATTCCCATTCGGCCTCCGTCGGCAGCCGGAAGACCCACCCCCCTTGACTTCCCCCCTGAATCAGGGGGGACTGAGGGGGGGTCGCGTTCAATTTCTTCACAAATTCCTGGCAATCATTCCACGACACACTTTCGACGGGACGATTCGCCTCGTTCCAATGCGAGGGATTGCCGCCCATGACGGCTTGCCACTGCGCCTGCGTAATGGGCGTTTTCGCCATGTAGAACGGCGCGAGCGTCACGGCATGCCGCGGATGTTCGTTGCTGCTGCCGACGCCGTCCGGCGATCCCATCTGGAACGCGCCGCCCGGAAGATAGACCATGTCCAGCGTGACGCCTTTCGCAAGCTCAACGATTTTCTGCCGCGCGGTATGCGCTTTTTCGCCGGTCCTCTTGCCGTTTTTATTGATAATGACGACGTTGAACGAAAATTCCACGCCGATCTGCGCCTCAATCTCGCGCCGCCGCGCTTCTTCGGCCTGGCGCTGCCGCTCGGCTTCCTCGCGGCGCAGGCGTTCCGCCTCCCGACGTTGGCGTTCCTCCTCGTCGCGTTTCAATTGCTCCTGTTTCAAATGATTCAAGACGCCCTGCGTCACGCCGATTTCGCGCCGCGCCGCCTCGAATTCCGGCTTCAGCCGCAGCGCGGCCTGATACGCCGCCAACGCCGCCTCATGCTGCGCCAAGCCGAACCGCGCCTGCCCCAGCGTAAAATATGCCTCCGCCCACTCCGGCTTCAATGCGACGGCTTTTTCCGCGTCGGCTGCCGCCGGTTCATCCTGCTGCGCGGCGTGACGCGCCCGCGCCCGTTCGTAATAGCACAACGCCGCCTCAACGGTAGCGCAGACATTCTTGTCCGTTCCCAAAGGCTGAACAGGCAGGAATGCCTGCTCTACCAAATCAATCGCCTGATCGAAATCGCGAATCGCGGCGGCGTAATCTTTCGCCGCGCCGCGCCGCAGGCCGCGTTGATAGCAGGCGTCCGCGACATGCAGGCGTTCCGTTGCGCCGATGGTTTCCAAACACGCATTCAGCCGCTCCGCAAACGGCGCGTCTTCGATGGTGATGTTTTCGAAGACAGCGGCGATGAGTTCCGCGAGATCGTCCGTCTCCGGCGCGGGCTGCTGGCGGCTCGTCAGCCAATAGCGCAGCGCGAAGCGGACATGCGCCGCCGCCCACTCGACGCTCGGCAGGCGCAGCAGGCTGTCCACCACGTCCAGCGCCAACATCGGCGCGGCGAGGGTTTCTTTGCGGCCAAGATATTGATATAACTGCTGATAATACGTCACGACGAGTTCAATCAGCCCGTCGCGGGCGTCGGTCGGCGCGTGTTCCAGCAACTCGTTCAACATGCGCGGCAGCAGCGGCGGCTTGCGCAAGTCGGCGGGCGCGTCCACCAAAAAATATTCATCCGTCAATAATCCGGCGACGAGCTTGTGGCAGGTCGCCAAATACGCCTGCAAATTGTCGAAATCCTTTTGCAGCAGATGATACGGGCGTTCGATCTCGTCAAGGTCTTCGCCATCCGCCAGGCATTCCGCCTCGCGCTCGATAATCTCCAAATTGGCAAGGTTGCGCTTGACCGTCTCCGCGCCATAGCGTTTTTCCAACGCTTCCCGCGATTTGCCCGCGTTGCGCTCCTGCCAGGCGAGCGTCCGCTGTTTGGCAAATTCGAACAAGACCTCGCGCCACGAGATGTTCAGCGCGGTTTTGTAGCGGCATTTGCCGTAGCTCGCGCCCCAATAGGCGAAATGCAGGTAAAACATCTGGCCTTCGCCCAACGCTTCCAGAATCAGCGTCGGCTCGGATTGCAGCATGGAAAAAATCGAAGACGCGGCGGCCTCTTCGCGGAAGCTTTTGCTCGTCCACGCGCCGGTCAAAAATTCGAGCGGCCGCCCGGCCTGCGCGTATTGATCAAAAAACTCGCGCAATTCTTTGTTGAGAAACGTCGTCATGTCGGGCAAGCCTTTGATGTCGAGGTTCGGAATGCGCTCGCCCGGCACGGTGAGCGGCGAAAACAGGACGCGCAGCGGCGGCAGTTCGCCCCTCTGCGGCGGGCGGGATGGATCGATAATCTGCGAGGCCGTCAGCCAGATCGGCGATTGATTCAACTGCTTCTGTTTTTCGATGACCTGCAACTGCGTGGCGCGGTCGAATTGGCGCAAATCCCA
>CAZCGG010000357.1:0-3371 GCA_964498135.1 uncultured Candidatus Moduliflexus sp.
GGCCTGATGAGCGCGGGCATTGTCGCGGGCATCCAGACCAAGATTTTCCCGAATTTTATTGCCGCGAATCTGAGCCGCTTCCGCGAATCTGCCGACGAAAAGGCGATTCTCGCGTCCGGCAACGTCGAAGTGACGGAAGTGAACGTCGGCTTCACGCTGGCCGGGCGCGTCGCGGACATGCTGGCGCAGGAAGGGCAGCGCATCCAAAAAGGGGACAAGCTCGCCATGCTGGATAATGCCGAAATGACGAGCGCGGTCGCGCAAAATACCGCCGCGCTGTACGAATCGCTGGCGAAGCTCGAAGAATTGCAAAGCGGCTCGCGGACGCAGGAAATCGGCGGCGCGAAGGCGAGCGTCACGGCGGTTGAAGCCGAATTGAGCAAAGCGCAGAAAGACTTGCGGCGCGCCGAAGCCCTGTACGCGCAGAAATTGATCCCAACTTCGCAGCTTGACGCGGCCAAAAGCGCGTATGACGCCGTATCGGCGCAATATAAGCTCGCTAAAGAAAAGTTGAGCTTGACCAAAGAAGGCCCGACAAAGCAGAGCATTCGCGCCGCCGAATATCGCGTCGAGCAAGCGAAAGCCGCCCTGCTATCCGCCGAAAAACGCCTGAGCGACACGACGATTTTCGCCCCGCTTTCCGGCGTGATTCTCAATAAAAATGTCGAACCCGGCGAAATTTTGACGCAAGGCGCGCCGGTGTACACGATTGGCGACCTTGAAAACCCGTGGATTAAAGTTTATGTCAAGGAGGACAAATTAGGGCTGATTCAATTGGGGCAGGCGGCGGAAGTGACGATTGATGCGTTTCCGAATAAATTTTTTGACGGCGCGGTGACGTATATTTCGCCGCAAGCCGAATTTACGCCGAAAACCGTGCAGACCAAGGAAGAGCGGGTGAAGTTAGTCTTTGCGGTTAAAGTCAGCGTGAAAAATCTGAACGGCGAATTGAAACCGGGCATGCCCGCCGACGTGCGGCTGCTGCTGAATTAAGACCTCACCCCTGCCCCTCTCCTTACCAAGGCGAGGGGATAGTTACCTTCGGAACAATTCCCCTTTTGGGAGAGGCGGGGCGGGTCATGCGAATTCAGCGTCAACCCACCCCTTGCCCCTCCCAAGAGGGGAGTTTTCGATGTTGCGTAACATCACTGACGCATTATGCGCGACGATATTGCAATTTCAATCAATGAGTTGACGAAAACATTTGGCAAGACTGCCGCGGTTGACCATGTCACGCTTGACGTGCGGCGCGGCGAATTGTTCGGCTTAGTCGGGCCGGACGGCGCGGGCAAAACCACGATGATGCGGATGCTGACCTCCATCATGCTGCCGACCTCCGGCACGGCGCATGTGGCAGGGCATTCGATTCTCGACGACGGCGAACGCCTGAAAGAAAAAATCGGTTACATGTCGCAGCGTTTCGGCCTGTACGAAGACCTGACCGTCATGGAAAACCTGACGTTTTACGCCGACCTGTTCAGCGTGCCGCAACGCGAGCGGGCGCAGCGCTTTGAGCGGCTGTTGGGGTTCAGCAATCTGACGCCGTTCAAAGCGCGCCTCGCGGGGCGGCTTTCCGGCGGCATGAAGCAAAAGCTCGGCCTCGCCTGCGCCTTGATTCACACGCCCGAAATTTTGTTTCTCGATGAGCCGACGAACGGCGTTGATCCGGTGTCGCGCCGCGATTTCTGGAAAATCCTGTATGACTTGCTCAAGGATGGCATCACGATTTTCGTTTCGACCGCGTACCTCGATGAAGCGGAGCGATGCACGCGGATCGGGCTGATGCACAAGGGGAAGTTGATGATTCACGATGAGCCGTCCCGCGTGAAAAAATCGCTCGGCATGCCGATGGTGCAGCTTTGGACATCCGATTCGCGGCAGGCGGCGGAGATCGCCATTCATGCCGACGGCGTCCGGCGCGTCAGCGCGTATGGCGACAATCTGCATATCGCCGTCGAGCGCAAAGAGGCCGTCAGCGCGGTCATCAGCGCGTTGCAGGCGCATGGCATCGAGGTGAAAGGCGAGCGCGACATTTTGCCGTCGCTTGAGGATATTTTCATTGCGATGGTGCAAGATGAACGCGAACCGAAAAAATAATTGACAAGCCGCCCCGCCTGTGTTATTCTTCGCGCAGATATTCCTGAACGCTAAACGCATCAAAAACAGCTTGAGAAACGGGGTGGCATGATGAAAAAAGACCCTTGCGACTGGACAGAAGAGGACGCGCGGCAGTTGATCGGTCAGCCGGAATCGCTGACGCTGGAGTTCAAGGAATCCGCGCTTTGCTCGACGGGAACGGCGTTTGCGCGGATTCTTTCCAAAGAAATTTCCGCGTTTGCCAATGCCGAGGGCGGCACCATCGTGCTGGGCATGGCCGAAAATCGCGGGCGGCCGCGCCTCGCGCTCGATTTGGACGATGGCATTGACCCGCATGCTTTTTCGTTGGAGCAGTTGCGGCACATCGTAGATTTCAGCGTTCGGCCTCTGTTAAGCGGGATTCGGTGCCATGCGATTCCGCTGTCCGGCAAGCGCGCAGGGCGCGTGGCGTATGTGATTGTCGTCCCGAAAGGCGAAACCGCCTATCAATCGGGCAATTACGTCTATTATACGCGCAACGAGTTCCGCAACGAGCCGATTCAAGATCACCTCGTCCGGCTGCTGATGTTTCGCGGCAGCGCGGCGACCGCCCGCCTCGAACTCGGCAACTGCGAGATTTTGCCGAAAGACCGCCATTACGAATACCGCTTTGACTTGGTGATTGCGAACACCGGCAAACAGAGCATTCACGATTTTCTGCTTGCCGTCAAGCTGACGTTCGCGGGCGATGACGCGCAATTTTGGGCGCCGACGATGTTTGTGGACAGCGAGGACGCGATTCAAGACGAATTGAAAAGCGTGGAATCCATGCTGGAAATCGGGGAGAATCCGGCGGAATACCGGCGGCACGAACTGCTGCAAGGCCCCGGCATTCCGTTTCAGAGCGGCGACGAACTGCGCTGCTCGTTCCGGCGCATCATGCAGTTGCTTTATCAAGTGGACGGCAAAAAGCTGTTTCCGCAGGATCGCGTGATTTTCCCCGGCGGCAAATGGCTGATTGATTTCGTGCCGCCGGACGTTGCGCTCGCCGCGTATCATCCGACGCTCCGGTGGACGATTTTCCTCGATAACGCGCCGCCCTGCTCCGGCGAAATTGATGTCAGCGCCGCCTTTCAGAATATCGTCTAACGCCGCGAGACCTGACAGGTTTTAAAAACCTGTCGGGTTTTTTTGCTCATCTTGGCGTGCTTTATCAGACCTCTTGCATAAGTCATTGTTTCCCCGGCAACCCGTTCGCACTGAGCCTGTCGAATGCGGCGCGGAGTTTCTGCGCG
>CAZCGG010000358.1:0-3370 GCA_964498135.1 uncultured Candidatus Moduliflexus sp.
AAAGGCGTAATTGGCGTCTGCGCAGCGTTTTTGAGCGTGATGGCGTGTTGCTTAGCCTATCGGGCGATTGCGACGCTCGCCGCGTAACTTCTGTGTGTCGTGGTCAGGAAAAAACTGTCAGACACCTTCGAGATGTCTGACAATTCTGCCCATAACGTTCTATTTACAGCATGTTTGAAGGAGGTTGGGATGGCATCGAAAAAAGTGGTGATTATCGGCGGGGTGGCCGGAGGCGCGACCGCCGCCGCCCGTTTGAGGCGGCTTGACGAGCAGGCGCACATTATCTTGATTGAGCGCGGGGAAGATATTTCGTTTGCGAATTGCGGCCTGCCGTACTACATCGGCGGGATTATTCAGGAGCGCGGCAAATTGCTTGTCACCACGCCGCCCGCCATGACCGCCCGCTATGGCCTCGACATCCGCGTTTGCACCGAAGCCCGCCGGATTGACCCGCAGAAAAAAGAGGTGGAACTATACGATTTCCGGCAGGAAACAAGCTATGTCGAGACGTATGACGCGCTGATCCTGTCGCCCGGCGCGTCGCCGATTCGCCCGCCGATTCCGGGCATCAGCGACCCGCGCATTTTCACGCTCCGCAATCTGCCGGATGCGGACGCGATCAAGCAATATCTTGACGAAAGACGCCCGAAGCATGCCGTGATTGTCGGCGGCGGCTATATCGGCCTTGAAATGGCGGAAAGCCTGCATCACGCGGGCGTGAAGGTCACGATTTGCGAAAAATTGGCGCAAGTCATGATGCCGCTCGATTTCGAGATGGCCGCGCTCGTGCATCAGCACATCCAGACGCGCAACGTCGAACTCTACCTGCGCGACGGCGTGCAGCGGTTCGACGCGGCGTCGGAGCATCTGCGCGTCTATCTTGAAAGCGGCAAAGTGCTGACGACCGACATGGTGATCTTTTCCATCGGCGTCCGCCCGGAAGTCGAATTGGCGCGGGCGGCCGGGCTGAAACTCGGCGAATCCGGCGGCATTTGGGTGGATGAGCATCTCCGCGCGTCGGACCCGAACATTTACGCGGTCGGCGACGCGATTGAGACGGCGCATCTCGTCACGCGGGAGAAATTTTTGGCGCGGCTGGCCGGCCCGGCCAATAAGCAAGGCCGAATCGCGGCGGACAACATCTGCGGCCACGCGGAAACCTACGACGGATCGCTCGCCACCGGCATCGTGCGCGTCTTCGGTCTGACGGTCGGCAGCGCGGGCGCGAACGAACGCATGTTGCGGAACGCGAATATTCTCTATAAAACCGCCCTGATTCATGCGGGGCATCACGCCGGATATTATCCCGGCGCGGAGCAGATCACCGTGAAACTCCTGTTTTCGCCGGTAAACGGCAAACTGCTCGGAGCGCAGGCGCTTGGCATGGACGGCGTGGATAAGCGGATTGACGTGCTGGCGACGGCGATGATGATGGGCGCGACGGCGGCGGATGTGGAGCGGCTCGAACTCGCCTACGCGCCGCCCTACGGCTCGGCAAAAGACCCGGTGAATCTCGCGGGATTTGTCGCGCACAATATTTTGAAAGGGGAGACGACGCCGATCTATTGGCATGAACTCGCGGACGCGGCGGCCTCGCCGGAAACTTTTCTGCTCGACGTGCGCGCGGCGAACGAGTGCGCGCTCGGCATGATTCAGGGCGCAATCAATATTCCGGTGGACGAATTGCGCGAACGGCTGCGCGAGCTTCCGAAAGACAAACGTATCATCATCTACTGTCAGGTCGGCGTGCGCGGCTATGTCGCGGAACGCATCCTGCGGCAGCGCGGATTCCGCGCCTGCAACCTGATTGGCGGCTACAAAATCTATCAGGCGGCCATTGGCAAACAAGGATGCGAACGCATTTTGCAAGAGCCGTCTTGAAATGCGATCCACGTCAAACGCGTTCGAACGAGGTTGACGCGCGCTTTTTATGAAAACGGCGTTTATGTATTCCGATGATTTCGAGCAGTTCACCTTCCGCGAAGGCCATCCGCTCAAGCCTGCGCGGTTCAAGCTGACGTATGAACTCGTTAAAGCCTACGGCTTGTTCGGGCCGTTTCATCATCGCCTCATTAAGGCGAAGCCGTGCGCGGCGGATGATTTGCTGTTGGCGCATTCGGTGGAATACGTCGAGGCGGTCGAACATGCGGCGGAGCGGCCTTCCGAATGGGATGGCGCGATGTTCGGCTTAGGCACGCCGGATAATCCCATTCCGCCGGACATTTACGCATGGTCGCTGTTGGCGGTCGGCGCGAGTTTGCAGGCCGCGAAACTCGTTGAATCGGGCGAAGCGGACGTGGCGTTCAATATTGCGGGCGGGCAGCATCACGCCTTGCGCAGCCGCGCGTCCGGCTTCTGCTATTTCAACGACGCCGCGATTTGCATTCAATGGCTGCTGAATAAAGGCTATCAACGGATCGCTTACGTGGATGTGGACGCGCATCACGGCGACGGCGTGCAGCAGATTTTTTATCGCACGAATCGCGTTTTGACGATTTCGCTGCACGAAACCGGCTTTTCGGCGTTTCCCGGCACGGGCTTCGAGCGAGAGACGGGCGAAGAAGAGGGCGAAGGCTACGCGGTCAACGTGCCGCTCCTGCCCGGCAGCGACGATGATGTGTTTTGGTATGCGTTTCACGAAATCGTGCCGCCGCTTTTAGAGGCGTTCCGCCCGGAAGTCTTAGTCACGCAGCTTGGCGTGGATGCGTTTCGCTCGGATCCGCTGGCAAAATTGGACATGACCACGCGCGGTTTCTGCCAGATTATCGAGGAATTCAAGCGTTTGACGCCGGGCAAATGGATTGCGCTCGGCGGCGGCGGTTACGACGTGCTGAACGTGCCGCGCGCGTGGACATTAGCGTGGGCGATGATGTGCGGCGTGGACGTGCCGAACCATCTGCCGCGCCATTATGTGAAATGGCTGAAAAAGTACCGTCTGATTGATGAGCAAGCCGAGCCGCAGGAGTTGCGCGATCAGCCGTATTTCACCGATTTGAAGACGAAAATTCATCTGCTGATTGAACTGGAAAAAACCGTGAGCTACATTAAAAACCGACAGTTCAAAATTTTACGCGCGGAATAATGAATTCAATCGAGGGGAAACAATATGCCACGCCTTCGACGTTTATTCGTTCTATAGGCATTTTCTTCCTATAAACATGTCATCCCTTCGGGGTTGAAAAACCGCAAACTGCGTAACGTAAGTTATACCAATTGTGGTAAAATAGATCATCTTCGCCATCACGTAGGGGCGTTCAATTGAACGCCCCTACGTGATGGCGAAGATGATCGTTTCAAAGGCAATCGGTATTATTTATAAAAAGAAAAAAAGGCGGCAATAACATGCGGAATTATGTGTTGCGTCGTATTC
>CAZCGG010000359.1:0-3367 GCA_964498135.1 uncultured Candidatus Moduliflexus sp.
GTCGTGACCGAACGAACGCAAGAATTACAACAGACGAACCAGCAATTAGCGGTGGCGAAGGAAAAGGCTGATGCCGCCAACCGCGCCAAAAGCGAATTTCTCGCCAACATGAGCCATGAACTCCGCACGCCGTTGAACGCCATTATCGGTTTTGCGCACGTAATGCTGCGCAGTCAGCGAATCGACCCGGAGGATCGGGAGAATCTCGACATTATCGCCCGCAGCGGCGAACATCTGCTGGCGCTCATCAATCAAGTGCTGGATTTGTCGAAAATCGAGGCCGGGAAGATCACGCTGGATCCTCGCCCCTGTGATGTCGGGGGGCTGTTGGATGATGTCGAAGATATGTTCCATCTGAAAGCTGAAGACAAACAGTTGCAATTGGCCTTCGAACGCGGCGCAGATCTCCCGCGCAACATCGCCACGGATGCGTTGAAATTGCGGCAAGTCCTGATCAATCTGCTGAATAATGCGCTCAAATTCACGACAACCGGCGGCGTGACCGTGCGCGTGAGTTACCCCTCCCCCTCCCTCTCCGAAGGGGAGGGCGTTTCCCCTCTCCTTCGGAGAGGGGCAGGGGGTGAGGTCGTCCGGCTACGTTTCGAGGTCGAAGATACCGGCCCCGGCATTCCGCCCGAAGAAATGGGCAAATTATTCGAAGCCTTCGAACAGACCTACATCGGACGGCAAGCGCAGGAAGGGACGGGCCTCGGCTTGCCGATCAGCCGCAAGTTCGTGCAATTGATGGGCGGCGACATGGAGGTTCATAGTCAGGTCGGCATTGGGACGACGTTCAGTTTTGAGATCGAGGCGGAACGCCTGACAGACGACGTGGCGACGGTCAGCCGCTCCCATGCTCATGGTGAGATCGCCTTAGAACCGGGACAGCCGCGCTTTCGCATTCTTATTGTGGATGACAAACCGCTCAATCGGCTGCTGCTCATGAAACTGCTCAGTCCCTTCGGCTTTGAACTCCGCGAGGCCGAACATGGTCAAGACGCCTTGCGCGTGTGGGAAGAATGGGAACCGCACCTGATTTGGATGGACATGCGGATGCCGGGCATGGACGGCTACGAGGCCACGAAGCGCATGAAAGCCACGCCCAAAGGGCAGGCGACCGCGATCATCGCAGTGACCGCGAGCATGTTGGAAGAAGAACGCGCCGTGACCCTCTCCATCGGATGTGATGATTTCCTGCGCAAGCCATTCAGTGAACAGGAGATTTTTGACCTCCTGACCAAGCATCTCGGCGCGCGCTTCGTGTCTGAAAAAGAACAATCCGTCGCGGAGACGCCATCGGCTAACATGGTCGATCTGCCAACCGCCTTCGCGCAAATGCCGCCGGAGTTGCTCAATCAATTCCGCCATGCCGCCGATCTTTGCGACATAAAACTTCTTGAGCAAGTCATCGGCGAGATGCGCCGCTATCAGCCTGCCGCCGCCGACATGATACAGGAATGGGTGAATAATTTCGAATACGAAAAAATTCTTGGCGCGTTGTAAGCATTGCGGACTTCCGAAGTCTGCCAGACTTCGGAAGCCTTTGCGTACATCATTTCATCAAGCCGGGCAGAAACAGGGCGATCTGCGGGAAGGCGAGCAAAATGGCAATGCAGGCGAACAACGCGAGGACAAACGGCGCGACGCCTTTGAAAATCGTCTCCAACGGCACGTCTTTGGCGATGCCATGCACGACGTACACATTCACGCCGACCGGCGGCGTCACCACGCCCATTTCCGTCACTAACACGATGATCACGCCGAACCAAATCGGGTCAAACCCTAAATCTTTGACGACTGGGAAAAAAATCGGAATCGTCAGCATAATCATCGCCAGCGAATCCATGAAACAGCCGCCGACCACGTACATCAGGATGATGACCGCCATGACCGCATGCGCGGGCAATTGGAGCGTGCTGACCCAATTCGCCAACTCGAACGGAATGCGCGTGATTGCCATGAAATGGCCGAAGACGACCGCGCCCGCCACAATCGTCATCACCATGCAACTGATTTTCGTCGTGTCCATCAGCGATTGCAGAAAGCGCGGCCACGTCAATTGCCGCCGCGCAATTGAAATCAGCAGCGTCAAAAACGCGCCGACGCCCGCCGCTTCCGTCGGCGTAAAGATGCCGAAAAACAGGCCGCCCATGACCATCGCGAAAATCAGGAACGCCTCCAGCACGCCGCCGAACGATTTCGCCCGATCCAAAAACGGGACGCGGCTGCTTTTCGGCGCTAATGCGGGATTGCGGCGCACGACCAGATAAATCGTCAGCATGAACAAACTCGCTAACAAAATGCCGGGCAAAATTCCGGCGGCGAAGAGCTTGCCGATGGATTGCTCGGTTAAAATGCCGTACACGATGAAAATCACGCTCGGCGGAATCAAAATGCCGAGGCTGCCGCCCGCCGCGACCGTGCCGGTGGCAAGCGCATCATCATAGTTGTAGCGCCGCATTTCCGGCAGCGTAATCATCGCCATCGTCGCGGCGGTGGCGTTCGTTGAGCCGGAAATTGTGGAAAACGCCGCGCACGCGCCTATCGTGGCAACAGCCAGTCCGCCCCGATAATGCCCCATGAAGACATACACCGCCTCGTATAACCGGCTGCTGATGCCCGAATGGAAGCCGATCTGCCCCATGAAGACAAAAAGCGGAATCACCGTCAGATCATACGACGAAAATGTCTCGAACACATCTTTCACGAGCAGATTCATCCCGGCGTCCAGCCCGCGCACATAGCTGAATCCGGCGAAGCCGAGCAGCGCCATCACGAACCCGACCGGCATGTCGGAAAACAGAAAGACAACCAGCAGCACCACCCCAATCAACCCAATCATCGTGACGCTCATGATTTTTTCCCCTTTTCGACCGCCGCGAACTGATTCACGGGGATATTTCCAGTTGTTATCTTTTCGAATGCCGCAAAGACATTTGCCAGCAGCACGAGACAGGCTATCGCCGACGCAACCGCCAACCCGAACACAATCGGATAAAACGGCAGTTGCAGCGTCAGCGAGACTTCGCCGCTCGCCCGCAATTTCTCCGCGTAGATGACGCTGCGCCAACTCAAGAGCGCAAACAGCGCCACGCTGAGCAGGGACATCACGAATTCGATAATTCCCTGCAATTTCTCCGGCAGCAGCCGTACAAGCAGATTGACCGAGACATGCCCTTTTTCCGCCGACGTATGCGCAATCGCAAACGCGGCGGCGACCACGCCTAAAAATGAGACGACCTCATACGTGCCGCGAATCGGATGCCGGAACAGGCGGCCCACCACGTCGGCGCAGGTCAATCCCATCATCGCAAACACCGCGAACGCCGCCACGACATCCAGTTTCGCGGCGATTTTCCGCATTGCG
>CAZCGG010000360.1:0-2152 GCA_964498135.1 uncultured Candidatus Moduliflexus sp.
TTCCCGTTCACGTTCTTATTCTAAAACCGCCGCGTGAAACCCTGATGAACTTCGCGTGAAATGTTTGTGAAAAATCAAAAATGTTCTTTATTGACAAAACTTTAAGAGCGGGAAAATGGTGGCCTGAATGATTCAGCAATGAACGCGATGATGTTGAAAGAAAATCAAGAAAAGGAGTAACGCATGAAAACGGAAATCATAGGCATGGCATTGTGTATTGCCTTGCTATTCGGGGCGGGACGGAGCGGCGCGGAGGAACTTATTTATCCGACGCAGGATGCGCCGTTATTTAAAATCACAATGCCGGATAAATGGAAAGCCGAAATTATCGAAGAGACGATTCTTCAGGCGATTTCGCCGGACGAAAAAGTCTATATGATGGCGTGGCCGGTGGACGCGGAAACGATTGAAGAAGCCGCCGACGCGATTGACGAATTTCTCTCAGACGTGCTGACGGAACTCACGATGACGGGAAAAGCGGAAACGCCGACGATCAACGGCATGCCCTTTTGGCAGAATACCGGCAGCGGCAAAGATGTGGAATCCGACGATGACGTGAATATTACCGCCGACCTGTTTTCGCCGGACGGCGAGACGATCTGCCTGCTGGTATTTTTAGCGGAGCCGAAAGCGGACAAGGCGCATCAAGAAGAAATGACCGCGATTGTTCATTCCATCAAACGGCCATAAGCGGGGCAAGCGTTGATCATTGACAAAAGACTTCAAAAGTCTTCAAGACTTTTGAAGTCTCGCCCTCCTCAGAAATCGCCTTTCTTCAAATCCAGCCTAATCGCCCGATTTATTGCCGAAACCGGAATCATACAGCAATTCGACATACCAACTGCATACAAAGTCGTGCAAGGTATTATCAAGGGCAAATTCGTCTATATAAAAATTATAATACGACTCGGAAATCGCCCGGCTATTTTCATTCAGCACAACCGCGTGAATCATGTGCGTCCGGCCCGCCTTCAGATGATACGCGATTGATTTGCCGGGTTCCAGAACGGTCTGAAAATCATTTTCCTGCTCGAAATCAATCGCGACGCGATACGCCGTCGAATTCATGATAAACCCGTACGTCGCATCATTCTTTCCAATCCCTAAAATAGAACTGTCATCGTCATCATCATTGCAGCCGAGAAGCGCCCCCGCGCTTAACATCAGCAGCGCGAACAGCTTGAACATACGTTTCTTCATAGCCATCCTCCTCATAAGTTGTCCCACAAAATTCACGGATTACCAAAACGTCATGCGAAGAAACTCGGTTTCTTCGCATGAACATAAGCCTAACCGCAAAATCAAAATTTGTCAACTAAATTCCTTTCACGCCCGGCGTCGTCCCTTTTCGCCATGCGTTTGGGGCGAACGCGGCGCGCAGGCAGCAGCCGAACGCCCGGAACGCGCTTTCCCAGATATGATGCGGATCGTCGCCTTTCAGCAGGTCAACGTGAATCATGCATTTCGCGCCCTGCGCAAATCCGGCGAAGAAATTATTCAAATCGGCGGCCAACATGTCTTCAACGCGCTCATGCAGATGTACCGATGAGTTGAAGCAGAATTGCGCCCGATCTTCAAAGCCGAGAAACACCCGCGCCATCGCTTCATCCAGCGCGCCCACCGCGTCGCCTTCGCCGTTGACGCCGCCGGGTTTGTTCTGCCGCCACAATTCCGCGAACGCCGCGCCCATCGTCATTCCGACATCTTCGCAAATGACATGCCCGAACGGATAATGGCTGACGCTCGTTTCCACGCCGATATTCATGCAGGAACGCCATGAAATATGCTCAAGCATGTGGTTGAAGAAATGCAGCGGCGTCTTGAGTTGTTCGTTGATGTCCGGGTGACGCTCGCCCCGGTCAATGGCGACCGTAATCACGGATTCCCGCGTGACGCGCTTGGCAACGACGCCCGCCGCCGTCGCATTGATCAGATGCAAGCCCAACGCGAGCGGCTGCTCCGCCGGGTTCAGCGTGGATTCCTGCGCGGCGCGGAATTTGCGAGCCTCAAACGTCAGCGCATGGGCGGAAAAACCTTCGTAGCGGGCGAAATGTTCGACATACGGCTTCAAATCGTCATACGCCGCTTTGGTCAAATGGCTGATGGAACTCGTTTTGACAAAATCGCGCACGGACAGGGCGGAATAGGTTTT
>CAZCGG010000360.1:2252-3310 GCA_964498135.1 uncultured Candidatus Moduliflexus sp.
GATTTGCGCTGCGGCGGAAGTTGATCCAACAAGTTCGGCAAGTGCTGCATCGCGGCTTCGGCAAGCGCCAGCGAGTTCGTGACAAGATAGGCGGACGAATCCGGCCCATGTTCGGCTTCATTCAGCAAATCCAGCGCGGTGAGATATGGATCGGCCTGCTCATCGGCTAAAACGAGCGCTTCACTCGGCCCCGCCGGAAGGCCGGGATCCACGACGCTTTGCAGCAGGCGCTTGGCGGCCGTGACATACGGATTGCCGGGGCCGAGGACTTTTTCCGCTTTCGGAATGCTTGTCGTGCCATACGCCAACGCCGCAATCGCCTGCGCGCCGCCCGCTTTGAAGACGTTTCGAATGCCGCAGATGTCCGCCGCGACGAGCGTGGCCGGATCGCTCTTGCCTGTCGGCAGCGGCGGCGAAAAGACGTAAATGTTTTCCACGCCCGCGACGACCGCCGGAATGCCGAGCATCAGCATGACTGACGGAAACGACCCTTTGCCGCGCGGCACGTAGAGCGCGACCGAATCAATCGGCGTAGTCTGCTCGCCCGCGAAGACGCCCGGCGCGATTTCTTTCACCCAGAACGCTTCCGGCTTCTGCAATTCGTGAAACGCCCGAATATTCCGCGCCGATTTTTTCAACGCGCTCAACAGCAGCGGGTCAACCAGCGCGTAGGCTTCCTGAATTTCTTCCGGCGTCACTTTCAGACAATTCGGCAAAATGCTCGCGCCGTCAAATTGTTTTGTGTATTTCACGACCGCCGCGTCGCCGTTCGCCTTGACATCCTCGATAATCGGGCGAACCACGTCATAATATTTGTCCGCATCCACTTGCGTCCGCGTCAATAATTTCTTGCGTTCCGCGTCTGACAATTCCCAGTATTTAAAGAAATTCATGGCATTCTCCCTTGAGCGTGATGATTATAATACGATGATTTTGGAATGGCAGCATCCTCGAATCAGGCGGGCGCGCGTCATCTTGTCAAGACAAAAATCCATGAAGTTATGTTTCGCCATGAAATGGCGGCGGGCGGGAAACAAACGGCGGAAAACCTGTCAGAC
>CAZCGG010000361.1:0-3292 GCA_964498135.1 uncultured Candidatus Moduliflexus sp.
TGGTGCGCATGTTTTTTCGGCGGATGCGGCATTCATCGGTTTTATTTGGGGAAATACGGCACGGGGCTGCTGTATTTTTTCACGTTCGGCTTATTCGGCATCGGCCAGTTTATTGACCTGTTTCTCATTCCCGGCATGGTCGAACGCGAAAACAAGAAAGAGGAGTTACAGCGCGGCGCGACGGTCAATATCAACATTCAGGGCGTGACGGCGCAGACGGAATACACATCATCGGCGCAACGCCACGCCGCCCCGGCTATGCCGCAAAAGACGTCGCAAGCGGCGGCAGAGCCGGAAACCGGGAAAGCGTTGGAAGCCAAAATTTTGAAATTGGCGCGAAATTTTCGCGGGCGGCTGACGCCGTTGGAATTGGCCGCGAACAGTTCATTGTCGCTTGAAGAAGCGGATCGCGCGCTTGAAGATATTGTGCGGCGCGGCTATGCGAACATGGCCGTCTCCGATTCAGGGAACATCATGTACGAATTTTCGGGATTTTTAGAGCTTGCGCCGCCGACGCAGAAAAAATTGGAGTTGGATGACGATTATGAAAAAGTATAGCCGCGCCTGACACGGCGATCGAATTGCCCGTCAGCTACGGCCAGAAGCGGCGTTGATGACATTGCATGACATCCGCGCAGAGTGAAAAGCAGGAGCGTCAAATCTTGATTTGACAGCAAAATCGAGATTTCGCACTCCTGATTGACAAGGGAGAACATGAAGACACGAGGTTGTATCAAAACGCTGTTGGTGATGAGCGTCATTTTGATGTGCCTGAGTTTGCTGAATCAGGCGCGCGGTCAGGAATCCGTGAAAATCACGCAGGATCAATTCGAACTGCGCAGCGATCCTGAAAATAACGATGAAAACGTGATCGGCACGCTGCGGCTGAACACGCCGGTCGCGTTGACCGGCAAAACGTCCGGCCAATGGCGGGAAGTCCGCGCGCCAAACGGACAAACCGGCTGGGTGCATGAAGCGGGGCTGTCGCTGCCGAAACGGGCGGAAAAACCTGCGCCGACGCCGAAGCCGGAGCAAACGAAGCCGCCGAAACGCGCCACGCCGAAACCGGCTAAAACGCAGGCCGCGACGTCGCGCGCCGTGCCGAGATCGCCGGCCGCGCAGCCTGACAAGCCTGCCAAAGCGACGGGAAAAGTTGACGATCTGCAAAAAGCCAATTCCCAATATAAAGCGCAATTGGATGAAAAAGAGCGGCGCATTGCCGAATTGACGACGGAATTGGAAGCAGTTGAAGCGAAATTGGTGGAAGCCGGGCAATCCTTGAGCGACGCCGAGCAGCAAAGCAAATTAGGCGACGTGAAATTCAAGGAAATTCAGGCGCAGATTGACGCGCTGAATGAGACGATGAAGCAAAAGGAGGAGGAACTCCTCACGGAAAAATTCGAAAAGACCAAACTGCAAGAGCAAATCAACGCGCTGACCGCCGCGCCGCCGTCATCGTCGCTGCAACGCGCGCTGCTGCTCGTCTCGCTGCCGCTCAATCTTTTGGCTGTCCTGCTGTTGGGCTATTTCGGCGTCCGGCATATCGCCCGCAAGCAGGAAAAGCAGTTGATCGAAGAATCGGAAAGTCATATTGAGCATGTCGCGCCCATCACGCCTGAGCCGAAACGCCCGTCGGAAGCCGCCGCGCATCAGCCCGCCGATTCCGTGAAAATCCAGATCAGCAAAGAATCCGATCCCGGCTTGCATGAATTGGATGTCGTCATGACGACGCCAGACAAATCCGTCGCGCCCGTTGAACCGAGCGAGGCGGTCGAGGAAGTGGTGATTGATTTGGGCGACGTGCTGCCCGGCGCAAAACCGCCTGCGGACGTTCCGCAGGCCGCGCCCGTGCTGCCGCATAAAAAGACCGAACCCATCGCCAAGCCGGTTGAGGCAGAAGAAGAAATTATCATCGTGGACGAGCCGATTGAACCCGCGCTGCCGGAAGCCGCCGCGCCGCCTCAAATCGAGCCTGCCGAGGCGATTCTCATCGAAGAAGAAATCGAGGAAACGCAGATTGAAGAGCCAGCCGCGCAAGAGGCCGAGATGGAAGAGGCGCTGCTTGAAGAGCTTGACGAGCCGCTCGCGCCCGGCGATCAGGCCGAGATTGAACCCCCTGCGCCTGCGCCCGCCGCGCCCGTTTATGCGCCTGTCGGAATGCTTCTCGACGAAGAACTTGACGATATTCCGATGACGCCGATTGAATCGGAAGTCGAAGAGCCGGTTGAAGAAGCGATTGAAGAACTGGCCGAGCCGCTCCAAATCGAAGAGGACATGGGCGCATTGGAAATGGAACTCGAAGATGAAGAGCTTGATTTGTCGGCAGAGACGCCCGTGACTGAGGCCATTGAAGAAACCGACGAAGAGCCGGTTGAATTGGACGGCGACCTTGACGCTTTGCTGGAAAATACGCCGAAGTTGGATCATACCGCCAGCGTGGAGGATGTGCTGGAAGAGGGCGAATTGGAAGAATTGCCCCCGCCGGAAGTCGAAATTGACGGCGAGCGCTTTGAGACGATTCCGAAAAAGCACACGCAGCCCATTGAAATCGCCGAGCAGGAAGAAGAAATGTTTGACGAAACTCCCGCCGAATCTGCGCCGGTTGAAGAAGAGGCTTCCGAGATGGAAGAAATTCTTCTGGATTCCGGCCCCGGCGTGATTGATGAACCGTTGCCGGAACCCGAAACCGGCGTCAGCAAGAGCATCGTCCGAGATGAGGCGTCCGCGCAGCCGGAAGCCGCAGAGCCGTCTTTCGCCAATCTTCGCGCCAATCAGGAAATTGATGAATTGATCAGCATGTTTGGCGAGCGTCACCCTGAAAGGCCGGAAAAACGCAGCGAATCGCGCCTGCATCCTTCGCGGCGGAGATTCGCGGAGCCGTCGCCGCAGTTGGTTGAGCCTGAACACGAAACCGAATCGGCGGAAACAGACCGCCATTCGGGGAAATGCACCATCGAACTGGTTCAAGTCGGCAAGAACCGCGAACACATTCTGCACATTCTTTCGAAAATTCAAGGGTTGGCGAAATCCCCCGAAGAATTGATTGCCAGCACGCCCTGCACGCTTGCGCGCGGCGCGGAAAAGCAGGATGCGCAGAATTTTCAAATGCTGATGCAAAAATTCGGCGCGGAAGTCCGCGTTATCGAACGGTAGAACCTGCCGATTTTCCTTCCAAAAGCGTCCGAGACCATCCGCGTCTCGGACGCTTGCGTTTTTTCTTGACTTCTTTTCCCGCCCGTCTTCTGCTGAATTTCGATCTGTTTGCAGGCGCGCAGTTTGATTTCGCGCCAAG
>CAZCGG010000362.1:0-3283 GCA_964498135.1 uncultured Candidatus Moduliflexus sp.
CATGCTTGGCGTCTTTGCGCCTTGGCGCGAAATCAAAAAAATTTATTGATAATCACAAAAAATCTGCGCAACTCTGTGTCAATCGGTGGTTTCCCCTTACGTTCCGCCTAAATTTCAACGCGGACTTCAATCATTTCTTCCCCATACGTCGGCGTAATCACCTTTTCTCGCGCTCCTCCCGCTTCTGTTTTCCGGTCAATTTCAATCAGATGATATTTCGCAAACAATTTCAAGTCACGGTTGAGGCTTTCGACCGACCGCCGCGTTTCTTCGCGTAATTCGTGAAACGTGACGCGCCGTTTGCCGCGCAGCAAGCGAATCAGCCGCATCCGTTCCGGCGTGATAAGCCGCGTCAGATCGTCAGCCTCACCCCAAATGCGATGTTTCGGCGTGACCGGCTCGCCGTGATCACATTCGCGTGCGGTGGCTTTCGCTGAAGCGAAAAACGCCTCTATCGAACCAATCTGCAATGTTGTCATGTCAGAAATTCCTGAATTTCCTGTTCGAATTGCTCCACTAAGGCTTCATACGTGGTGAAATTATCAACAGGGAATATCTCTCCGAAGTAATGTTTATGATGCGACTCGTGCGTATTATCATACCCGATAACCCGGCCATTATCGTCAGAAAAAATCATCGGGTTCACATACGCCATGCTATATTTTACAATCGTTCCATGCCGATCTTGCCATGCTTCAATCTTAATCAGACCGCCGCCGCGTTTTTTCGGAAATAAATAGGTTTCATTGACAATTTTTTCGAACGCATGGCGTGTCATTGGCTTGTGTTTCATAAAAAATGAATTCGCCCCCCAAAATCGGGAAAGTCAAGCAAAAAATACATCGGAAATATGCCTCGCCGTCGGCGTTCGATGACCTGGAAATTTTTCTCCTGAGTCATCGCGCCTCTTCGGCGTAAAAATCTGCATATCCTGCCCTTTTTCCTTGCATATTTTTTCGCGCCGTGATTTCCTTTCTCGTGACTCTACACTCGTCAAAATTCACTCACCACAGCCTTTGACGGAGAAATGCGTATGTTGACAGAACTACAGAAACGAGCCGCGCAAGCGATTATCAATGTGTTCGAGACGGGCGACGCGCAGGGCGATTATGGCAAAGTGACGCTGATGAAAGGCGATCCCGGCCATCTCACCTACGGACGCTCGCAAACCACGCTCAGCAGCGGCAATTTATATTTACTCATCAAAGCGTATTGCGACGCGGAGGACGCGGAATTTGCCGAATCGCTCAGCCATTACCTCCCCCGCCTCATCCGGCGCGACACGACTTTAGACGGCGAGACCACGCTGCATTCGATTTTGCGCAAAGCCGGAAATGACCCGATTATGCAGGATGTGCAGGACGCTTTTTTTGATCGCGCCTATTGGAATCCCAGCGTGACGGCGGCGGACAATCTCGGCATCGTCACCACGTTAGGCACGGCGGTCGTGTATGACAGCATGGTGCATGGCTCATGGCGGCTCATGCGCGACAAAACGCTGACTGATTGCGGCACGGTGGCGGCGCTCGGCGAACGCCAATGGATTGCGAAATATATCAACGTGCGGCGGAATTGGCTGGCGACGCATAAAACCCTGATTTTGCGGAAAACGGTGTACCGCATGGACGCGCTGTTCGACTTGGTGCAAGCCTCGAATTGGGATTTAAGCCTCCCGTTTTACGTGCGCGGCGTCCGGGTGGATGAAGGCGCGCTGAAACCGGTTATTCTGCGGGTGTCCGCGCAGCAGGAAGACGAGCGCATTTTGTTCCTGCAAAAGCCGTACATGCGCGGCGAAGATGTCCGAGAAGTGCAAAACGCCCTTATCGCGCGCGGCTACGCGCTGAAAGTGGATAGCGTGTTCGGCGAAAAAACCGATAAGGCGGTCGAAGAATTTCAGAAGAAAACCGGCTTGACGGCGGACGGCGTTGTCGGCCCGGTCACGAAAGCCGCGCTTGGACTTTTATAAGAACAACGAGACGATTTATCAGCGTGTTGACGCCAAGATGAGTGATTGCTATGAAAAACATGATTCGAGTAATTGTATGCGCGGCGCTCTTGTGCGCCGCGACGGCATGGGCGGAAGAACCGACGTATCCGATTGACGAGAAATCCATCGCATGCATGGATCGAACCTCCTCGACGCAGGGGATGCTCACCTGTTTGCAGCAAGCTTACGCGGAATGGGATCGCGAATTGAACAAAGTCTATGCCGACGTGCGCCTGCGCCTGAATCCGCAGGCGCAGGCCGCGCTGAAAGAATCGCAGAAGCGGTGGATCGCCTACCGCGACGCCGAATTTTTAGCGATTGACCTGATTTACGGCGGCATGCAGGGAACGATGTGGCGCGTCGCCGGATTCGGGCAGAAAGTCGAATTTGTCAAACGCCGCACCGTTGAACTTCTTACCTATGCCAACGATTTAGCGCAAACGAATTGACCTCGCATTGATGAAAGCATTCTCGTGCGTAGCTGTCAGACACCTTCAAGGTGTCTGACAGCTTTTCCGTTTAAAATTTTCCCCCCTGATGCAATATTTTTTAAAATACCTCTTGACAAATTTTGCAAAATGCCTAAATTTTAACTAAACAGTTAGTTGAACTTAATAGTTATTTTATCCAAACAGTTATTGAGGAACGATGATGAATGTTATGGATAACGCGCTTGAGAAAAAACCGCAGACAGAGGCGACGTGCCGCATTTTGGACGCCGCCGCCGCCATCTTCGCGGAAGTCGGATTCGCCGGGGCGCGGGTGGATGAAATCGCCAAGCGAGCGGACATCAACAAAGCCCTGATTTACTATCACGTCGGCGGCAAAGAGACGCTGTACGAACGCGTGATCCGCGACGTGTTGGAAGATACGGCGGAGCAGGCCGCCGAGACGATCAAAGACGCGCATTCGCCGGAAGAGCGGCTGCGCGGATACATTCGGAATATCGCAAATTTCATGAATCGCCATCCGCATATCGCGCCGATTCTGCTGCGAGAATTCGCGTCCGACTGGCAGCATTTGCCGCCGGTCGCTTTCCGCACGTTTCAACGCTTGGTCGGCATGCTGACCGAGATTTTGCGCGACGGCGAAGCGCAAGGCGTTTTTGCCCCGTCCGCGCCGATCATCGTGCATTTCATGGTGATTGCGCCATTAGTCATGACGAAAACGGTCACGCGCATTCTTTCCGGCATAGAAACCGTCCCGGAGTCGCTGCGACATTTCATGAACGCCTTTCCGCCGAATACCGCCGAACAAATCGAGGAATTCGTGCTGCGGGCGGTCAAAATATCATAA
>CAZCGG010000363.1:0-1528 GCA_964498135.1 uncultured Candidatus Moduliflexus sp.
CGGTCAGTTCCGCCGCCGCCGCGCACCAATCTTGAGCGGCCTCGTCTTTCCGCGCCACGTTCACGTCCTCCAAGCCTTTCGTTTCAACAATCCACTGGCTGCCATCGTCGCGCTTGACAAGAAAATCGGGGAAATAATGCCGGATATTCGTCGCCGTGTCGGTGTAGGAAATGGCAAAATCGAACTCCATCGGCAGTTTCGCAAACGCGGCCACATCAGGCGCGGCGTCGAGGAATTTGGCGAACGCGAGTTCATAGTCATTATCGCAGACCGTGTAATTCAACACGGTTTTCTTGGCCGCGAACGGCGTTTTTGAGGTGACAAACGGCGGCGTGGCGGAGAGCCAGCGCGGTTCGGCGATAATTTCCGGCGTTTTCGGCTCAACGATTTTCGTCCGCAGAAACGATTCAAAAATTCTGGTGGCGATTTTGCCGGTAAAATCGGCGTTCATGGCAAGAATCACCTGCGGATCGTCAAGATCAACGGTCTGGCCGAAGGCTTTGCGCTCAAAAAATTCCCGCAGTTTCGGGCAGATCGCGGCGAATTGCGACGGCAGCTTGATGTTCTGCGCGATGCGGCGGGCGTAATAGCCAATAATTTCTTCGGGCGTCTGCGCGGGCGGATTGTGATATTCGCGGTTGACAAGCGTTTCTTTCGTCAACAGGTCGCGGCCTTCATAAATGAACGTTTTCAGCGCGTCAATCTCTTGGGATTTCATCGGCAGCGGCGGCATCTGGAACGCCATGACATCGAGCGCGGCGATCTCGTCGCCGAGCGACTTTTTGCGCCCAATGAGCGGGGAAAGCTGCGGCACGCTGAGATCGAACGCCTGCCGCTCCGCCATCGGCTGCACGGTGAGGATATTCAGCTTTTCCTTGCCGAGTTGGAACGTATCGAATTTCAGCCCTTCTAACTTCTCCAAATCCTCGACGAACTCGATAAACGCCCGGTTGCCGATAATGTCCACGCGCTCGATGTAGCTGCTGCGCGCATTGCGGAACATGAGCCGCAAGCCGCGCCCGATGGTTTGCTCCGGCAGAATATTTGCTTTTGCGCTGTATGGCCGCAAGCCGACCACGACGGTCACGTTCTGCACGTCCCAGCCTTCGCGCAGCATGAGGACGGAGACAATCGCGTTGACGGGGCTATGCTCGGCGTCCACCTCGCGGGCGGCTTTCCGCGCCGCGTCAAGGTCTTTCACGGCGACATCGCCGGAGCGGTTCGTGTGAATGACGAGCAATTTGTCGCCGCCGAAATGCTCTTTGTACGTGTCGCGCAGCCAGCCGCCGATCTGCTCGGCTTCATGCGTATCGTTCAGCATGACGAACAGAATCGGCTTTTTCCGCGACGGGGCGAGTTGTTCGACGTATTCTTTCCAGCGTTCGACGGCGGCGATCAAATAGCCGCGATAGCGCACTTCGGCCAAGTCCGATTTGGCTTCGTCAATCTGCGCCACGCCGATGAGCGGGCGTTTGACCACGCGGTCAAGAATCGCCTGTTTGAGCGGATAATCGAAGACCGTCCATTC
>CAZCGG010000363.1:1628-3272 GCA_964498135.1 uncultured Candidatus Moduliflexus sp.
TCCCAAAAATAATGCAGATGTTTCGGAATCAGGGGCAGCCGCCGAAAAATTTGCCCGCTTTCAAAATCGGAGCGCAGTCGGTCGAACACAATGACATTCGGCGCGAGAATCAGAAACGTTTTGGCATATTCGGCGGCGTTGCCGCGCATGGCGTTCGCAAACTGCCAGACGATGCTGAGCGCCATGACAAGCGTTTTGCCGCTGCCGGTCGCCATTTTGACGCAATAGCGGGCGAAGTCGTCTTGCGCGAACCCGGCGAAGCGCAGGTTGGGGTCGAATACGGCGTAAGTTTTCAGCAGGTCGGCGCGACGGCGCACTTGCGCGACTTCGTAGAGATAGATCAACGTTTCGATGGCCTCGCGCTGCGCGTTGTGATAGCGAAACAGGCCGGTCAGCGGCAGGCGGTGCTCGGTCTGAAACCAGAAGTTCAGCAGTTCCCGCGTCACGTCGGTCGCGCCCGGGTAATTGCGCTCGCGCCACTCGCGGACGGCTTGGCGGATCGCCGGAACGCACGGCGCGGTTGTCAGGCGTTCTTGGATGTTCAACATGTCATGCTGATCGGCGGCTGTCTGTTTTTTGCGCGGCATAATTTCAGGCGCACTCTCTGACAAAAGGATTTCGAATTTCTACGGTATCCTCAATCAGTCGCGCATTGGCTTCGTCTCGATTGAAGGTGAACGTGGTCGTATCAATCCGAATCAGGCTGAGCGAACGAAATCGTTTTGTCTCAACCGGTCTGATAATCAATTCAAGCACTTTGCCGGTAAAATCTTCCGGCAGCGTGATAAACGTTTTCACCTGTTCTGCGGGAAGCACGGTTTTGAATGATTGAACGCGCAGCGGCATACGTTTTCAACTCCTTTTTTTCAATAGACCTCTTGCAAAAGTTCCAATCGTTCGCCCTGAGCTTGTCGAAGGGCGCGATCTTGCGGCGGAAAAACGCAGGGCAGACCGAAAACGCGCCCTTCGACAAGCTCAGGGCGACCGCCCCCTACGCAATTTGAATCTCAATCGCTTTCGTGGTATCATTCCCCAAAATATCAATGACTTTCACTAACACGACATACGTTCCGGCCTCAGCATACTGATGCGCGGCCGCAAGCTCCAACTCCGGCCGCGCTTTCGTGCGGTAGCTCTGCCATTCGTTATGAAACGTGTCGTCGCGGTAATTCCAATCAATCGCCCAATAATCAATCCACTGGCTCCAATGCCGGATCGTTTTCTGAATATCGGGCGGCACGTCATCCGGCGGCGTGATGAAATTGCGCAGCGTGACGCGCGCCTGCCCCTCGCCCATCCCAAGAGGGGAAACGTCAATTCCAACATCCAAATACGCGAGTTCGTAAAAGCGGATGTCGCCTTGTTCGACGGCTTTTTTCTCCAGCACTTCATGGGGAATCTTCTTGCATTTCACGTCCACGCGATTGCTTGCGGCGAACTGCTTGGCGGTTTCATTCACGTCAAACGCGAAATCCCAGCCGAGAAAATCCACGCCGTTCGTCTGCGCGGCCGCGTCGTTGCCGACGAGTTTCCAGAATTCGCGGATCGTCTGCTTGATGTCTTCGACCGTGACCGGCGCGTCCACTGTGCCGATATGAATGAGGCGGCCGGCTTTCGCGCCGTGCAGCCACGCATGGCCGTCGA
>CAZCGG010000364.1:0-2102 GCA_964498135.1 uncultured Candidatus Moduliflexus sp.
TAGGTCGAATGATCTTCCAAGTCTTTCAGCGCTCGCTCCAAATGTTCCCGATTTGCCTGCGTTGAAAGGAGATAGTCGGTTTCGTCAACCGGCGGCGAAATGGTAATTTGCACGATGGCATTGTCGGCAAATAAGCCGCGCAGTTTTTTCAGCATGGCGGCGTTTAATTCGTGCAATGTTGTTTTCAGCATCAATTCGGTCATAAATTAGACCTCTTGCAATAAGTATTTATACAACACGGCAGGAGTGCGGCGCGGTCGCCGCAACGAGGCATGTTTGTCGTTCCGTTCGATGCCGCGCCGATCTGCGGCGCACTCCTCAGGCGTCAACTTTGGCAGATTTCATTCTCAAATCGTTCAGACCTTTGCTGTCAACTCAAAAGTGCGCCGATTCTTCCGCGCGGGAAAATTTTGCGGAAACGCATTGATAACCCTCTATTTTTATTGACATTATCGTTTTCGTTCGTTACCGTACCGTTCACAATGAAACCAGCGACAGAGGACAACATGCAAACGAGCCGTTTGCGGGACGGGGGGACGGTCATGACACGATTAGATATGGCGAAGCTTGTGGCGAATGAGACGAATTTGACGCAGCAGAAGGCGAATGAGGCGGTGATTGCGGTGTTCGACGCCTTGCGGGACGCCTTGCGGGACGGGGAGCGGATTGAATGCCGGGGATTCGGCATTTTCATGGTGCGGGATCGGAATCCGCGCACCGGCCGGAATCCGCGCACTGGCGAAGAAGCCCCGATTTCCAAAGGCCGCACGATTAAATTTAAGCCGGGCAAAGAATTTAAAGACCGCGTCAGCCAGAGTCCCCCGTCGGATGCGTCTTTCGACGACGATGACAGCGACGAGTAAGCCCTGCTGTCGGAAATAAATTTTTTTAGAGGTTTTTTTAAAAGATCATGAACACCCCTGGTAGCCCCGCCCCTACGTGGCGGGCATGTGCGCCAAAGTCCAGCCACGTAGGGGCGGGGCTACCAGACTTACGCAAACGATGAGACAAAGCGACCGCGTATTCCCCTCTTGGGAGGGGAATGATTTTTGCGATGCGTAAGTTCTGTTTCAGTTTCTTCCGTGTTCCGCTTCAAATAAAAAAACCCCCGCGTGAACGATTCAGCCGTTCAGCGGGGGTTGCTTGACTCTATTTCCTTCATGCGTTTTGCGACATTTTTACGCACTGCGCAAGCGAAACGACTGCGCTTGCCACGCCTAAAATTGTCATGGTCACTCCGCCGGGGGCGGGGCTGATTTGGTGCGGGTTGACCGCGTAAGCGGCCGATCCAACCACGAAGTTTGCTAAAAAAAACAGATGCATGAATGATGCGAGAAAATTTTTCACCACCCTTTTCATGATTCGCGCTCCTTTACGTATCGTGCATGTCACTCCTGAAAATTATAGTTTTATGCGTCCTGTCACACACGTTCAAGGCGTCTGACAGGTTTTCTGCTGACAAAATAGTATTATGCACGATACATGCCAAAGCGCAGTTATTGGGGCGGCGCGGCTAATTTTTCAAGAATCAAGCCGTAAAATTGCGCATCGGTGGAAGAATACGCCCAGCCCAATAACGCGCCGCAGCCGCCGCAGAGCGCAACCTGCCACGCATAGCCCGGAAACCACGAGAAAAAACTTTCCGCCGCCCCAATCGTCAGACAGCCGGGCGCAGCCGCAAAACAGCCGATTTGGTAAATATAGCCGTGCGGATTGGCGAAGACATGCTCATGGCGTTCGTTGATGCGGATGCGCTCGCGTTCGCGGGTAATGGGGCGAGAGCAGGCCGCGCAGAGCAGCGGATCGTCCTTTTCCGGCGCGTCCCGCTCCTGAACGCCCGCGCTCTGCTGAAGGTCTTGCGCGTTCTGCGCGGCCTCGCCTCGCCGGAAAAGCGCGTAAGCCGCCGCCAATATTCCCAATTTGCCGCAAATGAGGCGGCGCGTTCTGTTCATGGTCAGTTTGAAAAAATAGACCTCTTGCAAAAGTCTCCCATGCAAATCAAACTTCAAAAGTCTTTGAGACTTTTGAAGTTTCCGTGATTTTCATATTGCGCGTCATCAACGATTCTTCCGTTCGCGCTGAGCCTGTCGAAGCGCGTATTT
>CAZCGG010000364.1:2202-3265 GCA_964498135.1 uncultured Candidatus Moduliflexus sp.
AATTCGTCGAAACTGCTTTCGAGGCGCGTCAATTCTTCGACGGTCTTCGCTTTATGGCGCAGGGCAATCGCCGTGACCAGCGCGTTAATCAGGCTCATCGGCACGACTTCGGATTCGATGAACGAACTGACATCGCGGCGCACCGTAAATTGCAAATCGGCCAGCGGCGTCAACGGCGACATGATATTGTCAACGATGCCGAGAATTTTGACCCGGCGTTTTTTGAGCGCGCTCGCAATTTCCACCGTCGCCTTCGAATACCGTTTCGTGCTGAAGCCGATAAACACGTCCTCTTCATTGGCGGTCAGCAGTTGTTCGGGCAGATCGCCGATGCCGGGAAGGATGAGATGGACGCCATGCAGAAAATAGCGCAGCGAAAACCAGAGGAAAAACGCGACCGCGTAAGAACTCCGCAGCCCGCAGATGTAAATGTCGCGGGCGTTGCCGATCATCTCAATCGCCTGCTGAAAGGTCTGCTCCGTCGTGTCGGATTCGAACAAGGTCAAGTTGGTTTGATCCGCCTCCAAAATCGCTTGCAGGATGGACTTTGATCCCTGCGTTGCCTGCTGCTCGGCGCGTTTTTCAAGGCGCGTAATCGTGGAAATGTCCTGCCGCATCATGTTCTGAATATGCGTCTGAAAATCCGGAAACCCGTCGTAGCCGAGCAGCGAGGCGAATCGCACGACCGTCGCTTCGCTGACGCCGACATTTTTGCCCAATTGCGCCGCCGTGAGAAACGCGACTTCTTCCGTATGCGCCAACACGTATTGCGCGACGCGCTTCTGGCCGCGCCCCAAATCAGGAAATCGCTCCTGAATCCCCTGCAATAGCTCGATTTTGGTTTGGTACATAGTTGAAATTCTCGCGCCATGCCGCAAAGCCGGTATGGTTGCGCCTCCTGTGCGGCTCGGCGCGAGACAAAAAATATTGATAATCATCTGCGAGAGAGAAATTCTGTTTCTTAGAGAAATGGAATTTCTCAAATTCTCTTTCTGCAAGATAGCTTGCAGAATATCGCCTTGACTGTCAAGTTTTTTCGCAGAAGCGTGAAAGATTTGTTGCG
>CAZCGG010000365.1:0-3247 GCA_964498135.1 uncultured Candidatus Moduliflexus sp.
TAAAAATGATTCTATGAAATTCGGGGCAAGGCTGTCAAATAAAATGTCACGGAATGAACCTATCCCGCCGCATTTCAAGCCAACGGAAACCGCCCGGCCGGCCGATTGAGCAGGAACGGCTGGAGCGATTTAAACAGGCGGCGCAGCTTCGCGTGATCTTTCTTGCCGGGCGACGCCTCGACGCCGCTGCTGATGTCGAGCGCATACGGCGCGACGGTTTCCGCCGCATTGCGGGCGTTCTCAGGCGTCAGCCCGCCCGCCAAGATAATCCGCGTATGCGCCTTCGCCGCAATCGCCGCCTGCCAGTCGAACGTTTCGCCCGTGCCGCCGTACATCCCACGCTTCTGCGTATCGAGCAGCACGGCGGCCGCGACCTCCTGAAATTGCGCGACGGAGCGCGCCTGAAAATCCGCGCCGACGCGGGCGACCGCAATCACCATATCTTGTGAAAATTGCGCCATTGTGTCAAGCGCGTAGTCGCCGTGAAACTGCGCGGCGGTCAGGCCGACGGCCTCGATATGGCGGCGAATCTCGTCTGGCGGCGACGCCACGAACACGCCGACTTTCGCCACCTGCTCGGGCAACTGCGCCGCAATCGCCGCCGCCTGTTCTTTCGTCACGCAGCGCGGGCTTTTTTCATAAAAAATGAAGCCGATGGCGTCTGCGCCCAATTCGCAGGCTAATAGCGCGTCATCGGCATTTGTGATGCCGCAAATTTTCATTCGCATACGATAATATCACGCAAACGGCGCGACAGTCGCAGACAGTTGCGTCTCTTGCGCCTTTTGCGGCCTTTGCGTTGTTCTATTTGCCTTGCAGAAATTGCCGCAGCGCCGCGCCGGGATCGGGCGATTTCATGAAATGCGTCCCGACAAGCACCGCGTTCACGCCTGCGGCGATCATGCGGCGCAAATCGTCGCCCGTATGCAGGCCGCTTTCGGCGACCAGCGCCGTCCCTTTCGGCGCAAGCGGGGCGAGCCGCTCAGTCGTGGCAAGGTCAATCTGGAAGGTTTCGAGGCTGCGATTATTGATGCCGAGAATCTTCGCGCCGACGCCGATTGCGATCTCCATTTCGGCCTGCGTATGCGTCTCGATGAGCGCGTCCATGCCGAGTTCATCCGTCTGGCGCAGCAAATCGCGCAGCGCCGATTGCTCCAGCGCGGCGACAATCAGCAGCACGGCATCCGCCCCGGCCGCGCGGGCTTCGAGCAGTTGGTAGCCGTCAATGATGAAATCTTTTCGCAGAATCGGAATCGGCGTCAATGGCCGCGCTTGCCGAACATACTCTAGCGAGCCTTGAAAAAACTGCTCGTCCGTGAGCATCGAAATGGCGTCCGCTCCGGCGTTAACATAGGATGTCGCAATGGCAAGCGGATCGAAATTTGCCCGAATCACCCCGGCGGACGGCGAGGCTTTTTTGATTTCCGCGATGACCGCCAGCCGCTCTTTGCGCAAGGCCGCGCGCAATGAACGCGCGGGCGGCGCGTCTGCGACCTGCGCTAACAGGCGTTGTTCCGGCGCGCGGCGTTTGGCGGCCTCGACTTCAATCGCTTTCTGCTCTAAAATTTTTTGAAGAATATTCGGTTTCGACATGCAAAGATAAAAATTTACCGTAGAGGCGCGGAGAACGCGGAGAGGACAAAATTGTTGATATTCCTTGCGTTCTCCGCGCCTCTGCGGTAAAATACTTGTCAAATTACGGCAGAACGCCGAGTTCATCCAACGACCGGTGCAATTCCAACGGATCGCGATAAACGCGGAACGCGCCCGCGCCGATGAGTTCATCTTCCCCATAGCCGCCGCTTAACAAGCCGACGCTCAACATCCCGGCGCGGCGGGCAGCGAGCAAATCCCATACCGCGTCGCCGACCACGTAGCAATCTTCAACGCGACAGCCAAGTCGCTGCTGGCAGGCCAAAAATAAATCCGGCTCAGGCTTGGCGCGCAGCACGTCGCCGCGCTCAACCACGACCGTTTCCGGCCCCACGCCAACCGCTTCCAACGAAGCGTTAATTTCCGGCCGCGCGCCGGACGTGGCGATGCCGTGAGGAATCTTGGCGGCGCGCAGGAATTTCAGCAGGTCAACTGCGCCCGTCAATGGCCGCCTTTTGGGATATAACTGCGCGAAAACTTCGCCGTGCCGCTGCTGAATCGCTTCAGCTTCCTGCGGGCTGAGTTCGCGGTTCAGTTCGCGGGCGGCGGCGCGCGTGAACAGGCCGCCGCTCATGCCCATGCGGCGATGAATGCGCCAGCCGTCAATCTCCATATTGGCGTCCGCAAACGCCTGCTGCCAAGCAAACACATGAGCATATACCGAATCAATCAGCGTCCCGTCAAGATCAAAAATAAGTGCGCGCATATTTCCTCCAATAAAGTCAAAACGAGGTTCATTGCCTGTTGAAGCTTGTCGTAAGGGCGTTCAATTGAACGCCCTTACGATTACGATGGTTGGTATAAAATTTCCAACATGTCACAGAAACCATCCTCGCATGATGCGCGCCTGTCAAGAAAATTTCTCGCCCGCCTTGCCGAAATATCCGCAGAATTTATTTGACAGAACGCCGTTTTTTCCCATCTTAAAAATGACAGGCATTAACATGAAGCCATTGCAGAACTACATCAACCGCGAATTTCACGGATTGACGGGCGAAAGCGCGCTCAATTCCGTGCGATTCGCGCTGACAAATAAGGAGAGCAGTTTATGAACATTCAAACGGGTTACATGCCGGTTATCGAGGCGCAATCCGAGGAACGCGCCGCGTTTATCCGGCGCACGTATTTACATTTAGCGGGCGCGGTGGCGTTTTTCATCGGGCTGGAAGCGCTGTTGATTCATTCGCCGTTTGCGCTTGCCATGCTGCGATTCATCGCAAAAAATCAATATGGCTGGCTGTTGATTTTGGGGGCGTTTGTTTTGGCGGGTTGGTTTGCGCGAAGCCTTGCGGCGAGCGCCAAATCGGTCGGAGTGCAATATGCGGGATTAGCTCTGTATGTTGTTGCGGAAGCCGTGATTTTCGCGCCGATTCTGCTGATTGCGGCATATTATTCGTCGCCGGACGTGCTGCCGAATGCCGCCATTTTGACCGGGCTGCTGTTTGCCGGATTGACGGCGGTGGTGTTCACGACGCGCACGGATTTTTCGTTTTTGCAGAGCGCGTTGACTATCGGCGGATTTATCGCCATGGGGATGATTATCGGCAGCATCCTGTTCGGCGTGACGCTCGGCCTGTTTTTCTCGGTGGCGATG
>CAZCGG010000366.1:0-3209 GCA_964498135.1 uncultured Candidatus Moduliflexus sp.
ATTGTAATAGAAGACGCTAACTTGTTATTACAGTATATCAGGAGTGTCTCTGACGGCGTTAAAACGCGACGTTCTTACGCATGTTTCAATAAACGCATGTATTCATCATGATTGCCAATCCAAAACCAAGTGATTGTATCTTCTTGCAAAAGACCTAATGCTCGATAATCATCATCAATACGAATAGCATAGATAGGACGAGTTTTCCCGACACGTTTGAAATGCAATCCTACGGCATGAGAATTTTCCCGCCATCTTTGATAAGCTTCATCGGCTCGTTGTTGAATCTGCTGGGGCAAACGCTCGTAGCATCGCCAAAACTGGGGAATCGTTCGTGAGTTCATTCGTGAATCAATTGTCCACTCTTCGTAAAAATCATCGGTTTTGCGTTGCCTGCAAGAATTTCGTTGGATGCTTCATCAGCCATTTTTTCAAGCAACTGCTGCGCATCGTCGCTGGCGAGAAGCGCGTCCCATTTTTTGTCGCCTTCAGTAGAAAATTCATTGTTTACGAAAGAGGGGCGCTGTTCTCGAATTTTTGCTTGCTGAAGTTCAAGAAATTTCGCAAAATCAATCACCTCAGACACTCGTTCCACCGGCAACCGGCGAATAATCTTGATTAATTGCCGTTCCTCAGGCATTTTTCTGGTAGCTGCTTCTCTTTTCATAATGCGTTTTAGCCTTTTTTCTTTCGGATATATGGCAGCAAACTCGTTATTAGACGGCCATGTCGCCCCCCGCTTATGCCGACATTTTCTGGATTTAGGCCGCAAATCGGCAGCCGAAACCGGTCAAATCAAGCCGTCTAAATTTTCTTCTAAGTGATGATCAATAATTTTTTTGATTTCGCGCCAAGGCGCAAAGACGCCAAGCATGGTTGAACAACAGCCTTGGCGTCTTGGCGTCTTTGCGCGAGAAATTCAGAAAATTATTTGTAATCACGTATCTCTCAAGAACAATGTCAACATTTTTTTCTTTCAAATGATCATCGCATTCACAAGGCCGATGCCAACGGCGGGCGCGTCAGCGTTCTTCAAGGGCTTGCAGTTCGTGATCGGTTTGGCGCAGGCGGTGGGCAATCGCCAACGCTAAATGCGCGAACACCTGCACGCCGACTTCGGCCTGTAACTGCGCCTGCGCATCGAAACGCGCCCGCGAAAGCACATAAAGTTCCGTCGGCATTTTGGCCTCGACATCCGCCGAGCGGACGCCGCGATCCAAAAATGACAATTCGCCGAAAAAGTCGCCGCGCCCCACCGTCGCAATGTGATGGTGTTTCCCCCGCTCTAAGGGCAGCATGATGCGGACGCTGCCGCGGCGCACCAAAAATAATTCGTCGCCCGCGTCCCCTTTTTTGAACACCTTCGCGCCCTGCGGCACGCGCAATTCGCTCATGCACGCGCTCAACGCGGCAAGCATTTGGGCGTTTAGCCCGCGAAACAATTCAAAATCCTGCGCCGCTAACAGATGCTCTTCGCCGTTTTTCGTCACCCCTGCGGCGGCCAAAATGCGATCTTCCATCCATTCCAGTGCGGCGTCGAGCGTTTCGGAAATCATGACACCGCCGTGCTTGACAATGCCCAATTGCGCGAGATAGTCCTCGAAGTTGCGCTGATTAAACAGCGTGGACGGCATGCCGCTGAACAGCAGTTGCCCGTCGCGTTCCGCTAATTGCGCCTGCATTTGCTCGAAAAGATGCGCGGCGGTGTAGTCCATAGATTGCACCCGGCGCATATCCAGCAAAATAAAGCGTTTCGTCCGCAAATCCGGCTCTAACTGCGAGAACAGTTGATCCGTCGTGCCGAAAAACAGATCGCCTTGCAACTCGCAAAAAACGCCTTGCTCGCCGCGCGCGTCTAAAATCGCCCGCTCCGCTTCAAGGCGGCGGGTTTTGGAGGAAATTTGATTGAGGCACAGTTTGCGGCGAATGACCGAGCCGCGAATCTGGTCGCGGATGAAGAGCAGAATCGCGCAGGCCACGCCGACGCCGGACGCCGCAATCAGGTCAACGGTCAGGGCGACGAGAATCACGACGGCAATCACCGCGAAATCGAGCCGTCCGGCAGGGTTGCGCAGCAGGCGAAACATGTGCCGGTCGAACATGCGGTAGGCGATGACAATCAAAATCCCGGCCAGCGCGCTAATCGGCACCCACGCAATCACGCCGCTGAGCAGCAGCAAGGTCAACACCACGAACAGCCCTTCAATCACGCCGGAACGCAAGGTGCGCCCGCCGCTATTGACGTTCACCAGCGTCGGACCCATCGTGCCTGCGCCCGGCATGCCGCCCACGCAGGCGGCCAGCAGGTTGCCGATGCCTTGCCCCATCAATTCCTGGTTGGAGTGATGGCGGCTGCGCGTGAGCGCGTCCAGCACGACGCAGGTTTTTAAGGTATCAATCGAGAGGAGCAGCGAGAGCGTCAGCGCCGGAATAAGGACGGATTGCGCCGCCGCCACATCAAGCTGCCAAAACGCGCGCGCCTGCGTGACAATCGCTGTTCCAAGCCCGCCCGCCGCCTGAATCGGGCCGATTACCAACGGATTTTCCGAGAGCGCGCGCATCGGCGGAAAAAACGCGGCGATTGCGAAATACGCCGCCATGCCCCCCAACAGGCCGAGAATGCCCGCCGGAAGCTTTTTCGTCACGCGCGGCGCCACGCCCATGACCACCATTGTCAGCGCCCCAATCAGCACACCCTGCCATCTCCAGAGCGTCGGCGTCAGCAGGCCGGTCAAGAGCGGCGTGCCTTTCGGCCAGCCGAAGAGTTTCGGCAATTGGCCGAGCGCAATCAACACGCCGACGCCGGAAAGATAGCCGCTGACGACCGGGTAGGGAATGAATTTAATCAGCCGCCCGCCACCGATCAATCCATAGCTGATTTGCAGCGCCGCCGAAAATAGGGCGGTGAGCGCGATCAGCGCCGGAATACTCGCGGGCGTCTGCTTTCCGGCGAGAAGCCCGGCGGCCAATGCGGATAACACGGCGGCGGCCGGCGCGCATGGCGCGGAAATCAGGCCGCCTGTCCGCCCGATGAGCGGCGCAATCATGCCCAACGCGGCCGCGCCTAACGCCCCGGCCATCGCGCCTTGCCCCGCATATTGCGGCCCTAACGCGGTATAGACTAACACGCCAAACGCAATCGCGGAGGGCAGCGCCACGAGCATCGCGGCCAGCCCGCCCCAAACATCCCCCATCCATGAGCTTGTCTC
>CAZCGG010000367.1:0-3206 GCA_964498135.1 uncultured Candidatus Moduliflexus sp.
GCGTTTTTCAAATTGCTGCGGCGCGACTTCGACCTCGACAAAGGGCTTTTGCGGCGTTTCTTTCGGCGCGGCCTGATCCTTCTCATACTGAATCACGCCCTCCTTGAGCGTCAAGATGTTGTCGCGCCGGGCAAGCACGATTCTCCCGTTGGCGCTGTATCCGGCGCGAATCAGCGCGCCCGCTTTCGGCTGAACCGCCGCCTTAATGCGAAACTGCACCGCGCTGCCATTTTGCTCTTTTTCCCCTTTCGGCGCGATGTATTCTAACTTGGCGTCGAACGTTTCGCCCTCAATCGCGCCAATCGTCAGCGTGATCTCCATCCCTTCGCGCAGTTTCCCGACCTCAGATTCGTCAATGTTCCCTTCAAAAATCAGCGAACTCATGTCCGCAATCACCGCCACCGTCGTCCCCTCGTTAAACGAGTTGGTTTCCACGACCGTTCCCCCTTCTTTGACCGGCACGTCGAGAATCATGCCGTCCACAGTGGATTCCACGAGCGTCTGGTTCTGCTTCGACGCTTTTTTCGCCGCGCCTTCTTTCAGCAGCGTCACGTTCTGTTCGGCGGATTGCAGGTCAATCTGGGCGTTTTCAAAGTCAAGTCGGTACTGCTTGAAATCCTTGTCCGCGATCAATTTTTGCGTGAACAATTGCTTTTGCCGTTTCAATTCTTCTTTGGCGTTATTATATTGGATTTTCGCCTTTTCCAGACGGTTTTCGGCCTCATTCAGGCTCACCAAATTCGGCACTAAGCGAATCTTCGCCAGCACGTCCCCTTTTTTGACCACATCGCCCGGCTCAACCAGAATGTCTGAGATGATGCCGCCGATTTTCGGCTTAATCGTGACCTCTTTGCGCGGCACAATCGTCCCGGACGCGACGGTCGCCTGCTCGATGTTCCCCATGACGGGCGAGATGGTCTTAAACATGACCGGCGGCTTCTGCGATTTATGATATAAAAACCAGCCTGTGCCGATAAACAGGGCAAGCAGGCAGAGAGCAAGCAAGAAATAGAATATTTTTTTCACCATGATTATTCACTCCGCAGGGCTTCGATGGGGTTGATGTTCGCGGCGGTTCTGGCCGGAAAATAGCCCGCTAACGTCCCGGCCGCCACTAAAATGCCGGAAGTGATCAGCGCGAGCCGCATATCTATTTCGGGATGGCTGAAAAATTCATTCTGCGCCCCAAGCCGCTCCATCAAATACGTCGCCCCTTCCAGCATGCCGACGCTGGCGACTAACCCGATATATCCGGCCGCGCCGGTTAAAAAAATGGATTCCTGAAGAATCAGCGACGTCAGCGACCACGGCGTCGCGCCGAGCGCTTTGCGAATGCCGATTTCCTTTGTGCGCTCCGTCACGATAATCAGCATGATGTTGCTGACGCTGATGACGCCTGCCAAAATCGTGCCGATGCCGACAATCCACATGAACGTCTTCACGCCGCGAAATAACGCTTGCAGCTTTTCAAACTCCTCGCTGGCATTCCATGAGCCAACCGCGTCCTCGTCGTCGGGCGCGGCGAAATGCCGCCGCCGCAGCAGCGCCTTCGCGTTCGCCTCCGTCTGCGTCACGGGCGTTTGCGGATTGACCGCCACCTGAATTGACCAGACGCGGTTTCCTTGGCTAAAGGCGGCCTGCAATGTGGTCAAGGGCAGATAAATGCGTTCGGTGGCGCGCTGCGGATTGCCGATGCCGGACACGTCAAACACGCCGATAATCAGGAAATTGACGTGTTTGATCGCCAAAAATTTCCCGACCGGCGTTTCTTGTTCAAACAACAGGCTTGCCACCTTTGCCCCAATCACGGCCACTTTCCGCGTTTCCGCGACATCCCGGCTATTGAAAAAACGGCCTTCGCGCATCGTCAAATGCCGCATCTTAAACACTTCAGGCAGGTCGCCGTTGACGGAAAACGAGCCGTTTTTCTTGCGATAGCTGACCGTATAGTCTCCCCACAAGCCCGCCGTCGCCGTGACATATTCCACGTGCGGAATCGCGTCGCGGATGGCGTAGGCGTCGTCAAGCGTCAACTCGACGGATCGCCCCGCATTCAGGCCGCGATGAGCGATGCGCGTCTGTCCGCCCCACAGCGCGAAGCGATTTACTAATGAGCCGCCGAACTGCGCATAGACGCCGTTTTCCAGCCCTTTGTTCACGCCTAACAGGATCAGCAGCAGGAAGATGCCCCAAAACACGCCGAAGGCGGTCAAAAATGTCCGCAATTTATGCCGCCCTAACGAAAGAAAAATTTCGTGCCATTTATCAACATCAAACATGCAGCTTTTATTCGCTCCGCAGCGCCTCAATCGGCTGAATTTTCGCAGCCTGCCGCGCCGGAATATACCCGGCAATCGCGCCGGTCACGACTAACAGAATCGTGGCCGTGATGGCGGTGGAAAAATCAATTTCAGGATTTGAAAAATAATCGCTTTGCAGATGAAATTTATCCATCAACAGGCCGACCACTTCGATGAAAATAACGCTGCCGACCAAGCCCATGTAACCGGAAACCGCCGTCAGCAGCACCGATTCCTGCAAAATTAAGCTGACAATCGAAAAGGGCGTCGCGCCGAGCGCCTTGCGAATGCCGATTTCGCGCGTGCGCTCCTTCACGATAATCAGCATGATATTGCTGACGCCGACGATTCCGGCCACAATCGTTCCCGCCCCAACCAGCCAGATAAACAGGTTGATGCCCTTGAATAACGCTTGGAGTTGGGAAAATTCCTGCCCCATGTTCCACGAGCCGATGGCCTGCATGTCGTCTGGATGCACGGCATGCCGCCGTTTCAGCAGCGCCTTGATTTTTTCTTCCGCGACTTTTGCCGGAACGTCGGGCTGGGCAAGCGCGGCGAGCATGCCGATGTCTTCGCCGAGATGAAATGCCTGCTGCATCGTGGAAAGCGGGATATTGATGGTTTTCAGATCGCTCTCGTTTTCTGGATTTCTGAGATTGAACACGCCGACCACCAAAAACGAGACGCCGCCCGCCGTGATATACTTGCCAATCGGGTCGTTGCCTTGAAACAACATCTGCTTGACTTGCTCCCCAATGACGGCCACTTTGCGCTTGCCGGTCATGTCGAGCGCGTTCAGAAACCGCCCCTGAATCTGCATGGGAAAAAAATATGGCGCTTCCGGCATTTGGCCGCTCAAGCCGAATTTCCCTTTGCGGTCGCCGTAAGTCGCGTCCTGCTCGCCGA
>CAZCGG010000368.1:0-1480 GCA_964498135.1 uncultured Candidatus Moduliflexus sp.
AGGGTTCGGCGGCAATTGGGTAATGGGATGTATGATGTCGGATAATCAATATAATGTAAAATATAACATTTTCGTAGGATAAGTGGAGGTTTTTCATCATGAAACGAGTGTGTCGGATTTCGTTGGTTTCTCTGCTGCTGTTAGCGGCAGCCAGTCCGGTCTTCGCGCAAGATCAGGACATGTCGGCGACAGTGAAAGTCGGGCTGGATACGATGTGGGTCATGGTGACCGCATTTTTGGTGTTTTTCATGAATTTAGGCTTTGCCATGGTTGAATCCGGTTTATGCCGCGTGAAAAATACGGTGAACATTTTGGCGAAAAATTTTATCGTGTTCGCCATCGCGTCGTTGTCGTTTTGGATTCTCGGCTGGGGCGTGATGTTCGGCAACGGCAACGGCTTGTTCGGGCTGGAAGGGTTGTTCTTCGCGTCGGGCGCGGATAACAGCTTGCAGGCCGCGCTCGGCAAAGAGGCGTATGCTGGCGCGTATTCGGCCATAAGCTGGGCCACCGTGCCGTTTTGGGCAAAATTCTTCTTTCAATTGGTGTTCGCCGGAACAGCCGCAACCATTGTCTCCGGCGTCGTGGCGGAACGCATCAAATTCGTGTCGTTTATCGTCTTTTCGGCGATTTTGGTTGGAGTGATGTATCCGGTGACCGGCCATTGGATTTGGGGCGGCGGGTGGCTGCAATCTCTCGGCATGTGGGATTTCGCCGGATCGTCCGTCGTGCATTCCGTCGGCGGCTGGGCGGGTTTGGCGGGCGCGCTCGTGTTAGGGCCGCGCATGGATAAATATCGCAAAGACGGCTCGGCAAAGCCGATTTTCGGGCATAACATGTCCACCGTCACGCTCGGCGCGCTTGTGCTGTGGTTCGGCTGGTTTGGGTTCAATCCCGGTTCGACGATGGCCGTCGGCGATGGCAGCGCGATTGCGCACATTGCGGTGACAACCAACACCGCCGCCGCCGCCGCGATTCTTAGTTCAACCATTACCGCGTGGCTCGTGTTGGGCAAACCGGATTTGTCCATGATTGTGAACGGCTCTTTAGCCGGTTTAGTCGCCATTACCGCGCCATGCGCGTTTGTCAGCGTCGGCTCATCCTTTATTATCGGCCTGATTTCAGGAGTCCTCGTCGTGTTTGCGGTGTTGTTCTTTGATAAACTGCACATTGACGATCCGGTTGGCGCATTGGCGGTTCACTTGGTGCATGGCACATTCGGCACAATCGCTGTCGGATTGTTCGCGCAAGATAAAATTACCGGCGCGGCAACCGGCAACGGCTTGTTCTTTGGCGGCGGGTTCAAATTATTAATCGCGCAGTTGATCGGCGTGGTTGCCGTCGGAGCGTTTACCTTCGCAGTCGCGCTGATTGCGTGGCTTGTGTTGAAAGCGACAATGGGGATTCGCGTGTCCAGAGAAGAAGAGATTCGCGGCCTCGACCTTGGCGAGCATGGCATGGAAGCGTATGCCGGTTTCCAAGT
>CAZCGG010000368.1:1580-3203 GCA_964498135.1 uncultured Candidatus Moduliflexus sp.
TATGGACGCGACAAAATATCTTCTGAGGAAGGGCTGAATTGGGAAAAAACCGTGCGCGCACGACTGAGATGGAGCGCGTATCGTCTGAACGCAATATAGGATTGCAGCAGGCTGAGGGCAAACAGGGTCATCATCACGCGCCGCCGGGAACAGTCCGTGCGCTGCCGCATGGAGGAGGCAACGAGACGCGCATGACGGAACAACCCCATCGCGCCTGTTGTCGTGGGCGTTGAACGTTTGTAGCCACCATCAATCCGTTGGGCTTTGCGGAGAATCTCCGTCCAGGTCGCCCGCGCCGGGTGCAGGACAACCGCATTGGGCGCGTATTGCGCGATATGGCCAGCGCGCGCCGCCCGCAGACACCACTCTTGATCCCCGCCGGATTGCAGCGTGGCATCGAAGAGGCCGACTGCCTCGAACAGATCACGCCGGACAAAGAGGTTCGCGGTGGCGGCAAATCCGCATGAAACGACGTATCGCCGCTGGTCTAAATAATACGCGCTGTCGAACTGTTCCGCCCATGTCGGGCGGCGCGGCTGGCGGAACGTCATCGTCACGGCGCCGCCGATGACGCCGCTTCCGGCCACGGCGGCGCGGACGCCCTGCTCGATCCAGTCCGGCTGCGGCAGGCAGTCGGCATCCGTGAAGGCGCAGACGCGCCCTTGCGCCAACGAAATTCCCCGATTGCGCGCCGCATACGAGCCGATCCGCGGCTCATGCGTCACGCGGATCGGCAGGCTGCCGGCGTCTATGGCCGCGTAGTCGGCGGGATGAAATTGATCGTGATTATCCACGAGAAGAATTTCAATCGCGTAACAGGTCTGCTGACGGGCAATGGCGGCGACGCAGGCGGCCAGCCGTTCCTGATGATCGCGCACCGGGATAATGACGGAGACCTCACGCGCTAGCGGCATCATTGGGCAGCACCGGAAAGGCAAATAACAGGGGAATCAGCAGGTATTTGACGTTCGCAAATCCGGCCAGCACGCACAGCATGGCACCGACGCCCGGCCATGTCCAACCGCGAAGATAGGCCGGAAACAGATAGAACGGAAGCGCCTGCGTGAACGGCCGCCCAAGATGTTCCCACCGCCAGGCAAGCCGGTAGGCCGCTTTCTGCCAGAGCTGCGCCAGCGGATCGAACGCGAGGCCGACGCTGGAGGCGCCGACCGGCGTGGCGGTATTGGGGGCAATGAAGAACAGATGCAGCAGATACTGCGCTTGCCGCCGCCCGAAATCATACTGCAACGACCAGCCGACATAGCCGCCCCAGATTGCCGCGCTGATTCCTCCGGCCCAGCCGAGGCGCGGCAGGAGGAACGGCGCGGTGAGCAGCGTGAGCGGCTTGGCAAGATACGTCAGTCCGTACGCGACCGCCGCGACCCGGCGATGCCCCAGTTGACAAAGACGCAGCACGAGTAAGAGCAGGCCGAACAGCATGGTGTCATGGCAGGGCTGATGGATCATCAGGGCCACGACCGGCGTGGCAAGGATCAAGGCGGCATGCCGGCCATAGAGCGCGAACAGCAGCCCGGCGCAGAGCAGCGCATGCGAAAACATCATGGCCTGATGCAGCCGGAACGACGGCAGCCGCGACCAATAAAACGTCAGGAACGGCGGCTG
>CAZCGG010000369.1:0-3198 GCA_964498135.1 uncultured Candidatus Moduliflexus sp.
GTTTAAAGAACGAAATGTTCTTTTTTAACGGTCTGATGATAATTTCAAGCATTTGCCCCGCAAAATTTTCAGGGAGTTCTATCACTGGCTTCAATTGCTCGGCGGAGATTGTTGTTTTAAATGATTGCAGTTGCATCTTCCCTAACCTCTTTTGTGATTAAGTGATGTTACGCAGTCGGCAGTTTTTCAACCCCGAAGGGGTGAAATGTTTGTAGTAAAGAAGATACCCTGAGAAAGAATGAACGCCGAAGGCGCGGCAGATTTTTCCGCCTGCTGCATGCAGCATGTCACGCTTTCGGCGTTCGATGGGCGGAACAATGTCTTTTTGCTCTCATCATAGCGCTTCTTCGGGGGTAAAAAAACTGCAAACTGCGTAAGATGAGTGATTAATTGACATGTGAACGACGGCGAATTTCAGCCTTTAAAAATGCGTATGCAAGAATTCTTCTGCAAGAGTCAAGCAGAAACCGCAAGAAAAATAGCGCATCGCAAGACTGCCCCGCCGCGCATTTGAGCGTACGCGGCGGGCGGGTTTGTCGTTAAATCAGCCCTTTGCGGGTGGCGCGGATAAACTTCACGCCGAATTCGTCTTCGCCGAGCAGAAAGGCTTTCGCCAATTTGAACGCCTCTGACGTGGTATCCAGCGCGGCGAGCGTGGCGGCGTTGATATGGCGCGGGTCAACAATCCCGCCGTCGCAGCCATGTTCCACGCAAAGATAGGCAAACACCATATTTAACAAGGGGCGTTTCGGCAGGCCGAACGAGACGTTGCTCAGACCGGGCGCGATGTGAATTTCCGCGCCATAATTCTGGCGCAGCCGCGCAATCGTCTCAATGACTTTTTTCCCATTTGAAGAATCGGTCGCGGCGGGAAACACCAGAGGATCCAGATAAATGTCCGTATTGTTTAATCCGGCGCGGCGCAACTGCGGCAGCAGCGCGTCGAAATTTCGCAGGCGGTCTTCAACGGAGGACGGCATCGTCGTTTCGCCGGTCGCGCCCGCGATGACGCTTGCGCCTGCGCTGCGGGCGATGTCAAGCGCGGCCATGCGCTCTAACGAGACGGAATTCAATAGCGGTTTGCCGCGCGCCGGATCGCACGCCTCCAGCCCAGCGTTCAGCAGTTCGACATCCGACGAATCAATGCTGAGCGGCAGCGGCGACGCTTGCTGAACCGTTGCGGCAACCCACCGCATGGCGCGGATTTTTTCCTCGCGGTCCGTGCTGAATTCGTCCACGTTGACATCAAGATACGCCGCGCCTTTCGCGGTCTGCGCCGCCGCGATATAGCGCAGATACGCCACCGCCGTCTCTTGCGCGGCCGCGCCGCCATGCATGCCCTGCCAGATAGTGACCGCGAGATGCTTGACTTTGCGGCCTTTTGTCCACTCTTCGATTTGCGGCGCGTTTTGCGGCAATGGAAGGGCGCGCCGCGTTCCGCCTTCAGAAAACTGAATTTCAAGCGAGCCGTCTTCGCGGCTGACGACGGACTCGCCATCTATTTTTAAAATCCGGCTGCAATGAATATTTTCCCCAATCGCAATAAATGTTGCCATGCGTTTTCCTTTCATCGTGTAAACGTTGCTGTTTTCGACCTGATAGGCAGGCGTTGGAATCCGTCACGTCTTCGGTGAGAATGACAGTGGCGAGCGTTCGGGAACATGTCAAGCAAATATTGTCGCGGCGGCGAATTGGAAAAGCGTCGTTCGGTGTGTAAAATTTTTCGACAGCGCAGATGCGGCTGTTTTTCTTTGACAATATGGGGAATTGAGGATTTCTGTAAAAATGCCTGTCGAGGTTCTTGACAAAAAATGCTCAATCGCGTATTATTTTTCTATGAATAACAGATCGCGCCAAAAAAACGTTTCGCGCATGAAAGGCTTGACGCGGTTGAAAAAGAGAAAATTTCTCGGATGAGACCATTGTTGGCATGGTATCTGCATAATAAGAAGGCAATAATCATTCGAGATGCTCTCAAGAGGCTTCTTTGTAACTTTTAGCGTATAAACAAGGCTGCTGCCCTCTTCTGAAAGATGTTTGATTTCAGCGCGAGGCCACAGTTCAGAGGAGAAATAGACCGTTATGAAACGTTTTCTTTTATCAGTTGCATGTTTAGCAATGCTTGCTTTTTCTCAGAACGCTGGCGCATGTGTCATTGATGTAAGCAATTCCGATGAATGCAATCATCTCGTTTTAAAAGATTTTGAAGGCCGCGATACGGAAGTGACGGTTGATATTACGAGATACTCGGATTCAAGCGTTGGCGTGACGGCGTATGTTTCGGACGGCATTGCCGATCTTCAAGGGCTGTTCTTTAATTTGACAGACACGTTTGCGGCGGGCGATTTGAATGTGTACGGAAGAAATGTCACGAGTTTCACGTATAGCGATAATAACACGGTAAAAATCGGCGGCGGCGTGACAATGAGCGGCGCGGGAAAATTTGATTTGGGAGTGCAGATTGGCACGCCCGGCATCGGAAAAGATGATATTTCTTCTGTGTCATTCACGATTGAATCCCTTTCTAACAAGGCGATTTCATTTACGGATTTATTTGGCGCGCGGTTGACAAGCGTTGGCGCAAATCGGCAAGACAGCCGCAAGCTGGTTGGGCTGTGCGAAACCCCGACGCCGAATCCGACCATGCCGCCGGCCGCCGTTCCTGAGCCGACGACGCTGTTATTGTTGAGTGCGGGCGTGCTTGGTTTCGCAGGCTTGCGGAAGAAATTTCGCCGCTAATGCTAATTAAGATTTTTCGAGCATCTTCAACAGGCAAAGAACACTGTTCTTTGCCTGTTGTCGTTTTACCGCGTCAGTTGCCGAATTTCCCGGCGCTTGCCTTTGCGTGCCAGTCAGCCATGACGCCATGCCGCAGCCCTCGGCTGCTGACGCAAATCGCGTCAACCCCGGCCAATTCCATCATCCCCTTGACAATCAGTGCGCCGCCTAAAATCACGTCCGCGCGTTTCGGATGCAGGCCGGGAATCTGCTGCCGTTCTGAAAGCGTTTTGGCGGCATACAGCGCAATTTGTCGCTCCACTTCCGCGCGTTTGATAATCGCCCCGTCAATCGCCGCCGCATTATAGGCGGTTAAGCCGAGTTTCACGGCGCACATCGTCGTGACCGTGCCGCCGATGCCGATCACGGCGTCAATCGTTCCGGTCGGAATGTGCGGCGCAAACTGCCGCCTGACAACGG
>CAZCGG010000370.1:0-3179 GCA_964498135.1 uncultured Candidatus Moduliflexus sp.
ATGAGTTTCTGCCAGAGTTTCATGCGCGAACTGTATCGCTACATCGGGCCGGATACGGACGTTCCGGCGGGCGACATCGGCGTCGGCGGGCGTGAAATCGGCTATCTGTTCGGCCAATACAAAAAAATCGTCAATTCGTATGATTCCGTCTTGACCGGCAAAGGCTTGAATTGGGGCGGCAGTTTGGTTCGCCCGGAAGCGACCGGCTACGGCAACGTCTATTTTGCCGAAGAAATGCTGAAAACGAAAGGCGAAAGCTTCGCCGGAAAGCGCGTGTTGGTCTCCGGTTCCGGCAACGTGGCGCAGTTTACCGTCGAAAAAATCAATCAACTCGGCGGCAAAGTCATTTCGCTCTCCGATTCGAACGGCACGATTCTTGACGAAGACGGCATCAATCAGGAAAAATGGCAGTATGTGATGGAACTGAAAAACGTGCGGCGCGGGCGCATTCAGGAATATGCCCAGAAATTCCCGACCGCCAAGTATGTGGACGGCAAGCGTCCGTGGGGGTTGGTGAAGGCTGAAATCGCGCTGCCGTCCGCCACGCAGAACGAGATTTCCGGCGACGACGCGAAGGCGCTTGTCGCAAACGGCTGCATCTGCGTGTCTGAAGGCGCGAACATGCCTTCAACGCTGGAAGCGGTGGACGTGTTCTTGAAAAATAACGTGCTGTACGGGCCGGGCAAAGCGGCGAACGCAGGCGGCGTGGCGACTTCTGGCCTCGAAATGTCGCAAAACGCCATGCGCTTGAACTGGACGCGCGAAGAAGTGGATGCCAAATTGCACCAAATCATGGTCAACATTCACAAAAACGCCGCGCAGGCCGCCGAAGAGTTCGGCACGCCGGGCAACTATCTGAACGGCGCGAATATCGCCGGATTCAAAAAAGTGGCGGATGCCATGATTGACTTAGGCGTCTGATTTTTGTCGCCTATTTCTGCCTCTCCAAATGTTTTCGGGTAGCGGTCTCATTTGAACTGGGATATTTCAAGGAGTGTCAAATCTTGATTTGACCTCGATGAGCGCGAAATCTTGATTTCGCGCTCCGGCAGTGTCTCAGTCCATAGTAAACCACTACCTGTTTTCGCCATTTGGAGAGGTTTTTTTTTGACAATCAGGCGTCGCGCCAATAGAACATGAGAAAGAGTCGTTCATGGCATGTCATGAAACTAAAAACAGGAGCGTCAAATCTTGATTTGACCGCGAAATCAAGATTTCGCGCTCCTGATTTACATTGGGAGAAAAAACATTATGCAACGATCATTTTTTAATCTCAAAACAAAAATGGCGCTCGGTTTTGGGGTCGTCATCCTGATTATGCTGGCATTGGGCGGGTTCGCTTCATGGAACATGTATCGCGTTCAGGAACAATCCACCCGGCTGGATCAAGAATTTGTCGCGGAAGCCGATTTGGCGAACAACGTGGAAGTGACCGCGCTTGCCGTCATGTATAATATGCGCGGCTACAGCCTCAGCGAGGAGCAGCACTATTACGACGACGGGATAAAATTTCTCGCAGACATCAAGCAGCGCTTGCAAGAAGCGGAAGAATTGGTTGCCCGTTTTCCCCGTTTAGTGAAATTCAAAGAAGCCCTCCCCGATATTCACGCCGCGCTCGCGCAATATGAAAAATTAGTGAATGACACCGTCGCCGAAAACACCCAAATCGAAAGAGCAAGACAGGCGCTTGACAAACATGCCGCGAAATACATGGAAGACTGCCTCAGTTATTTAAACGAACAGAAACGCCTTGCCGAAGCAGGCGAGGCCGCGCCGCTTTCCGGCGGAGCGACGGACGCCCGCGCGGAAGCCATTCAACGCATCAACGCGATCAATGAAGTCATCAGCATTGGCAACGAGATTCGCATAACGACGTTCAAATCGCAGGCGCTGCGGAATCCCGAACTCATCCGGCATGCGCAGGAAAATTTCGTCGTGCTTGAAAAACGCTTGCAAACGCTGTTCGAAAACAGCCGAACGGACGAGCATCGCCGGTTGATTGAAAACGCCAAGCTTGCCTCGCAGATGTACGGCAACGCGATGGCCGCGCTGTTGGAAAATTGGAATGACTTGCAAGAAATTGCGAAACAGCGCGAAGCGTCGGCAAACGAATTGCTGAGCCTGTCCGCCGCCATTTCAGATCGAGGAATTGAAGAGACGAAACGCATTGCCACAGAATCGGTCGCGGAATTGGCGTTCGCCTCGAAAGTGCTGCTGTTCGGGCTGATCGGCGCGGCAGTCGTCGCCCTGCTTGTCGCGGTCGTGATTACCGTCAGCGTGTTGAACCAGTTAGGCGCGGATCCGAGCGTGGTCGCGTACATTGCGCAGCAAGTCTCGAAAGGCGACATGAGCATGTCGTTCGATGAATATCACGAAAACGAAAGAGGCTTGCTCGCGGCGATGAAAAATATGATTGCCAGCCTGAAAACGACGATTCAAGTGGCGGAGCGGATTGCCACAGGCGATTTAACGGTCGCGGTCACGCTGCTTTCCGAAAAAGACGTGTTAGGCAAAGCGTTGAGGGACATGGTGGACAAGTTGCGCGCGATTGTCAGCGATGTCAAATATGCCACGGAAAATGTGAGCAACGGCAGCCAGCGCATGAGTTCCGGCGCGGAAGAAATGTCGCAAGGCACGACGGAACAAGCGGCGGCGGCGGAAGAAGCCTCGTCGTCTATGGAAGAAATGGCGGCGAACATTCAGCAGAACGCCGAGAATGCGACGCAAACCGAAAAGATTGCGATGAAAGCGGCGGAAGACGCGCAGCAAAGCGGGCAGGCCGTCACGGAAACCGTGCAGGCGATGCGGGAAATTGTCAAAAATGTGTCAATTATCGAGGAGATCGCCCGGCAGACGCGCATGCTCTCGCTGAATGCGACCATCGAGGCGGCGCGCGCGCAAGAGGGCGGCAAAGGGTTCGCCGTCGTCGCCGCCGAAGTCCGCGCGCTCGCGGAACGCAGCCAAACCGCCGCCAACGAAATCAGCCATTTAGCCAATTCGTCGGCGACGATTGCCGAACATGCCGGAGAGATGCTGAAAAAGCTCGTGCCGGATATTCAGCGCACCGCCGAATTGATTCAGGAAATCAGCGCGGCCAGCCGCGAGCAGAAAACCGGCACCGGCCAGATTAACACGGCGATTCAGCAATTGGATCAGGTGATTCAGCAAAATTCCGCCGT
>CAZCGG010000371.1:0-3155 GCA_964498135.1 uncultured Candidatus Moduliflexus sp.
GAGGGCTGCGATCTCGATCCGGCGGCGGAAGTCGCGCTCGCGTCGCTGTTTCAGGCCGTTGAGATGGGGCGCGTCCAGAAAAACGATCTCATTCTGTTGAATCTGACCGGCGGCGGCTACGCCCGCATCAAGCGCGACATGCCCTGTTTGCCGGTCGCGCCCGATCTTGCCGTGACGCCGGACGACTTGAATAATTCTTCGAAAATCGCCGATTTTTTAAAAAGTTTACGCCCATGACGCGCTTTGAATTCGGCAAAAATTGGCGGCAATTTCTGTCCGCGCTGACCGAGCCGCAGATTCTTGAGGCGGAAAACGCCTTGAAATCAATGCTTTCCGTCGAATCGCTCGCCGGAAAGACGCTGCTCGACATCGGCGCGGGCAGCGGCCTGCATAGCCTTGCGGCGCGGCGGCTCGGCGCAAGCGTCGCCTCGTTCGATTTCGATCCGCAGGCGGTCGAGTGCGTCAACTCGCTGAAATCCCGCTATTTCCCGCGCGATCCGGCGTGGACGGTCGCGCAAGGCTCGGCGCTGGACGAACCATTTCTGGCGGCGTTGGGAACGTTCGATGTCGTCTATTCATGGGGCGTGCTGCACCATACCGGGCAGATGTGGAAGGCGCTCGATTTGGCGGCGGCGCGGACGAAGCCGGGCGGCGCGCTGTTCATTGCAATCTACAACGCGCATTGGACGTCGCCGCTTTGGAAGGCCGTCAAATATGCGTACAATATCGCCCCGCCGCGCCTGCGCGTCCTGCTCGTCCGGCTTTTTTCGGGCGTCAAATTTGTCGGCGCGCGGCTGACGACTGGGCGAAATCCCCTGAAATCGGCGCGCGGCATGACCTTTCGCTGCGACGTGATTGATTGGCTCGGCGGCTATCCGTATGAATACGCCAGGATTGCCGAAATCGTCCGCGCTGTCGAGTCGCGCGGCTTTCGCGCCGTCAAAATCATCCCAACCGCCGGATGGACGGGCTGCAATCAATTCATTTTTCAACGGATGATATAATCAGGACTTACGCAACGTGGTTCGACAGGCTCACCACGAACGGGTGATGATGTCGGCGTTTCACCGACCGCTCGCCCTGAGCGTGTCGAAGGGCGAACTTTTTTGCGTAAGTCCTGATAATTTAGGAAATTCACCACAAAGGCACAAAGATCACAAAGGTTTTTCGTAATTTTCCTTTGTGATCTTTGTGCCTTTGTGGTAGAAGGTGACAAAAAATGTGCGGAATTGCGGGAATTTTTGACCTCAGCCGAAGCGCCGGGCGCGACGACTTGACGCGCCTCGCGGAGAAGATGGGCGCGTCGCTCCGCCATCGCGGGCCGGACGACGCCGGAATCTGGCTTGACGAAACATGCGGCATTGCGTTGGCGCATCGCCGTTTGTCCATCGTTGACCTTTCTCCGGCGGGGCATCAGCCGATGCTGTCGCAGAATGGCCGCTACGTCATCGCGTTCAACGGCGAAATCTATAATTTTCGCGCTCTGCGGCAGGAATTGGAGCGGGAAACCGGCGGCATGGCGTGGCGTGGCGCGTCCGATACTGAAGTCTTGCTGGAAAGCCTCGCGCATTGGGGCGTGACCGCCGCGCTGCGCCGATGTTCCGGCATGTTCGCGTTTGCCCTGTGGGATCGGCAGGAGCGGACGCTGACGCTGACGCGGGACCGCATGGGCGAAAAGCCGCTTTATTACGGCTTCGCCGGGCATGCGCTGCTTTTTGCGTCGGAATTAAAGGCGCTGCGGGCGCATCCGGCTTGCCCGTCGGCCATCAGCCGCGCCGCGCTCGCGCTGTATCTGCATCAAAGCTGCATCCCCGCGCCGCACAGCATTTATGACGGAATTTTCAAGCTGCCGCCCGGCTGTTTTGTCCAAATTTGCGATAAGCAGCCGCTTGCGCCGGTCTGCTATTGGAATTATGCGGAAATCGCGGAACGCGGCGCGGCGCAGCCGTTTTCAGGATCGGACACCGACGCTGAAACGCGCCTGCGCGAGTTGATGCGGGCGAGCGTCGCGGAGCAGATGGTCGCGGACGTGCCGCTCGGCGCGTTTCTTTCCGGCGGGATTGATTCGTCGGCGATTGTCGCGCTCATGCAGGCGAACAGCCCGCGCCCGATTCACACGTTTTCCATCGGGTTTGAGGACGCCGCGTACAATGAAGCGCCCTACGCGAAAGCCGTCGCCGCGCGCCTCGGCACGGCGCACACCGAATTTTACGTCACGGAGCGGGACGCGCTCGACGTGATTCCGTTGCTGCCGAAGATGTACGACGAGCCGTTTGCCGATTCATCGCAGATTCCGACGTATCTGCTGAGCGGCCTGACGCGCCGCCACGTCACGGTCAGTTTGTCCGGCGACGGCGGCGACGAGCTGTTTGGCGGATACAGCCGCTACGCGTCGAGTGTGACGCTTTGGAATCGCGCCCAAAAAATCCCGTTCTGGCCGCGCCGCGCCGTCTGCGCCGCGCTGCTGCGCCTGCCGCCGCCTCTGTTCAAAGGCGTCAGCGTCGGCCTGGCGCGATTTTTGCGGCGGCACGGCGACGCGGCGTACAGCGTGACCAATAAACTCTACAAAACCGCCGTCGTCACGCAGGAGCGGACGTTTCCGGCATTGTATTTCGCGGCTCGGACGCATTGGCCGGACGCGCTGCGCCTGCTGCGCGATTCCGCCGGATTGGTCGAAGTTCCCCCGCCTTGCGCCGCGCCGTCGTTGCTCCGGCAGATGATGTTTTTCGACACGCAGAACTATTTGCCGGACGATATTTTGGTGAAGGTTGACCGCGCCGCGATGAGCGTGAGTTTGGAAACGCGCATTCCGCTGCTGGATTTTCGCATCGTGGAGTTTGCCGCGACGCTGCCGGACGCGCTGCTGCGGCGCGATGGGCAGGGGAAATGGCTGCTGCGCCGCGTCTTGGCGCGGTACGTGCCGGATCAGCTTATTGACCGTCCAAAGATGGGCTTTGGCGTGCCGCTCGGCGCATGGCTGCGCGGCGCGTTGCGCGATTGGGCGGAAGCGCTGCTGGACGCCTCGCGGCTGCGCCGGGAAGGGATTTTCCGGCCTGAACCGATTCGGCGGCGCTGGGAAGAACATCTGTCCGGCGAGCGCGTCTGGCATTACGAATTGTGGGATATTCTGATGTTTCAGGCCTGGCTTGAAGCGG
>CAZCGG010000372.1:0-3109 GCA_964498135.1 uncultured Candidatus Moduliflexus sp.
TGCGGCAAAACATTTTTTCAAAAAATTGATTATTTGGGGGTCTTCGTTTCTTCCGCAGGCGGCGCCTGAAATTTCCCCTGCGAAATGCCCTGCAAAAATTTGATCAACACTGTCCGCTCGATTTCAGGCGTAATCGTCCAATCCAAATCAATCCAATTGCTGAAATTCCACGCCTGCCCGATTTTGATTGCCAGCCTGAAATGCGAGGTAAAATGAAGCGGTAATTTGGAAGTCGGTTCGAACAGATTCAGCTGCGCGGAAGAAAGGAGGTCGTCATACAACTGTTGCGCGCTGCTCGACGCGCCGAGTTTGAGCGTCATCGGAATGTCCGCCTCGAACGGATGCGCCGCGTCCATTCCGGCGTCTAACACAATTTCCCCTTGCTCCGCCTTGCCTAAAGGAATATCATGCCCATCGGCGGCCAGCGCCGCAAAGGCGAATTCCCCTTCCTGCAATTTCACAACTTTCCCGCTGCTGTTGCGAATCGTGACGACCGCGTCCAGCATCGAAATCCCCTGCTCTTCGCGCACCGTCAAATCACGAATGGCGACAATGTCAATTTGCTCTAACAGATCGAAGAAAAACCCGGTCAGCAACGGAAACAGCGCCAACGCTGAGAGCATAACATGCCGCAGCCTGACTCTTCGGAAGGGCTTTTTTCGGGGAGATTCGGGCGAGAAATGCGCGGGAACGTTTTTCAGTCGCATTGCATCCATAGGGCTGCACGTCCTTTTGATGAAAAGTGAATCGGCAGGACTTACGCAAAAAGGCGACCATTCGACAGGCTCAGGGCGAACGGTGGGCGAAACGCCAACATCATCGTCCGTTCGTGGCGAGCTTGTCGAACCACGTTGCATAAGTCCTGTCTGGTTAAAAGAGCGCGGAACTGCAAAAGGAGCAGCGCCGCTCATGCGCGTAAATTCGGATTCTACGCACGATAAGAGCGTTCATGTCAATAATTTTTTTCGGCGTTCTTAATAAACCCGATAAACACGGAGGAAAATCCCAAAAAATTCCCTTGCCCCGCGCATCAAGAATGGGAATGCTTTGCCCCATTTTTCACCACGCATAAATTCCCGCATTTTGCTGTTGACTTTCAACTCGCCTTCGCAAACGCTATGCGCGCACGTTATTCAACATAATCAACCATTCACGGGAGAAGAAACATTATGCCACGCAAAATTTTGATGATGACCGCCAACCCGACTGATACGGCGCGGCTGTTTTTGGAAAAAGAAATCGTCGCCATCAAAGAGGGATTGGATGCCGCGTCGCTGCGCGAGCAGTTTGAGTTTATCATAAAAACAAAGATCACGATTGCGGATTTGCGCCGCGCCATGCTAAAGGAATCGCCGCAGATCGTCCATTTTTCAGGGCATGGCGAGGGCGAACCGGGCATTGTGCTTGAAGGCGATTCCGGCAAGACGCAGCTTGTCAGCAGCGACGCCTTAGCCGGGTTGTTCGAGCTTTTCGCCGAATCCGTCGAATGCGTCGTGCTGAACGCTTGCTATTCCGAAACGCAGGCCAACGTAATTGTGCAGCATATTCCCTATGTGATCGGCATGAGCGGCGCAATTTCGGACGGCGCGGCCTGCGAATTCGCCGCCGCGTTTTACGACGCGCTCGGCGCGGGCAAAGACATTCCGTTCGCCCACAAACTCGCCTGCAACGCCATTCAGATGGCGGGCATCAAGGAGCAACATCTGCTGCCGGTCTTGCTGATGAAATCAAACGCGACGCCGCAGACTGCCGCGCCAGAATCGCCGCGCCCGGCGGCCGCGCCGTCAGAAGCCATCAAGGCGAAAATCAGGGAACTGCTCCTGTCGGTTGCCAGCCTGCATACGCAAAAGGGGCGTTCTGGGCTGATTCAATCCGCGAACTTCGATCCGATGCTTATCGCGCAGCTTGACGCGGATCAGCCGCTTGTGACCTTCGTGCCGAATACGGTCGCCACGCTTGCCAGTTACGGCATTCTGAACGACGGCCGCCACGCGCTTGAAGCCATCTTAACGGCCGCGCGCGCGTTAGAAGGGCAGGCGTTTCAGCAGCAATGTGACGAGGTTTTCTTGGAATGGCTGGGGCGCGCGCCGGAAGCCGTCAGCGCGACGCCGCCGCCGGCCGCGTCATCGCCGCGTTCCTCGTTCGCAGAAATCAAACGCCAACAAATTGAAAAACAACGTGAAGATGCGATCAATAAATACGAGGCTGCTTCATCGCAAATGGGAAGCACAACGAACGAAAGCGACAAAATTCCGTTGCAACGCCAGCGCGAGCAGTTTGAGAAACAGATTCAAGAACTTGACCAGCAATTAGCGCAATTGCAATGACGTCAGTTGTCAGACACCTTGAAGGTGTCTGACAACTATTTCCCCGATCATGCCGAAAAATAGAGACCACGCCCGCGCCGCGCTGATGGTTGACCGCTTCGTGACGCGATTCGAAGCATCGTACCGGCCGCTGGTGCATTACGCCGCGCTGCCGCTCGCGCTGACACCGGAACTCGTGCATTACCTGCGTCAGCAATTTCTGCCGGACACGCCGTGGGTCGCGGAAGTGGACTTGCTGCTGTCGGAATTGTGCCGCGAGGCGGGCTACGAAACGTATCTCATGGACAGCGCCGTCCGCGCTTACGGCATCAGCCGATTGCGCGCGAGCGGCGGCGCGGCGCAGGCGGCGCGGCTGCTGTTGAATTACGCGCGGCAAACCCGGCGCGAGCCGAATTTCAATCCCTATGAATTTCAGGCGCAGCGCTGGACGGCGTTGGCGTATCTCGACGACGGCCGGGCGACGGCGGCGCAAGAAATCGCGCAGGCGTATTCCGGCGGCATGGCGGTGTCCGGCGCGGGCGGCGGCGCGGCGGCGGAATTTCTGCGGCTGTCGCGGCTCGTGCGGGAGCTTGCGCCGGAATTCGCGCGCTATCCCGACCTTATCGCCTACGCGCAGACCGTGACGGAACTGCTGCAAACGCCGGAGCGCGTCTCGCCGGAACAGGCGGCGCGGACGTACCGGGTGGACGGCCGGCCGCTGCCGAGCTTGACGCGGCTCGCGCCCACCGTTCGCCCTGAGCCTGTCGAAGGGCCTTCTGAATTATCCTTCGACAAGCTCAGGA
>CAZCGG010000373.1:0-3102 GCA_964498135.1 uncultured Candidatus Moduliflexus sp.
TGCAACGCTATTTCATCGAAGGCTTAACGATGGGCGCGGGGAAATAATAGGACTTGCGCAAAAAAGGTTCGCCCTTCGACAGGCTCAGGGTGAACGGCGGGCGAAACGCCAATATCATCTCCGTTCGTGGTGAGCCTGCCGAACCACAACAACACGGTAGCCCTATGTGGCGGGAATGCGCGCCAATGTCCCGCCACATAGGGCTACCGTATTGTTCGTCTTCTTGCGAACACGCGAAACTTTTAAAACAGTTTCTAATGATTTTTTGTAGAGGCATACTGTACATGATGCCCTGTTGCCCTTCGACTCCGCTCAGGGTGACAGTCATGGTGAGCGGAGTCGAATCATGCCTGCGGCATCATTTACAAGGGAACCACTACCGTTTTTTTGTAAGCGGCCTATTGCGGCATGGCGGCTACGTGTTGATAATGTCTCATCTGCTACAAGCACAATGCCTGTTCACTCATGCAGAAGGTCATCTGATTTTTCATAATTGTCAGAATACTCATCCGTTCGGCTGAGAATAACTACCGCTTCTTGAAAAGAAATTTTTTCTAAAAAATCCATCATCTTTTTTCGATAATCTGTTCTTTTTTTCCAATCGTGCAATGTCGAATTTGGAATAGCGAACAATTTTTTCATTTCAAAGAGCTATTACCGCCGCTTGGCGGGCGGAATGTAGCGTTTCAACAGCAGCGAGAGCGTCACGACCGTGACCGAACTCATCGCCATCGCAAAGCCAGCGAGCTCCGGTTTGAAGGTGATGCCGAACAGCGGATAGAGCGCGCCGGCGGCCACCGGAATCAGCGCGAAATTGTAAGCAAACGCCCAAAACAGATTTTGCTTGATACGCCGCATGACTTTCCGGCTTAATTGCAAACCGGCCACCACATCGAGCAGATCGTCCTTCATCAGCACGATTTCGCCGCTTTCAATCGCCACGTCCGTGCCGCTGCCGAGCGCGATGCCGACATCAGCCTGCGCGAGCGCGGGCGCGTCGTTGATGCCGTCGCCGACGAACGCGACGCGCTGACCTTGCGCTTGCAGGCGTTGCACTTCCCGCGCTTTATCCTGCGGCAGCACTTCCGCGAGAACATGCGCGATGCCGACCTGCCGCGCAATCGCCTGCGCCGTGCGGGCGTTGTCGCCGGTAATCATCACCACGTCGAGCCGTTCGCGTTTCAAGGCGTCAATTGCCTGCGCCGTCGTCGCTTTCAGGGCGTCCGCAATGGCGAACGCGCCGCGCAGTTCGCCGTCAAAACCAACCAAAATGACGGTTTTCCCCTGCTGTTCTAACGCGAGAACGCGTTGCTCGATCTCGTCAGTCCATGCGATCTGCCATTCGCGCAAAAAGGCGCGGTTGCCGATCACAATCAACGTGCCGTCAACTTCAGCCTGCACGCCCTTGCCGCCGAACGTGTCGAATTTCTGGCTTTCCGCGAGCGCGACGCCCGCTTCCGCTGCTTTTTTGACAATCGCCGCCGCGAGCGGATGCTGCGAATTCGTTTCAACGCTCGCCGTCACGCGCAGCAGCGTGGCCGGTTCGGTCGCAAACGCCGCCATATCGGTCACTTCCGGCTTGCCTTTCGTCAACGTGCCGGTTTTATCAAACACAATTGTCGTCAGTTTTTCGGAAATTTCCAGCGCCTCGCCGTTTTTGATTAAAATGCCCAATTCCGCGCCGCGCCCGATGCCGACGGTCACGGCGGTCGGCGTCGCCAAGCCGAGCGCGCACGGGCAAGCGATAACGAGAATCGCAATCAGCGTCGAAAATGCGAACAGGATCGGCGCGTCCAAAATGACATGCCAGACAACGAACGCGGCAATCGCTATCGCCAAAATGACCGGAATGAAATAGGTGACGACCGTATCCGCGACGCGCTGAATCGGCGGGCGCGAGCCTTGCGCCTGCTGCACTAACCGGATAATCTGCGCCAACACCGTGTCTTTGCCGATTTTTGTCGCGCGGAAGCGAATGACGCTGTTCGTGTTCAGCGTCGCGCCGACCACGCTGTCGCCCGCTTTTTTCAGATTCGGCACGGGTTCGCCCGTAATCATGGATTCGTCCACGTAACTTTCGCCGCTCAGCACTTCGCCGTCCACCGGAAATTTCTGGCCGGGCTTCACCACGATTTCATCGCCGACCAGCGCCGCCTCAATGGGGATTTCTTGCTCCACGCCGCCGCGCATGACCGTCGCGGTTTTCGGCTGCAAGCCCATCAACGTCTTGATCGCCTCCGACGTTTTGCCTTTGGCGCGGGCTTCGAGATAGCGGCCAATCGTCAGGAACGCGGCGAGAAACACGGCGGCTTCGTAAAAAAGGAAATCGTGCGGCAGGACGCCGAACGTGCTGAGCAGGCTCGCGCCGAACGCCGCGCCGATGCCCATCGAATACATGACATCCATATTGAGCGTTTTGTGGCGCAGCGAACGGAATCCAGCGGTGAAAATCGGGTGCGCGGTGTAGGCGAACGCGGGCGCGGCGACGATGAACATCAGCCAGCCCATCGGAATCGGCAGCGGCGCGCGCCAATACATCAGCGCCATCAGAATTGAACCGGAAATCAGGCCGACGACGGCGCGGCGAAATTTTAGCCGCAAATCCTGTTCGCGGGCGGCGCGTTCCTGATCTTCGGCGACTTCGCCCGCCACGCCGAGGAATTGATAACCGTTCTCTTCGATGACGCGCTGCATGTCGGGCAGCGCGACGCGGGCGGGATCGTAGGTGACGCGGGCGGTTTCCACGCCGAGATTGACCTCCGCCGTCACGATGCCCGCGAGATCGCGCAGGCCGTTTTCAATGGCTTTGACGCACATGGCGCAGGTCATGCCGCCGATTTTGACGGTCGTTTCAGTGATTTTCATATTTCTTGACCAAAAAGACCACAAAGACGGCGTTTGAAGTCGCCTTTGTGTCTTTGTGTAAAATGTAAAAAATAACCTCGCCTTTCGAATGGCGGCCTCCCGTTCGCGCTGAGCTTGTCGAAGCGAGAACGCCCTTCGACAGGCTCAGGGTGAACGGCGAGGTTATTTTTTAAACGGTGCTGTGGCGGCCTCCCGTTCGCGCTGAGCTTGTCGAAGCGAGAACGCCCTTCGACAGGC
>CAZCGG010000374.1:0-1383 GCA_964498135.1 uncultured Candidatus Moduliflexus sp.
GCAATCCGTACAATGCGCGGCTGACGCCGCAAGGGAGGGATGTATGACGCACGAACCAGCAGCGTTGAGCAGTGAATTGCAGCAGAAATTGCTGCGCATGGCGCGAGAAACGATTGTCAGCTATGTTCGCACCCGCCAAGCCCCGGAATATGAGGTGACTGAGCCGGAATTGCTTGAAAAAGCAGGCGCGTTCGTCACGATTAAGCGGCGCGGGCAATTGCGCGGCTGCATCGGCTACGTCGAAGGCGTGAAATCCATCTGGGAAACCATCGTGGACATGGCGATTGCCGCCTCCAGCGAAGACCCGCGTTTTCATCCGATGACGGCTGATGAATTGAGCGATTTTGACGTGGAAATTTCCGTCATGACGCCGCTGCGCAAAGGCCGCCCGGACGAGGTGCGCGTCGGCGCGCATGGCATTTTGCTGCGGCGCGGCCATCGCAGCGGCTTGCTGCTGCCGCAAGTCGCTACGGAAAACGGCTGGGATCGGGAAACGTTTTTAGCGCATACCTGCCTGAAAGCCGGGCTGCCGACCACCGCGTGGCGCGACCCGGACACGGCAATTTATCTTTTCAGCGCGCAGGTGTTCGGCGAAAAGGACGAGCATGATTGATATTCACTGCCATATCTTGCCGGGCGTGGACGATGGCGCGAAAACGCTCGAAGAAAGCCTTGAGATGTGCCGCATGGCGGCGGCGGACGGCATCCGAACGATTGTCGCGTCGCCGCACCAGCAGGACGGCGTGTTCAATACGGCGGCGGAGACGATTCTCCAAAAAGCGGAACTGCTGCGCCGCGCTGTGAAACAGGCCGCGATTCCCTTGACCATCCTGCCCGGCGCGGACGTGTACATTGATGTCAACACCGCCGAATCTATCGCCAACGGCAGCATCATGACGATTAATCAGACCGGACGCTATTTTTTGATGGAATTCCCGTCGCACACGCTCCCTGCCAATATTGACAAAATCATTTTCAATCTGCTGCTCAAAAATATCACGCCCGTCTTGACCCATCCAGAGCGCATCGGCGAAGTCCAGCAGCATCCGGGGCAGGTGTATGAGCTTGTCTCGCTCGGCGTCCTCAGCCAGATTACGGCGATGAGCTTGACGGGCGGCTTTGGACGGCATGCGCAGAAATGCGCGAAAACGCTCGTGGAGCATAATTTGGCGCATATTATCGCCACAGACGCGCATTCCGTTGCGTCGCGTCCGCCGATTCTTTCGAAAGGGGTGGAGGTCGCCGCCCGGATTGTCGGCAAAGAGCAGGCGTTGGCGATGGTGACGACGATTCCGCAGCAGATTATTTCCGGCGAGCCGGTCATCAATCTCGATCCGCCGATTCCCGTCAAACGGCGCGGCTTTTTGTCATTATTTACGTGAT
>CAZCGG010000374.1:1483-3081 GCA_964498135.1 uncultured Candidatus Moduliflexus sp.
AATATTAAAAATCAATGCTCATATTTAAAAGGAGGAACAAATGATGTTAGACATGCTGTTATCGAGAAGAAGCGTCAGAAAATTTCAAGCGAAGCCGGTGGCCGAACAAGACATCACGGACTTGCTGCGCGCGGCCATGAACGCGCCGTCCGCCGGAAATGAGCAGGCGTGGCAGTTTGTCGTGCTGCAAGGCACGAACATGGATGCCTATCTTGACATCAACCGCAACACGCCGAGAGGCGCGCCGATAGGCATTTTAGTCTGCGAAGACCGGCAAGCGGAGAAATATCAGGGGTACGCGGCGCAAGATTGCTCCGCCGCGACGGAAAATATCCTGTTGGCCGCTCATGCGAAAGGCTTGGCGAGCGTCTGGACGACGGTATTTTCAAATAACGTCGCCGCCGTGCAGAAGCTTTTGGGGCTGCCGGAATTTGTCGTGCCGTTTGCGTTCATGCCTATCGGCTATGCCAACGAGAAGGTTGATCCGGTGGATCGCTATGATGCCGAGAAAGTGCATCATAACGCATGGTAACCTGTCATGGCGTCACAAGTTGGAATGCTGTCAGACGACTTTAAGGCGTTTGGCAGCGATTATCGCGGGAGGGCGCAATGAGAACATCTCTGCTGAAGTTTGTGTGTTTAGGAATGCTGGGGCTTATCGGCCTCATGCTGAGCCGCGCCGATGCGCTGGCTCAAACAGATGCGCCGGCGCAAGCCGCCATCAAAATCGGCTTAGATAACTGGCCGCCGTTCGCAGATGAAAAAGACCCGACGCTTGGCATTTGCTATACCCTGACCAAAGCGATTTTCGAGCCTCAAGGGTATCGGCTCTTGCCGAAAATTCTCCCCGCAACGCGCATCATTCATTACATGGAAGAGGGCGACGTAAAGGAAGTTGAGGCGACGCCGTTGATGTGGAAAAGCGAGGAACGCGCCAAATCATTCCTGTTTTCAGAACCGCTTCTGTTTAACTCCGTCCATTTCTTTGTCAAGGCTGATCGCTCCATTGAGTATGAGACGTTAGACCAACTGAAACCCTATGCGATTGGCGTCATTCGAGGGTATTACAATGGAGACGAATTTGATAAGGCGGAGTTTTTGGACAAGGTGATTTGCGCGGATAGTCTCCAGATGATTCGGATGCTGGAGAAAGGGCGGATTGATATGGGCGTGTTGGATCGAGTGGTGGCTGAAACGCTGATTAAGCAGGAGAATTTGGCGGGCGCGTTCAACATGCTGCCCAAACCGTTATTTCGCGTCGGGCTGCATTTGGCCGTCAGCAAAAAACATCCGAATGGGCAGAAGTTGATTGATCAGTTTAATCAAGGCTTGGAACGCATCAAGCAAAGCGGCGAATATGCGCGCATTTTAGCGTCGTATGGCGTTTCTGAGTGAGATGACGCGCTCGTATTTGGATAGTGGTTTCATATAGAGCAGTCCTAAATGAGTTGTAGAGTTCCTGATGGTTCGACTCCGCTCACCATGACCGGTCACCCTGAGCGAAGTCGAAGGGTGAGATGACAACTGATTTAGGACTGCTATAGAACTGATAAACTGCTGGAGTGCCAAATCTTGATTTCGCAATCACATCAAGATGT
>CAZCGG010000375.1:0-3061 GCA_964498135.1 uncultured Candidatus Moduliflexus sp.
CGTTTCTATCTTATTTCCCGCCGAACAAATGCGGCATCCGCTGCTTGAGAATCACATGATGCGCTTTCAGCCGCACGGCGTTAATATTGATGAACCCCCGCGAATCTTCCTGATTGAACCCGCCCGCGATGTCCATGCTGGATAACTCTTTATTATAGAGCGAATTCGGCGACGTGCGCCCGGCGGAAATGATATTCCCTTTATACAGGCCGACATAGACCGTGCCGTCCACGCCTTCCTGCGATTTCCGAATCATGGAAAGCAGGAAATCCATTTCCGGCGCGAACCAGTAGCCGTTATAAATCAATTCCGCGAATTTCGGCATCAGCATGTCGCGCAGGTGCATGACCTCCCGATCCAGCGCAATCCCTTCCAAATCGCGGTGCGCGGCCATCAGAATCGTCGCGCCCGGCGTCTCGTACACGCCCCGCGATTTGATGCCGACATACCGGTTTTCGACCATATCCACGCGGCCAATGGCGTTTTCGCCGCCGACTTTGTTGAGATACAGCAGAATGTCGAGCGGCGTCTGTTTGACCGTGCCGTCGTTCGTGTTCGTCACTTTGACCGGCAGGCCGTCCTTAAATTCGATTTCCAGCAGCGTTTCCCGATCCGGCGCGGCTTGCGGCGAAACGGTCAGCGTGAACATGTCTTCAGTCGGGCGCAGCATCGGATCTTCCAAAATCCCGGCTTCGTGGCTGATGTGCATGATGTTTTCGTCTTCGCTGTACGGCTTTTTCAGCGTGGCCTTGACCGGAATGCCGTTCTTTTCGGCGTAATTCAGCAAATCCGTTCGGCCTTGAAACTGGTTCAAAAATTCCCGATCTTTCCACGGCGCGATGACGTTAATCGCCGGATTCAGCGCGTAGAAGGTCAATTCGAACCGCACCTGATCGTTCCCTTTGCCGGTCGCGCCGTGCGAAACGTATTCCGCGCCCTCTTTGTAGGCGATTTCGATATGTTTCTTGGCAATCACCGGCCGCGCTAACGACGTTCCCATAAAATAGCGGCCTTCGTACAAGGCGTTGCCCTGAATCGCCGGAAAAACGAAATCGGTGACGAACTCTTCCCGGATGTCCTCGACATACACCTTCGATGCGCCCGTTTTCAGGGCTTTCTGCCGGATTTCCTCAAAATCTTCATTCTGCCCGACATTGGCGACGTAGGCGATCACGTCATACCCCTTTTGTTCCAACCATTTGACGAGCACGGACGTATCGAGTCCGCCGCTATACGCTAAAACGACTTTTGGCTTGCTCATAATGCCTCCTTCTGTGTTAAAAATCTGACGGGTTTATCAGGTGATCTGTCAGGTTGTTCTTAGGCAATTTCAAGAAGAATCCCCGTGAAATCTCGCGTTGTTGCGTCATGTCAAGAAAATTCCATTAGTAATGAAATTTGCGAGAGACAATCACGATTCAGAATATTCCGTCCCGTCGGGACGCCCGCGCATAGCCCGCCAATGTATTGGCGGGTGTGATGCGCGGGAACGTATACGGCCATGCGCGTGACGCCGCCGAATGTCACGCCGTTTCATCGCATGATTTTTACGGGATAGCGCATGATGGTTTCATCAACCGTAACAAAAGTGCAATCATGCGCTAACGCCTGACAAATCAACATGCGGTCGAACGGATCGCGATGAATTGATGGCAGCGCAACCAGTCGCGACACCGAAATTTCGTCTAACCGCAAACTCTCTATCTGGTGTCGTTCTCGCTGCTTCGGCAGATACTCTGACGGCAACTGAGGAATCGAGAGATTTCCTCATTGATATTTGACAATCGTTTCCCATATTGAGACAACACTTAAATAGGCTGTATTCTCGGCATCAAGAATCTTCGCCTTCGTTTCATTCGATAAACGAGCATCACCGCTGATCAGCCACAGAAAAATATGCGTATCCAATAACAATCTCATATTCCCTCGAAGTCCTTTAACACAGATTCCGGCAACGGCGCGTCGAAATCGTCTGGAACAACAAACTCGCCCTTGCATAATCCGAACGGGCGTTGTGGCGAACTGTTTTCTTGAAAAGGAAGATGATACGTTTCAACAAGTTCCATCCATTCGTCAAAGGGAATCCATACAGCCGTTTTATCCCCTTTTTCATTGATAAGATACTGAACATGTGCATTCATGCTTCGTTCCTCTCTTGTGTTTTAAAATCGCGCATTTTTCGTCCCGGCGAACGTATCCGGCGCGGAAATGCAATCCCGAGCTACCGGTCAGGGGCGCATGGCAGGCGCAACGATGTTTCGATCCGGCGTTTTGCGCGGATAGGAAACCGTTGATGGCGCGACCGGCGTTTCCTCGCGATACGACGACGGAATGACGGGAACGATCAAATCCTCGCGTCGCCAAGCTCGAATCGAATGGCATCGTCCGTAACCGTAAAATTGCGAATCGGATAAATGTTACTCATCGTGTTCCTCATAACCCACCTCCTCAGAATATGCCGTCCCGTAGGGACGCCCGCGCATAGCCCGCCAATTTATTGGCGGGCTTGACGCCGCCGAACGTCCCGCCGTTTCGCGCCCGCCGATGAATCGGCGGGCTATTCGTTGGCGTCCCTGACGGGACGTATCCGCCGCGCCGTCCTGAAAGGACGCAGGCATACAGCCAGACCATTCATGGTCTGGAAACTCAGCGCGACACCGCCACCACGCGGAAGCCGATGCCCTTGACCCTGTTGTAGTTGTAGCCGCTGTCGCTCCGAAATGCGGAACGGACGTACCTCGGCGCATAGCTCCAACTGCCGCCGCGGATGGCGCGACTCGAGTCGCCGCTCACCCATGCGCTGCCATCTTTCGGCGCGCCCTTATAGTTCTGATGATACGTATCTGTGACCCATTCCCACACATTGCCGTGCATATCATACAGGCCAAAATCATTCGGCAGTTTCTGTCCGACCGGATGCGTTGTGGCGTCGGAATTCGCCGAATGCCACGCATAGTTATTCAATTGCGAAGGATCATCGCCGAACGAATAGGCGGTCTGCGTTTTCGCCCGCGCCGCGTATTCCCATTCCGCCTCGGATGGCAATCGAAATTGTAGAGAC
>CAZCGG010000376.1:0-3053 GCA_964498135.1 uncultured Candidatus Moduliflexus sp.
GCGCGCCCGCATTCCCGCTAATTCCTCATCTTTCCTCACTCTTCCCCACGCGCCGCGAAAACCGCCCGCAAAATCGGGGGCATTTTGAGGCGTCCGGCGCAACTGGCTCGAAAATTTTGGCGCATGTAACATGTTGATTTTATTGAAGTTGCGCGAAACAAAAAACGCCGTTGCCGCGCCGCCGCCGCGCGCTGCCGCGAGTTGGCAACAAGGTTGCGATGATCAGAAACCGAGCAGGACACACCGGAAAGAAACATCAATCATCACAACCTGTTATGAGAGACCGGGCGCGTTTCGCAGCGCGAGACGTTGACGGGAGAAAAAAATATGGCAACGCAACTGATCGCATTACAACAGACCATGCCGGGATTCACCCCGATGCCCGCAATTCTTCGCAGCGCGCGAGCGCATTACAGCCGGAAAGATTTGGAGCAGATGACGGACGAGCAATTGATTGACGTGGTGCTGGCGGGCGCGACCTCCGCGTTTGAACTGTTGGTGACGCGGCATCAACGCCAAATGTATGCGCTGGCGTTAAAAATGGTGCGCAATCATGACGACGCCGCCGACATCGCGCAGGACGTGTTCTTGAAGGCGTATGAAGCGCTGCACACGTTCCAGAAAAAATCGAGTTTTCACACGTGGCTCTATCGCATCACGGTCAATTTCTGCATCAATCATCTGCGCCGCGATAAAGCCCAATATCACGTTGAGTTAGAGAATTACCATGCGATAGAAGACGCCGCCGCGTTTCAGAATATGGATTCTACCGAAGTGCAGGACGAATTGCAGGACGCGATCCAGCAGTTGCCGGAAAAACAGCAGAAGACCATCTTTTTGCGCGTCTGCGAAGGGCTGCCGTACAAAGAAATCGCCAACATTCTCGGCTGCTCGGTTGGCACGGTAAAAGCGAATTATTTTCATGCCGTGAAAAATATTAAACGCTTCATGAAAAGCACGATTGTCGCCCATGCGTCATGACACGCTCGCGGTGCGGCGTTTCAGGACACCCACCCCAGCCCCCAAGACGGGAAGAGTTGATTCCCCTTCTCGGAGGGGCAAGGGGTGGGCAGACTAAAAGGCAAACGCGAACGAAGAAACTTCTCGAAAATACTTTACAAAATCCCCCAAACGCCTACCATAGAATCAAAAAATCGTAGCTATTTTGCAGGAGAACCTAAATTCGGAATCAATATAAAGATATCGTTATGGAAATAGAAGAATTCCGAAAAAGATTACGAAAAACATTCCGTACCTGCCTCATTATCAATGGGGGAATGATTGCGTTCGCATGGTATAGCATTTCGCCAATAGGATGGGGTGGTGGAGTGATCCTTCCGTTTGTGATGGCGATGGTTTTATTCATCACCGTATTTCCATTTGCAATGCCTATTTTTCCTATTTCATTGTTGTTTTTGATCTGGAAACGATATCGCATCCGAGCAATGTTCTGGCTTGTTGTTAGTCTTTGCTATGGAGGAATAGGTTATAGTGCATTTATGGCCGCCGAAGCCATTCGAATGCATGGATTTGCTCTCTTAGCAAAGAGAAGTCGTCCGTTAATTCAGGCGATTCAAGCGTTTGAAACCCAGCATGGAGTTCCTCCAACCAGGCTGCAAGCCTTAATTCCAGACTTTCTTCCTGCCATCCCATTTACCCAAATGCCAGCGTATCCCCAATTTCACTATGAAACGGCATCTCAAGTTGATTGGTTCTATGGAAATTCGTGGACATTGTATATCCCAGTTCTTTCTGGTATGATGAGTTTTGATAGGTTTTTTTATTTTCCTTTACAAAACTATCCGAAATCTGCTTACAGTGGATGGATAGAACGAGTAGATGATTGGGCGTATGCCCATGAATAAACAGAAGTAATCCATAACAGCGATTCTATGTCAATCTGTGGTGAAAAATTTTTATTCTAAATCATTCTATGAACCAGATGATTCCCCATCATTATTCTCTGTTCTGCCCAATGTGCGGCAAAACGCATGACGACGCGCCGACCGGCTTTCTGCTGTCCTGCCCGGAAACCCACGCCTCGGCTTTGCTGCGGGCGCAATACGCCAACCAGCGTTTCGAAATCCGCGCGGATTTGCCCGGCATGTTTCGCTTTGCGGAGTGGCTGCCGGTGCGCCGCATTCTGCCGGACGCGCCCGGCCCTGCCGTCATTCACAGCGAGCAGATTGGCCGCCGTCTCGGCCTTGAGCGACTCTTCTTCGTCTTGAGCGGCTATTGGCCGGAGCGCGGCGCATTCATGACGACTGGCACGTTCAAGGAATTGGAAGCGCCGCCGGTCTGCGCCCGCATTCCTGACGGCGAGCGGCGCAGCCTCGTCGTGTCGTCCGCCGGAAACACGGCGCGCGCCTTTCTGCGCGTCTGTTCCATGCGCGAAATTCCGGCGGTCATCGTCGTGCCAGAGGCCGGATTGCCATTTCTCTGGATGAATCAGCCCAAGCCGGACTGCGTGAAGCTTGTCGCGCTGACCGGACACGCCGATTATTTCGACGCGATCCGTTTGGGGAATCTGCTTGCCGCCAGCGACGGCTGTTTCCCTGAAGGCGGCGCGGCGAACGTCGCCCGGCGCGACGGCATGGGAACGGTCTTGCTCGCGTTCGTGGAAACCGTCGGGCAAGCGCCGGATCATTATTTTCAGGCCGTCGGCAGCGGCACGGGCGGCATTGCGGTCTGGGACATGCGCCGGCGGCTCGCGCAGGACGGGCGTTTCGGCGGCGGAATGCGGCTGCATTTCTCGCAGAACGCGCCATTCACGCCAATGACTGACGCATGGCTTCAGCAGTCCCGCGACCTGCTTCCCGCCGATGAGGCAGCGCAGCGCAAGCACATCGAGGCCGCGCGCGCGCGCGTCTTGAGCAATCGCCGGCCGCCGTATGCGATTGTCGGCGGCGTGTTTGACGCGCTGACCGAATCGCGCGGCAACATGTACGCGGTGACGAATGCGGAAGCCGAACGCGCCGGGGCGATGTTTCTGCGCGACGAGGGCTGCGATCTCGATCCGGCGGCGGAAGTCGCGCTCGCGTCGCTGTTTCAGG
>CAZCGG010000377.1:0-3041 GCA_964498135.1 uncultured Candidatus Moduliflexus sp.
CCTCTGAAATTTTGTCAACCATTAAATGCGCGAAAAATGATCTTTTTTCGCGGCGTCTCAAAACGCTAGACCTCTTGCATACGTCATTATTTCCTCGCTCCCCGTTCGCGCTGAGCCTGTCGAAGCGCGTATGTCAACGGTCACGCGCGCCCTTCGACAGGCTCAGCGCGAACGGAAGAGACTTTTGCAAAAGGTTTACTTAAAAACGCTCAAATTCACGGTCATGTTCATCACTCGCCGGTTCATCCGCCCGCCTGTCGGCGGCAACGCTGCCGCGAACGCGAGGCTGATGCGCGAACTGATGGGCATTGAGCGGCGGTTTCTTGACAGGAGCGGACTTTTCGGGCTGGCGAATCGCAGAGAGCGCGACATCCGCATGCGCCTCATCTTCCGCAAGAATGCGGAAAAAAGCCATGCGCGCCTTCAATTGCTCGGCCTGCGTCGCCAATTGCTCCGCCATCGCATACAGGTTTTCAGACGTGACCGCATTCTGCTGCGTGACCTGATCCAACTGCTGCACGGCGGAATTGATTTGTTCCGTGCCTAAGCTCTGCTCGCCGCTCGCCGCCGTGATCTCCTGCACCAATTCGGCGGTGTGGTGAATGCTCGGCAGCAGTTTGCTCAACATGCCGCCCGCCCGCTTGGAAATATCCAGCGAGGAGATGGCAAGCTTGCTGATTTCCTCCGCCGCTTTTTTCGTGATGTCCGAGAGTTTCCGCACTTCCGCCGCGACGACGGAAAATGCTTTGCCGTATTCCTGCGCGCGCGCCGCCTCAATCGTGGCGTTCAGCGACAGCAGCCGCGTCTGCGTGGCGATCTCTTCGATAATCAGAATTTTTTCCGCGATCTGTTCCATCGCAATCAGCGTTTCCGCGACGACTTTGCCGCTTTCTTCGGCGAAATCCGCCGATTCCTGCGCGATCTTTTCGGTCGCTTTGGCGTTATCCGCGTTCTGTCGGATGTTGGCGGACATCTGTTCCATTGACGAAGAAACTTCTTCCGTCGCGGCGGCCTGCTGCGTCACGCCCTGCGACAGCCGCTCGGAGTTGGATTGCATCTCTTCGCTGGTAAACGCGACGCTTTTCGCGGCCGCTTTGACTTCCGCGACGATTTCGTTGAATTTCGTCAGCATTTGGTTTAAGGCTTGGATGAGCAGATCGTTGTTTGAACGCTCGCGCAGTTCAATGGTCAGATTGCCGTTCGCCATTTCGCCCGCCAAGTCAGTGATTTCGCGCATCGCGGAAATCAGGGCGTTCAAATCGTCTTTCATGGCGTTGAAATCTCCCTGAAATTCGCCGGAAATCAAGGCGGGAACATCCCCGGCCGCCACGCGGGACAGCGTGGCGCGCGTCATGGCAATCGGGGCGGCAATGGCGTCCAGCACGCGATTCAGCCCGATCACCAATTTCTGCCAGCCGCCGCCGAACCGCTCGGCTTGGCCGCGTTTATCCAAGCGCCCTTGCTGCATGGCCTGAATGATGTCGTCCGTTTCGCTTAGCACATCATAAATTTTTTCGCCCAATAAATTCAGATTATTTTTAATCTTATTGAAATCGCCGCGATACTCGTCCGTGATTTTATCGGGAATTTTATCCTCGGAAAGCTGCTCGATATAGGCGGCGGTGGTATTTAACGGCAGGACGAACGCCGCAATGACATCGTTCACGCTTTCAATCAATTCGCGCCACGCGCCGCCGAAGGCGTCCGTCTTGCCTCGGCATTCCAACTGCCCGGCTTGAATCGCGCCGGTGAGCGCGTCCATTTCGGCGAGAATGGCGTTCAAACGCTGCGTCATCAATTTTAACGCGATCATTAGGCGGTCATGCTCCGACCGCGCTTCAACGTGAATATCAAGATTGCCCTGCGCGATGGATTCCGCCAATTGCGCCACCTGACAATTAGCGTCAATCAGGCTGTTCAGATTGTTTTTGATATTGTTGAAATCCCCTTGATACTCGTCCGTGATTTTTTCGGGGATGTCGCCTCTGGACATTCTATCAAGAGAGTCGGACGCCAGCGTGATCGGCCTGACAAAGGCGTCAATCAGGTCATTGACGCCGATGATCAACTCCTTCCAGCCGCCTTGCGCCGCTTCTACGGAGCCGCGCTCATCCATTTTGCCGTCGCGCACCGTGCGCGTCAGTCGGTTCTGCCCTTCGACGAGTTGATGCAGTTGTGATACCATGCGGTTCATGGCATTCATCATGCGATCTTGCGCCGACCGCTCTTTGACAACGAGATTGAGATTCCCGTCGGCGATTTCTTCGGCGATTTTCACCGTATTTTCCGTCGCGTCAATCAGGGCGTTCAGATGATTTTTCATCTCGTTGAGTTCGCCGGTATAGCGTTCCGTCAGCGTCTTGGGGATTTCCCCTTTGGCAAGCCGAGCAAGGCAATTCGTCGTGATGATGATTGGATGGATGAGCTTTCGGCGGAGAATAACGGCGACGGCGAAAAATATCGTCAGATCCAAGATGAAAATCGCGATGCCTAACTGCCATGTTTGCGACGCAAGCTGCTCGCGCATGAATTTCGGCGTCACGAACACCGTCACCGCGCCCAAGACTTTGGAATTATACGTGATCTTCTGCTCTGTGCGACGGAAATCGCCCGCAATATTTTCCCCGGTTGGCGCGATCTGCCACGCCGCGTCGCGCGCTAACGCGACGGAAATTTTGCCATCATCCCCTTTAATCACAATGGCATAGAGAGATTTTTCCTGCATTTCGGATCGCAGGATTTTTTCAACGGTTTCAAGGCTGAATTCCCAGAGCGGCACCGCGACGGCATCCCCGATCCGCGTCGCGGCAATGCTCGCGCGGGTTTCAAGCTCAGCTAACGCTTTGTTATAAAGGTCGTGATATTGATAGACGCCGTACCCCGTCAAAATGCCGGTGGTGATCAGCATGAGCAGCAGGCCGATTCGGATTTCAAGGCTCTGCGTCCAAGCGCGTTGCGGTGTCGAGTCCATAAACGAAATGGGGAATGTCGTAGAGACGAAATTTCTTCGCCCGTGAATGCGCGGATGGGGAAATCTTGCC
>CAZCGG010000378.1:0-3034 GCA_964498135.1 uncultured Candidatus Moduliflexus sp.
GCTTGGCGATTGTGCATAAAATTATCAGCGAACACGGCGGGACGATTACGATTCAAAATAACGCGCCGACCGGCTCGGTTTTTCGGATTGAATTGCCCGCGCCGCATATCGCGTCGCACCGTATATAACCCATGAATTCAGCGCAGATTTTGATTGTGGATGATGAAAAACGGATTTGCTCGTCATTGGCGAGCATCTTCGAAGACGAGGGGTATCGCGCGCGCGCCGCGCATGACGGGCAGGCGGGATTGGCCGAGCTTGAGCGGGAGCGGCCTGACTTGATGTTTCTGGATTTGTGGATGCCGGGCATGGACGGCTTGCGCGTGCTGGAAATCGTGAAACAGCGCTATCCTGACATGCCGGTCATCGTGATTTCCGGGCATGGGAATATCGAAGCCGCCGTCAAAGCCGCGAAGCTTGGCGCCTACGATTTTCTCGAAAAGCCGCTTTCGTTGGAAAAGACGCTGATTATGGCGGAACGCGCCCTTGATCAGGGGCGGCTGCTGCGCGAAAATTCCGACCTCAAGCAGCGCGTGGAGCGCAAATATGAGATGATCGGCGTCAGCAAGGCGATGCAGGAAATCCGCGAGCGCATCGCGCAGGCCGCGCCGACGAACGGGCGCGTGCTGATTTACGGCGAAAACGGCGCGGGCAAGGAGCTTGTCGCCCGCGCGCTGCACCGCCAAAGCCTGCGGGCGGATAAGCCGTTTGTGGAAGTCAACTGCGCCGCCATTCCGCAGGAATTGATTGAAAGCGAACTGTTCGGCCATGAAAAAGGGGCGTTTACCGGCGCGACCTCGCGCAAGGCGGGGAAATTCGAGTTGGCGCACGAGGGGACGCTCTTTCTCGATGAAATCGGCGACATGAGCCTTGCGACGCAGGCGAAAGTGCTGCGCGTGCTGCAAGAGCAGAAATTCGAGCGCGTCGGCGGCTCGGAGACGTTCGAGGCCGATTTTCGCGTGTTCGCGGCCTCAAATAAGAATTTAGACGAGGAAATCGAGCGGGGCAATTTCCGCGAAGATTTGTATTACCGCCTGAACGTCATTCCGTTCTACGTGCCGCCGCTGCGCGAGCGCCGTGAAGATATTCCGTTGTTGGCGGCGCATTTCCTGCAAGAAATTTCGCTGGAAAACGGGCGGCGCATCAAAACCATCGCGCCGGACGCTGTTGACGCGCTGACGCAGTACGATTGGCCGGGCAATATCCGCGAATTGAAAAACGTGATTGAGCGGCTGGTAATTATGGTCTCCGCGAACGAGATTCACGCGGAACACATTCCAATGACGATTCTCGGCGGCGGGCGGCGCAAACCGGCGGGCAACGGCAGCGTGGCGCTGTTCAGCCCGCCGTGGAAATCGCTGAAAGACGCCCGCAATGCGTTTGAAAAGCAGTATATCGCGCAATGCTTGAAAGCGCACGGCGGGAACATCACGAAGACGGCGCAGACGCTTGAAATCGAGCGCACGTATCTGCATAAAAAAATGCGGACATATCAGGAAGAATAGCAAGGGGCCGAAACCCCTTGCGTTATGCCGACGCCCGTTCAGGGCGATTTCGCGGGGCGTCAGCGCGTCATCAATTCCGTCCACGCTTTCAGCCAAATGTCATAGCGTTGATCAATGAGTTCGGGCGCAAGCGACAGATAGCGGTCGGCGCTCGCCGCATAATCAAAGCTTTTGGGCAGCTTGACGTTTTGATTGACCGGAAACACCCATTGCGTCAACGGAATGTTCTGCTGAAATTCTTCGGTCAGCATGAAATCAATAAATTTTTCGGCAAGCGGGCGATGTTTCGTCCCCTTGATGATGCCGATTCCCTCGATTTGCCGGTAAAAGCCATCAGTCATCGGCGCGGCCTGATAACGCGTGGTGTGTTCCGTTTCGACGTGATACGCGGGGCTGGTGGCGTAACTCAGCACCATCGGCGCTTCGCCGTTCGTGAACATGCCATAGGCCGCATCCCAGCCGTCCGTAATCGTCAGAATCGAGGGTTTCAGCCGCTGCCAAAACTCCAAATAGCCATCTTCGCCAAACGCGGCAATCGTCCAGAGCAGCAGCGAGACGCCGGGGCTGGACGTGCGCGGGTCTTCGAGGATGATTTTCCCCTTCCATTGCGGCTCGGTGAGCGCGTTCAGGCTGGCGGGCGGCGTCTGGATCGCCTGCGAATCGTACACGAACGCGATGAAGCCGTATTCGAACGGCGTGAGATGCCCGCTCGCGTCAAAGCGCAATTCTTCCGGCACGACGGTGAGATTCGGCGATTGATACGGCTCAAGAATGTCCTGTTTCAGGGCTTTTGCAAGATAATTGTTGTCAATCCCGATAATCACGTCGGCCTGCGGATAATCCTTCTCCAAAATGGCGCGATTCAGCACTTGCCCCGCGTCGCCGACGCCAATCAGTGTCACTTTGCAGTTGTTCGCCTGCTCAAACACATGCATCGTCGCCTCAGCCAAGCCCCATGAAATGAAACTGTCGTAGGCGTACACCGTGAGTTCTTCCGTATTTTGCGCGAACGATGGCGCGGCAATGGTCAGGCAGATTGTCAGCATCAGCCAAAAACATTTGAAAGGTGTTGTCATAATTTTTTTCCGGGTAGAGACGCGGCGTTTCTGCAAGAAACGTCGTGTCTGAAAGCGTGTTCAATAAAAAAGGGAATATCCGTTCTGGATATTCCCTTGCGGTTACACAATTTCGACGCGCGGCTCGCTTGCCGTCATGTTGGCGGCTAGGCGGCGCGGCGTCTTGAATTGTTGTTTTCTTCCTACGCTGGCATGATCCAGATCAGGTGCGAAGGGTGTGTTCTCAGCCTGTGCGGCACCCCTGAAAACTCAAGCGGTCTCTGATGTCGTCACTTTCGATAGATTGTCGTTCATCACCTCATTTTTCGTAATTTTTTATAGAACCAGGAGCGCGAAATGTTCATTTCGCTGTTCTTCCCTGTCAAATCTTGATTTGACACTCCTGTCATCAACGACTCTTAATGCGCGCGCGGCGCGCCAATCAACTCATCCGAAATCGGGAGCAGCACCATC
>CAZCGG010000379.1:0-3023 GCA_964498135.1 uncultured Candidatus Moduliflexus sp.
CGGCAAGATTGGAAATCTTGATGCGGATGCTGTGGTTCAGCGTTATCTTCTCACTTCTATTCGTAAATGTGAGTAAGGCATGACTGGGAAAGAATTCAAAGTAGAAAAGACCAAAATCGAAGAGTTGCGCGCGGTTTCCCACTTCGATCAAGCCCGCACGTTGACGATGATTCTGCTTGAAAAACTCTTTCAAGAACGGAAATTTGCCAAAATCGTCGAAGTGTTTCATTCGGAACTCTGCGCCCCGCCTGAACAATTTTACACGTTTGATGTCGCGTATTCTCTCAACGAATTAGGCTTTATTGACGAATCCGAACAGGTCTATGAAGCTCTGTTAGCGCGCGAAGCCGAAAATTCCGTCATTCTCAATAATCTCTCTCATATTAAACGCGCGAAAAACCAACTGCAAGAAGCATTTGAACTGATTCGGCGGGCGCACAGCCTTGTGCCGCACGATGAAATTATTTTGCAGAATTACCGCCAACTGCTCGCCATCGTGCAGGAACAGCAGACGATCAAACAAAAATACTGGAACGCGCTGAGCTTTTTAGAAGAAGAAGACGACGTGGCGATGTCGAGATTGCAGGCGTTCGTGAACAATCTCGTACAGGAAGAAGAATTTCAACATAACCGGATGGCGATTCCAGAGTGGAAATTCAGCGTGCTGATGGACGCGGAACCGGCGCAGGCCACGATGCTGCGGGAAGATTGGCTTGAAAAAGGGTATTTGCGCGACACGCGGCGGCGCGGCGACCATCTTGTGCCGATTTATGAACTCAATCCGTATTTAGAAAAAGAATTGGAGCAGATTGAGCCAAAGCAGCTTCCGCCGAAATGGGTGACGGGGCTGGACATGCTGACCGTCGAAAATTTGGAGCGGTTTTCCTATTATCCGTTGCTGCATCATATTCGAAAAATGAAAAAGCAGTACCGCGAGATTGCCGAGCGCGATTTGAACGAACTGTTTCTGAATTATTTGATGAAAAACGAGAAATCGGTCATCGTTCTCGCTGGGTCGCTCGTGGAGGTGGTGCTGCTGCATTACTGCGAGAAAAAGGAAATCACGACGCTGTACGTGCCGCGCAAAAATGACAAAACGGAAAAACGCGAGTTGTATGAGAGCGATCTCTCCGAAATTCTGAACTATTTGAAAGAAAAGAAGATGTTGGGGGATGTTATGGTGCAAGTCGGAAATATTTCCCGCATTTACCGGAATTTCATCCATCCCGGCAAAGAACTCCGCGAAGAAGAACTGCTGAATCAATCCAAATGCGATCTCTGCTTTATCAGCGCGTTAGAAATCATCAATAAATTGCTGGCGTCGTGAGAAGATGTCACCGCTCGCCATGACGGTCATCCTGAGTGGAAAGGTGTCAGACACTTTGGAAGTGTCTGACACCTATTTTCTCGCCGCTTAATCTTCCTCGCCGCTCATCAGCACGACGGCTTCCCGCGCCGGAATCGTCAGCGTCAGCCGCCCATGTTCCACGACATGCGCGGCTTTCGGGGCTTCCGGCCACACGCGCGTAAAACGCGTTGAAGTCAGGCCGGTCGTCTCAAGCACGACGCTCGCGGCGGTCGTGTCGGTATTGAAGAGCGCAATCGCCTCTTGCGCGCCTGATTTGCGCGAAAAGCCATAGACTGAGCCTTGCGCGTAAAGCGGAGCAAACGCGCCGGTGCGCAAGACCGGATAGCGGTGGCGCATGGCGGTGGCTTGGCGATACGCGGCGAGCAGTTCTTGATTCCACGTCGTTTCATCCTGCCACGGGAACGCGCCGCGACACGCCGGATCGTCCCCGGCCGACAGGCCGATTTCATCGCCGTAATACACGCACGGCGCGCCCGGCATGGTCATCTGAAACAAGGCGCAGAGCCGCAGCGCGCTGACATCATCGCCCATAATCCAACGCGCGCGGGCGGTGTCGTGGCTGTCAAGCAAATTCAACTGCGCATGATTGACTTCCCAATCGTACATGCTGTGCATGGCGTCCACCTTTGCGGCAAAGGCCGGAGCGTCAAGCGGCTCTAATTTGAGATGTTCGCGCTTATAATCCGGCCGCAGCGTCTTTGCGCCGAAGAAACTGAGGGCCGCATCCATGAAAAAGTAATTCATGACCGCATCAAACTGATCCCCTTGCAGCCAGCGCTGAGCATTCCACCAGATTTCCCCGCAGATGTAGGCTTCCGGGTTCGCGCCTTTCACCACGCGCCGAAATTCCTGCCAGAAACTATCGTCGTCAATTTCGTATGGCACATCCAGCCGCCAGCCGTCAATGCCGAATTCCACCCAATAGCGGGCGACATTCAGGATATAATCGCGCACGCCCGGATCGTCAGTGTTGAATGACGGCAGCGCGGGCAGATTCCACCACGCCTTGTAATTGATCGGCTGCGTCGCATCCACATTATACGGGCGCAGCGGCCAATCATACACGGTAAACCAATTGATGTACGGCGAGTTGCCGCCGTTTTCCAGAATATGATGAAACGCCCAAAATCCCCGGCTCGCATGATTGAAGACACCATCCAACACCACGCGGATTTTCCGGCGATGCGCCACGTCCAGCAATTCGCGCAGCGCGTTCTTTCCGCCTAAGAGCGGGTCAACCTGATAATAATCGAACGTGTGATAGCGATGATTCGACGCGGAGGCGAAAATCGGATTCAGATAAATCGCCGTGACGCCCAAAGCCTGCAAATAGTCCAATTTATCCGTCACGCCATGCAAATCGCCGCCTTGATACCCCTGCTCTTCGGGCGGCGCGCCCCACGGCTTGAAGGCGAGGCCGCGCGGATGAATCATGCGGGGACTGCGGGCAAAGCGATCTGGAAAAATCTGATAAAACACGGCGTGTTTCGTCCATTCAGGCGTGGTGATGTTCATAGGCGCAGCACAAGAACGCCTGACGCATGGCGCGTCGGCGCTCCCTTCCTTTTGAGAGGAAAAGGTGACGTTGTGTGAAACAGGCGTGAAAATACGACCGGCGCGAAGCAAGGCTTCACGCCGGAAACAGGCTGCTCGT
>CAZCGG010000380.1:0-2986 GCA_964498135.1 uncultured Candidatus Moduliflexus sp.
GGATGATGCGTGTGCGCGGTGCGGCGCAGATGCTTGAAACTGACAAACGTGTCTTTCAATAAGCCGTGATACAGGCAGCCGACATTTTGGGAACTATGCCCAAAGGGATTTTCGCCGAGAAAATGATGAAAATACCAGTTGATAAATTGCCAATCGAACCCGTTATTGTCGGAAATGAAGAACGGCTCGTCATGGCTTACCGCCAATATCCAGTCACGAAACGCCCGCATGACATGCGCCGGATCGTCGAATTGCAGCGTCTCATCCCGCGAAAAGCCGGAAATCGCTAACGCCTGCGGAATCCATTTGTCGGAAATCGGGCGGAGCTTGCCGTAAAACGTCTTATCTAACGTGCCTTCAACTTTGAGCGCGCCAAAGGCAATCATCGAATAATCGCCCGGAATCGGGCCGTCAGCCTCGACATCAACCATGATATATGCCATACATCCTCACGCTGAATGCATATTGCGGTTTAATACCCCTTTTCTTTCGGATCCCAATCGAAAACGCGAATCATCGTCTCTCGATCCAGCCATAACGCCCCAAGCCGCAGTTGAAGTTCGCGCTCGGAAATGTCGCCGTATTGTTGGCGAATCCGCATCGCCGACATCTGGCGGGCGGCATTGATCAGGTCGGTGACGCAGCGCATTTTCTGCTGCGGCGTCATTCGGCGATAGCCTTCAATCTGCATTTGCCTGATTTTCGGGTGCGTGTCGTCAGGTATTTTTTTGAAGTCAATCATTGTTCTGAACATAGCTGTCAGACACCCTTAAGAGGTGTCTGACAGCTTTCCTTGCGCAGCCGAGTGATTTCCTCATCCGCAAGGCCGGTCATTTCAGCGATCACGGAAAGCTCAAAGCCTTTCGCCAGCATACTCCGCGCAATCGCCTGTTGAGCCTCTTGGCGGCCTTTTTCTTCGCGCAGGGTGAGATGATCTTCATAATCTTGCTCTTCCATCGCTAACCGCAAATCGAGCGGCGACAAGCCCTCCGTTTCGATTAACCCGGTCGCTTTGCGAATGATTGAGCGCGTGGTATTCAGATGCGGCGCGTTGGGATGCGCGAGGCTCTCGAACACGAGTTCCAGCCAATCGCGGATGCCCGCCGGCGTCCGGTCTGAGCGGTAATTTGGATTCAAAAAGAACAGCTTATGCGGATAGAGCGGCACCTCGCCGCCATCGCTCGCCGTTGACCGCAGGCTCGTCGTAATCACATCATAAGGCAGCGCGTCGTCCTTGGCCGTCAGCCAGACAATTGTATAGACCGTTTTATCAAGTTTGTATTGCGTGTGCGAGCGTTGCAACTCCATGATTGCGGCGTTCTGATAATACAAAAAGCGGTCATAATGATAATCGTATTTGACGCGCTGAATCTCGACAATCAGGCGATGCGCCGGATCGTCGGCGAAAATGTCAATTTTAATGTCCACCGCGCCGAGCGGCGGCGCGAAGCTCTTTTCGGTTTCAATCGTGACCGGATCAATCGTCGCGCCGGTCACGTCCTTGACAAAGGCTTGCAGCACTTCTCGATCCGTGAAGAGCTTCTTGAAAATCACGCTGTTATCCAATCGCGCTAACATAGACGACCTCCTTACGGTAAGATCGCACCGCCGCGATCTGTCGGGCAGCGTTGATCATATTGTGCTCATCTGTTAAAACAAGATTGGGGCAATTCGGTTCAAAACTTCTTCCAATAACTCTAACGAACAGGTGTCAATTAATTTTGCTTGCCTTGCCCGATAATCAAGCGATTTAAGTTGATCCGCCATGATATAACCGGTTAATGCGTTTGCCATGACTGGCACATGAAAACGATTTTGCCGTTTGGTATTGGTAAGCGGGCAAACAACAGCAAAGCCGGTCTGCTCGTTAAATGCGGTATTGCTCACGACCAACGCCGGCCGCGTTCCCATTTGTTCATGCCCCGATTGCGGATCGAAACGCAGCGCGATAAAATCTCCCTTTTTCGGAATATAACTCACCATGTTTCTGCTCCCATCGGCTTGCCCCAATCCATTTCCGGCTCGGTTTCCGTCGTATCTGCCAACAGTTCCGCTAACGAGTATTTCATTGGTTTCGGCTGAATCGTCAAACGATGATTTTCTATGGAACAGACAACAAGCTCATTCAGCCGCAAATGCGCCGATTCGATAATATGCGGCGGAATTTTCACAATAAACGCATTGCCCGATTTTGTTAGCGGCGCTTCGAATGTGTTCGTCATTGTCAACCCTCCTTCATTGCGCAATTTTTCCTCTAAAGTGAAACCGCGTCAAGATAGTCAATCGGCATTCTCAGCAATGCTTCCTGCCGAAACGCCGCTATTTGTAAACATCGCCTCTATTATCCGCCTTATACAGATAAATCAAAACCTGTTCATGAATAATTTCATACAAAAAACGATAATGGTTTGCCATGCCTTTCATCTTTTTAATGTCTAACTGATTTTGAAAAGGATTGTTTTGCAATGATTCAAACGCGGCCTTAATCCGTTGACGTTCTTTCGGCGTCCGCGAGTTCACAAATTTGATAACAGGCTTGCTCATTTGAAGGCTATACATGCGCAACTTCTCCCCGCCCCCATGCGCCTTTTACCGCCTTAAAGTCTATGCTCTCGCCGCGTTCGAATTCCGCTTTTGCCTCATAATACGCTCGAAGATCGTCTTCAGTCATCTCATCATCAGAAATCTCTTCAACGACATTCACGGGCTGAATTTCAAGCACTTTTTGAATCAGAAGCGTAAATTCGTCTTGCGAAAGAAGAACCTGATGGCCAGTTCGCACGGCATGAATCGTCAACATCGCGCCTTCCTCCTTAAAGTGAAACCGCGTCAAGATACTCAAACAGCGTTTTTAGCACGATCTCCTGCTGAAACGCCGCCAAGCGGGCGGTTTGCCGCGCTAAAATATCTTCGCGCAACGCCGAATGTTCGACAATCATCTGCATCATCTCCGCGATTTCGGCGTAGCGTTTTTCGTTGATCAGAA
>CAZCGG010000381.1:0-1526 GCA_964498135.1 uncultured Candidatus Moduliflexus sp.
TGTTTGACTTGCTGCGAATGGTGCAGCACTTGCTCCGTCTGCGTCATGATATACGACGAACTCAATTCCTGCTCTTTCGTGGCGACTTTAATTTGGTTGACCATCTCCACGACTTGATCCATAGATTCCATAATGTATTGGCCGACTTTCGTTTGCGCGTCGGTCGTGTCCGCGATGCGGGAAATGACGGACGAGGATTCATTCGCGCCCGTGATGATTTTATCCAACGCTTTCCCGGCCAATTCCGCCAATTTCACGCCGTCGCGCACTTTCTCGCGCCCGATGGACGCGACTTCGACCGCGTGAAACGACTCTTTCTGCACGTCGCGGATAATACGCGCAATCTCTTTCGCCGACGAATTCGATTGATCCGCCAACTTCCGCACGCGGTCGGCGATGACGTTGAAGCCGCGTCCGCGCTCGCCCGCTTTTTTGGCGATAATAGACGCATTGATTGACAGCAGCGACGTTTGATCCGAAATATCCTTAATCACGTCCAAAATCGTCTCAATGGATTCCATGCGCTTATTGACGGATTGAATCGCCTCAGCCGTGCCGGTCACCATTTCTTCGATGGCGTTCATGCTTTGAATCATTTTTTCGACGGACTCGCGGCCATCAACCGCGTCCTGCCGCGCCCCGTCGGAAAGCATTTTCGAATGCTGCGCGGTCGAGGCGATTTGTTGAAGCGACGCGGAAATTTCTTGAATCGAGGAGGACGTTTCCTGCGACGCTCCGGCCAATTGCTCGCCATGCGTGACGATCTGCCGGATCGAACTGTTCAATTCTTCGATGGATGACGACGATTCGCCGACAAATGAGGACAACTGCTTCATGCGCTCATTCACTTCGTCAATCGTCTCCGCCATTTTGCTCATCGAAGTCGAGGTTTCTTCGACGGAAAGCAGAATCTTCCTGACCGATTCCGCTTCTTCCTGCGCGCGGCTGTGCGCTTCCATGCTGTGCAGCACCAACTGATCCGCGCCGAGCCGGATTTTCGAGACCAAATGCCGGAGCTTGACGATCATTTCCGCGAACGCGCTGCCTAAAAAATCGCGGTCGGATTGCGGCTGCGCCCCTTCGCTCAAATTGCCGCCCGCGACTTTTTTGGCAAGCCGCGCAGTCTGCTGAAGATAGAACGTCATGCGATAGACCGCGTTGCCCAGCACGTCCGCGTCGGATTTCGGCGTCACGACCTGACTGAGATCGCCGCGCGCAATATTTGTCGCCAACGCCGCAATTTCGCGCAGATAGGCGGTCATTTTGCGGAACGCGATCCCCAACGCATCCCGCTCCGACGTCGGCGACACGTCTTCGTTCAATTCCCCTTCGGAAATTTTCTGCGCGGCATTGGCAATATTTTGCAGATAGTCCGTCGTCTCGCGGAACGACTGCGACAGCAGGCCAATTTCATCATGCGCGAACACCGTCGGCAGCGAATGATGCACGTTCCCCTGCGCGATGTTTTTCGCGGCGTCAGTCATCTGCCGGATTGGCCGGATAATCGCGGACGCAATCACGATGCC
>CAZCGG010000381.1:1626-2956 GCA_964498135.1 uncultured Candidatus Moduliflexus sp.
AATTGCTCATACGCCTCGTTCAGAAATGTTTCCGTTTCGCGCTTCTGCGCGGCGTTCATCTGCGTCAGCGTCGCGGACGTGCCTTGCATAAAGAGGCGCAGGCTTTCTTGAATGAAGATGCGATTCTGCCGCGACACGTAGATGGAAATAAGAATAACGGGAATGGCGATGACGAATAGGAAAATGAGGGCGAATTTCTGAATCAGATTCGGATATCGCCACATTCGGGCAAACAAAGATCTGGCTCGCTGCGTTGCCATGCGTCTTGACCTCTGCAAAAGTTCTGGATAATTGCGAAATAGTCAGGACTTACGCAACGTGGTTCGGCAGGCCGCCACGAACGGATGATGTTGATATTTCACCCACCGCTCGCCCTGAGCCTGTCGAAGGGCGAACTTTTTTGTGTAAGTCCTGATAGTGTTCCAGACAATTATTGCGGCGTTTTTTGGATGAAGTCAAGAAAAACTTATCGTTTTGTCAACGCAGGCCGACTTGCCTTATAAAATAAATTCGTCAAAATCTTCGGCGACAACGCTTTCACCGGCGTATTCCTGCCGGATTTCGGCAAGAATCGCCTGCGGATCGTCATTCAAGACCGAATCGAGATGTAAAAGAACTAATTTTTTTGCGCCGCTCTTCCGCGCCGCCTGTCCGGCGTGACGGGCGTTGCTGTGGATCGGCACGATGTCATGCGTCGAAAGCCCCGAACATTCATGGAAAAGCAAGTCAACCCCGCCGCTTGCCAGCCGAATCAGCCGCTCGGAATACGTCGTGTCGCCGGAATACACCATCGTTTTGCCGGAGCGCTTCGAGGCGATTTTCACCCCGAATGTCGGCGTTTTCGGCGAATGATCCACCGGCGAAGCGGTGACGGTCACGGCCTCATTTTCGAAAATCGCGGCATGCTCTTTGAGCGAAACGCCGTGAACATACAACGGAAACGGACAATCTTCCCGCAGATTGAAGAAATCCAAAAACCGAATCAACACATTGAGCGCGCATTCCGGGCAGGAAATCCGCAGAGGCGTTTCGCGCTGCATGTCGCGGTACATCATCGCAAAAATCAGGCCGGGCAGGCCGTAGAAATGGTCAATATGGGTATGCGTGACGATAATTTCTTTTAGTGCGTGATACGGGACGCCGACTTTCGCGAGTTTATGCGCCGCGCTGCCGCCGCATTCCAGCAAAATGTATTGCCCCGCTTCGCCTTCCTGCTCGGCGCAGAAGACGAGCGAGACGTTATCGCGCCGGGCGTTCGTCACCGCGCCCGACGTGCCTAACACAATGATTTTTTCCATCGCGTTCCCCCGCAACTCCAACCTCGATTTAT
>CAZCGG010000382.1:0-2950 GCA_964498135.1 uncultured Candidatus Moduliflexus sp.
CGCAAGCAGACGCCCACGCAAGAAGAGATTGAACATATTCAACGTGTAAAATTTTTCGACATGCTGCGTGATAAAAAAGAGTCGTTGATGACATGCTATGACACATGCACGGGATAAAAACAGGAGTGTCGCTTCGTGATTTGACCGCGAAATTGACATTTCGCACCCCTGATTTACATGGAAGAAACTATGCGAAGAATACGCGCAAAGAAGGTGTAAAATTTACCGACATCTGCGTCACAATTGTTCATGCCTTGTCAACAAAAAGATGTTTCACCTGAGAAAAAACAGCATTTTTCAAGAAAATCGCCGCGCGGCCTCCCAAAGATTTCTCGGTTTTTTTATTGACAGAAGTTGCGCGTCTTGAGAGAAACTCAGGGGCAGAGGGCAGGGCTGTCCGGTTCTGCTGAGAACGACAACGGTTTCGCGTCATCTGGCTGAGGCGAAATCCTTGTCGTTATGTGTAATGACATAGAACGCTGTGGTCAAGGAAAACTGTCAGACACCTTTAGGTGTCTGACAGTGATGTCCATAGAAGGGAGGGGGTATGAAACAGCTTGACGTGATTGGATTAGGCGCGACGCTTATTGAACAGACCGCCCGCATTCGGCAGATGCCTAAGCCGCAGCGAACGGTCGCTTGCGCGTCTCAACAGTATGGCCTTGTTGAAGGGGGCGGCATTGGGACGCTCTTGACCATATTAAGCCGTTTCGGGCTGAAAGTCGGTTATGTCGGCAAAGTCGCCGGAGACGATTTCGGCGTCCGCCTCACCAAATCGTTGATGAATGCGCGGATTGATTTGAGCCGATGCCAAATTCTGCCGTTGGCGCAATCCCCTTGGAGTTGGACGCTGCGCGATGATTCCGGGCAGACGTTGCGCGTGATTTTTCCGAATATCCTGTCGCAGATTGACGAAGCGTATTTGATTGCCTGCTCGCAATATCTCAACGCATGCCGCCTGTTTGTGGTTGAAATCTGCGGCATTCCGCTGGCCTCGTGCATCATGGCGACCGAATTCGTGAAAGCGAACGGCATTCCGGTCGTCATGAAACTGTCGCTGCCGGTGCGCGACATCGTGGAAACGCTGCAAGCGGGCAGCGTCCGCGAATTGGAAGAACTGCTGGCGTTTGCCGACGTGCTGATGATCACGCTTGAATCGGCGGCTGAGATTTCTGATCAAATCGAACCCGAAAAGATGGCGACCGCGATTCGTGAGAAATATGTCGTGCCGGTCATCGGCATCTTCGATGAAGCTCAAGGCAGTTTTTTTGAAAGCGACGAGGAACGTTTTGCGCTGCCCCCGTTTCCGATAGCAGCCGCCGCGCCGCGCGCCAGCGCGGATGGCTTTTATGCGGGCATAACCTATGGCATACGGCGCGGTTGGCCGCTTCGGGAAACCGCGCGATTCGCGCAGGCGTGCGGCGCGCTGCATGGCTCGCCGGAGGGGCTGATTTCCGAGGCTAATGTCATGCGCTTTCTCGCGCAGCAGGAACATCCCGAAACCGTCGCCGTGCCGACCGAATAATCAAGCATCGCGCCACGTTCTGCGCGGCGCAGTGTACAAAGGGGGGTTTATGAAAAAAATCTTGTTGGCGTTTGCGATGTTGAGCATGATGGCCGCTGCCGCCGTCGCGCAAGAATTGACCGTCGTGACCGAAGAGTGGCCGCCGTACAACTACGAAGAAAATCAGGAAGTCACGGGCTTATCCACCGAAATCGTCAAAGCGGCGTTAGAGAAAGCGGGCGTGGCGGCGAAGTTCGGCATCTATCCCTGGGCGAGAGCCTATAAAATGGCTCTTGAAGACGAAAACGTGCTGATTTACACGATTATTCGAACGCCGGAACGCGAAGAACTATTCAAATGGGTTGGCCCGCTTGTTCCATCGAGCAAGTTTTCGTTGTATAAGCTCAAAACGCGCGCGGATATTGCGCTGCAATCGCTTGCGGACGCGAAACGCTATAGAATCGGCGTGATGCGAGACGATTCGACGTATCAATTTCTCGCAAGTCACGGGTTTAAAGATGATGAACAGCTTGAAATCGTGCCGTCTGAGGATTTGAACGTCAAGAAGTTGTTCGCAAAACGAGTGGATTTGATCTGCGGCAATTCCATCGGCTTGCCCGAACGCATGAAAAAAATCGGGCTGCCCTATGAAGAGGTGGAAGCGGCAATTTTTCTGTTTGAACAGGGGCTATACATGGCCTTCAGCAAATCAACCTCAGATGAGCTTGTCGCCAAGGTGAGCAAGGCGTTTGAAGAGATCAAAGCAGAAGGCAACATCGAGATTTTCATGAAAAAGTATGTCAAAGACGAATAACAAGTTGCTCGAATCGGTAGCCCCGCGCTACGTCGCGGAACTCGCCCCCAACCCGCGACGTAGCGCGGGGCTACCAGAGTCGGTGCGTTTGAATAATGCTGTAGCAGAAAAAGTTATGGACAGAGCTGTCAGACACCTTCAAGGTGTCTGACAGCTTTCCATACACTTACCTGACCGCAAGCGGCTGTTTGAACCAGACGCCTTCATGCGACTTGAGCGTCACGCAATCCACCGACAATGCGGCGCGGCCGTGCGTCAAGACCCGAAATTCCATCAATTTGCCGTCGCGGCTCAATACGAAGGGCAGCGCGATCTCCGTAAACGTCCCGTCGCTCGGAAGATCCTGATGAAACACATCTTTGCCCGCGATCAGCGTTTCGCCGAAATTCGCCGTCACTTCGACGCGGAAAATCGGCTGATCCGAAGCCGCCGCATCCAACGCTTTGACGCGAAAGCGCGCTTCATAGACGCCGGACGGCGCGTAGGGATATTGCCCGTAAATGAGAAACCCTTCATCCTTCGCGTTTTCAGGAACATGCGCGACGGCCTTGCCGCCTGACGCCGCCTCGTCCCGCGCGATCTCGCCGATTTGCGACTGCGCCTGCTCCGCCTCGTACCGCTCTTCTTTGACC
>CAZCGG010000383.1:0-2921 GCA_964498135.1 uncultured Candidatus Moduliflexus sp.
TTACACGGTAGGCAGAGCCGCGTATTCCGTAAAGAAAAAACGTCACGCAAATTCCGGCAAGGCGATTTTTCGAACATTTCGCGGAAAGCGGCAGCATCTCGACATGAAAATTTTCTTGACCATTTTGGCAAAGATCATGAGAAAGAATTTAAGTGATTTAAAATATGGTAGTGGTAATTTTAAGTTGACATTTCCTTTCTTCTAAAAACATTGGGAATATGATCATCAAAGCATATACTTGTCAAGTGTGTTCCAGTGAGCACCTTGTGAAATATGGCCGAACAGCGAAAGGCACCCAACGATATAAATGTCGCTCATGTCAAGCGATCAGAACGTTAGAGGCGGATACCCGTTACAGCCAGACCGTGCACGATCAGGTTATTCAGGCGTATCAAGAACGGGGGAGTTTTCGCGGTGTGGCTCGGACGTTTGGGGTGTCGCATGTCACGGTCATGCACTGGGTAAAAAAAAGCGCAGACGCTTCCCCCGTTCAAACAAAGCTTACGTCCGGCTCATTCAGCAGACATCTTAGCATCTGATGAATTGTTCACGTTTGTCGGGATGCGCGTCAACCACATTCGACTCTGGATGGTGTTATGTCGACAAGTCGTGGCCGTTTATCTTGGCGACGGCGCGCTGAACGCATGTTATATTTTTTCAATTGATTGGTTATGGACATAGCTGTCAGACACCTTGAAGGTGTCTGACAGTCTTCCTTGGCCGCCGAATCCTCCCATGATTCATTTAGCCAATGTCGAAAAATCATTTGGGACGCGGACAGTGTTGCGCCAAATCAATTTGACGATTGCGGAGGGCGAAAGCGTCGTGATTGTCGGGCCGAGCGGGAGCGGCAAAAGCGTCTTGCTTAAGCTGATCTGCGGCTTTGAGCCGCCGACGGAAGGCCGCGTGGAAATTGCCGGACAGGATTGGGCGCGCCTCAATCAAGCGGAAACGGATGCGTTGCGCCACCTGTTTGGCATGGTGTTTCAGGATGACGCGCTGTTCGATACCTGCACGGTTGAAGAAAACGTGGCGTTTCCGTTGGAAGTGCGGGGCGGCGTGACGCTCTCGCGCGCGGAGATTCTGCAAAAAGCGCGCGACGTGCTGCGCATGGTGAAATTAGAGCCATACGCGCAGCATCGCACCGTTGAATTGAGCGGCGGCACGCGCCGACGAGTCGGTTTGGCGCGCGCGCTCGCCGTCAGCCCGCGCATCATCCTCTACGACGAGCCGACGACCGGCCTCGATCCGGCGACGGCGCGGGACGTGACGACGCTGATTCGCCAACTGAACCAGCAGCATCCGCAGATTACGACGGTCACGATTACGCACGATTATCTCTGCGCCGCCGCCATCGCTGACCGCATTTTTTATCTGAACCGATCCACGCAGTCGCTTCAGGAAATCACCGCCGAAATGCTCGCACTGAAGCGGCAGTACGGCGACGGCGAAGCGTATTTGAAAGCGGCGCGCAATTGGATTGAAACCCGATTTGAAACCGCGTCGCCCGCTTGCGCCGTTGAAAGCCGCCAGTCTGCTTTTCGGCCGGCGTCAGCGATTTTGCGAATGGCGTTGGCCGTGCCGCAGACGGTTGGGCAATTGACGCGGCTCTTTTTTGCGATGGGCAAGCCGCTGCGTTTCAAGGATTTTCGGGAGCGTGTGTTCGAGTTTGGCGTCAATCTTTTGCCCATCGTCTGTTTAGCGAGTTTTTTCATCGGCATGATTGGCATGGTGCAAGCCTACGCCGGGATCAGGCGGTCTAAAATGTTTTTAGACCCGTCAACGCTGCCGCGAATCTATGCGGCGGGCTTTTTGAACGTGCTTGCGCCGCTGCTCGTCGGAATTCTGATTGCCGGATGGGTTGGGGCGCACATCAGCGCGGAAATCGGGACGCGACGCTTTCGCCATCAATTCGAGGCGCTGCGCATTTTCGCCATTTCGCCGGAACGCTTTCTGCTCGCGCCGATGGTGCTTGCGTTGGTCGTCGCCGTGCCGGTCATGACGCTGTTGGCGGCGTGGGCAGGAATTTTGGGCGGCTGGTGGATGTGGGGAACGTTCGGCGAATCGTCGCAGAGCTATCTTGCGAATACGTTGACGCTGGCGGTCTTCAATCTGCGCGACGTGCTGTATGTCGTCGTCAAATCCATGCTGATCGGCGTGATGATCGGCACGGTCGGCTATCAGCAGGGCATGCTGCCGAAAAAAGATGAAAAAGAGATTGCCAACGCCACGAAAAACAGCATTTTGCTCGCGTCGCTGCTGATTGTCATGATGGATTTTGTCGCCAATTACCTCTATACGCAATATTTGATGTAGATTTTTTAACCAACAGATTACACAGATGTTCACAGAGAAAAAGAACGCAGAAAAAAATCTGTGAACATCTGTGTAATCTGTGGTTCAACCGCTTTCTAATTGAGAGAAGATTTCATGAAAACGCAATTGCGGCCAGCCCGCCCGAAGCAGATTGATAAAAACATGATTGTCGGCAGCGTCATTCTGGGCGTCATTACGTTGCTCATCTTCGGCATGATGATTCTGCCGTATTTTCAATTTCGCATTTTTCTCCAGTTCGACGACGTAAACAAGCTGAAAAATGGGGATTTCGTCTATTGGAAAGGCCATCAAATCGGCAGCGTGTACAAAATTACGATTGACCGGCAGGGCGGGTTTCTCGTGGAAGTCATTCTCGAAGAATCAAAGCTCGCCATTCCGAACGATTCCTTCTTTTTCGTGTGGCGCGACCAACTTGTCGCCGGAAATAAGTGCATTCAAATCAAGCCCGGCATCAGCGAAACCGCGCTCAAAAACGGCGCGATCCTGCGCGGCGAAAGCGCATTGCGCAAAATTATCCCCCGCGCCGGGCTGCAATGGCTGAAATCCGCCGGATTATGGTTTAAAGAGCTTGGCGAGGAAGTCAA
>CAZCGG010000384.1:0-2906 GCA_964498135.1 uncultured Candidatus Moduliflexus sp.
CGCCGGTGGCTTTGGCCTGCCACTCGGTCGGATTGCCCATGATTTTCAACGCCACACCCAGCCTCGCCGGGCTGGTCGGGTGATGATCGCCGCATCCTTTCAGGACGCCTGCCAGCGCAAGCAGCAGAACGACGCCCATTCCGACGATGTTCGCTGTCATTTCTCGTCGCATATTTTCCCCTCCACATCCCTGCCAATCCGTCCGACTTCTGCCCTATTTAAGGAGAGCAGAGGGGGTTCACAAGTCCGCTTAAAATGTGAACGTGCATCCCACATCCATGTTCACCCCCTGATATGTCACCTCTTCATCGTGCCTGATGTCCGGCTCTTGGCGCATGATCAGCCATTTCACCAGCCCGTCGCATGACAGATGCTTATTGACTGCGTAAATCGCGCCGGGGCCGATGGCATAGCGGACGCGCTGCCCTTTGAACGGCAAATTCGCCTCCCCTTGCTTCAGTTCCGTTTCGCCGTAATATCGCACGTCGCCCAAAACGCGCAGCAACAGTTTCGGCGACGCTTGATAGGTGAGGTCTGTCAACCCGAACAGGTTATTGCCGCTGCTTTTGTCCTCTTCGGTCTGCAATGCTTCGTCAATCAGGACGCTGTTTTTGCTCTGCGCCGTCCCTTGCAGGCTGATGGTAATGCCAACCGGATCAGGCCTGTAGCGGAAATTTCCGCCGATAACCACATTAGAGCCTTGCTGAAACGTTTCCTGCGCGTTGACCGTATCCGGCAGAAAATAGGAGCATGAGACAAACGCATCAAGCGATATGCGCGAAGACGCCTGCCATCCGCCCAAGACGACCCCTAAAATTTGATCGCCGGGATCAAGCTCATCGTCCGTCTGTTCCGCCGTCGGATCATACGCCCCTTTATACACGTATGCGGCCTGCGCCCCCAAGCTCGTTTTCTGGAAATCACGCATAAATCCGAGGCTCACGCTGACATTGAAGCCGTCCCCGAAATTATCCACTTCCACCAGATCGTTGCTTTCTCCGATTTCCGCGACGCGCTCGCGCTCGGTCAGATGCTCCCGTCCGGTCGGCAGATTGACATCCAAACTCGCTATCAGCGCGGCCCGATGTTTCGGAAAGTTCTGGACATACATCGCCGAAAGCAGGGTATCTGTCATTCCGCCGAGTTCGACATCGGCATCCGCGCCGGGATGCACTGTCGCATGGCTGTACGCCGTTTCTACGCTGATGGAATAACGGGCGTGTCTGTAGGCAATGCCAATCGGCATCGTCAATTCGAATCCGTCGGTGGCAGGGCGCTGATCATCGGTAAAAATATCGCCGCGCGCGCCGCTCGAAAACACGTATTCCCCATGCGCCGGAATCGCAACGCTCACAATCATCATTCCAATGAGGCTGCCGAGATGCTTCCACATATTCAAATGCCTTTTGCGCGAAACGCGCCGCTTTTTCAAAAAACGGCGCATTTTGCGCGGGCGGCTATTCCTGATGAATCCGAATAATGATCGGCCGATATACGCGCTGTTCTGCCGATTCTGTCCGCGTTCCCGGGCTGGGGTTCGTGCTGGTTTCGGTGGTCGTCGCGCCGCTTTCGCCGCTGCTGGCTGACGCGCTGGAGTCGCTGGCGCTGACCACGCCCACCGATACCGGCGCGGAACTGCTGGTTGCGCCTCTGGAGACATAACGCGCTTGTTCGGCGATATTGGTTGATTTTACGGGAGATTCGCGGGTTTGCGTCGTTGATGGCGTTGTGTTCGAGCGTGTTTCTTGAACCGGAGGCGACGGATTTGTCGGCGCGGCGGGAACCGCTGGAACGGCTTTTGGGGCTTCCGGGGCGGTCTTTGGAATTTCGGCAGGCGATTCTGTCAACGGTTCGCCGGGCGGCCCCATTGACGATTCGGCAAACGGCTCAGTTTGCGGCGCTTCGGGAATATCGTCTTGCGGCGAAGGAATCTGCTGGGCGGGCAGAGGCATTGTGACGGTGGATTCATCGCGCACGACAACTTGCAAGCCTTGCGGAATCTGTTTGTGTTCGCCGGTGACGGAATTCCTCACAATCAACGCGACGGTGTAAGCTTTGAACAGGCTGGTTTTCGTGCTGGGATCATAGCTGACCTCGATGACGGGCTGCGAAAATTTCACCCCGGCCATCGCGTTCGGCGTATCCACTTCGAACGATGAGCCGGTCGTTTGATGCTCCGGCGCGATCCATGCCCGCAGGCTGCCATACCACAATTTCACGCGCGACTCCCGCGCTTTGGTCGCGGGAACTTGCGTTAACGTCGCTAAATCAACCTTGCTGTTCTGCCCTAACCGCAATTCGCTGCCATCAGAAAACCGCAGCCCCGCGCTTGAAACAGCTTGCGTCTCAATCACGTCGCCCGCCTGCAAGATTGCCCCAACCGTCGCCGCCATTGCGGGTTTTCCTTGTAGAGAGATGAGAACTGTCCCCTTGATTTTGATAATTTCCGCCGTCGGCTGCTGGGCGTTGAGTTCGCTTGCAAAAGCCAGCGCGCAAAAGAGGCAGAGGCTTATCCAGAAAATGCGACGTGATGCTGAAGAAAATTGGGTCGCATACATAAAATATCCTCCCCAAAATGGCAAGAAAGCTTTGATGGGAATAACGGCGGTTGTTCATAGCTGAAGAATCGCTGTTTGCGCATAACATACGTTTACGTACTACTATACGTTACGTCCTGCATAGCCAACATGTCAAGGAATTTCTCAAGATTTCTCAGTCGCTCGACGGCGGCTTTTTGATGACATTGCCGTCAGATTTCTGTGGCAAGCGCCAGCGTGAGCGCATTGGCGTCTTGATAGCGTTGCGCCGGATCCTTCGCCAAACAGGTGAGCATCAGCGCATTCAGGCCGGACGAAATGGCGGGATTCCATTCCTGCGGCGGGCGCGGCGGCGTATGCACATGATGA
>CAZCGG010000385.1:0-2901 GCA_964498135.1 uncultured Candidatus Moduliflexus sp.
CGTGGATTTCATCATGGTCTTTCTGGTGCTTGGCGGCTTGGCTTGGGCGGTGAAATGTTTGGAAAAATTCGTCGCCTATCTGGAGCTTCCGCACGCGGCCAAAACGCCAGCCTTGCCCGTTCCGGCGGCAGTTTCAGAGGCCGTGCCAGCGCAGTTGATCAACATGCCGGAGCATCTCGCCATCATCACGGCGGCGTTATGCGCGCATACCGGCCTGACGCCCGGCGCGTTCACGATTGACGCCGTGCAGCCGCTCGGCGCGCAGCCGATTGACGCGACGGCACATCTCGCCGCGCTGACCGCCGCGCTTTCCGCGCATACCGGCCTGACGCCCGGCGCGTTCACCATCAATTACGTCATGCCGCTTGGCGGGGTTCTGACCGCGCAGGCATTGGAATCGCCGGATATGATTTCGGAAGCGCAGGTCGCGGCAATTATCGCGGCGATTCAAGATTTTTCAGGCGCGCCGGTGAATGCGCTGAGCGTGACCGAAATCACGTCGGTCGGACGGGCGGACACATGGAAACTTGCCGGAAGAATCGAATTAATGAATAATCGAGGATAAACGCATTTTGAACTAAAAAGCCAGTTTTTTCGCACTCAGGAGCGCCGCCTCATCAAGACGCGCCGCCCCTGCTGAAATGACCCAAAAATAAGGAGGATTTTATTGTATGAAAGCGTATCAAGTTACCGTGAATGGACAAGTGTTTCAAGTCACCGTCGAAGAAGCGAGCGGCACGGGAACGATCCCGGCCATGTCCCTGATTCAGCCAGTCGCCGCGCCGCAGCCCGCGCCGATGCCGCAGCCGGTCGCGCCCGCGCCGAAACCCGCGCCTGCGCCCGCCCCGGCAAAGCCGAAAGCCGACGTTCCGGCGGGCGGCAAGAAAGTTCAAGCGCCCATGCCGGGCAAAATTTTGAAATTGAATTTCACGACCGGCTCGACAGTCAAACGCGGCGACGTGCTGATGGTGTTGGAAGCGATGAAGATGGAAAATGACATCATGGCTCCGAATGACGCCACGATTGCATCGGTGCATGTGGCGCAGGGCGATAACGTCAATACCGGCGATCTGTTGGTGGTTCTTGGTTAACATATCATGGGCGTCTGCCGCTCGTCCTGATTGGAAAATCAAGCGAGACGCCAGCCCCGCTTTCGGAGAATATCATGGAAATTTTCACAAAGTTGTTTGAGATCTTCACGGAATCAGGCTATGCCGCAATGACGGGAGGCCAATTCTTAATGATCATTATTAGCTGCGTTTTGCTTTACCTTGCCATCGGCAAAGGATTTGAGCCGCTGCTGCTGCTCCCGATTGCGTTCGGCTCGCTGCTGGTCAACCTGCCGTTGTCGGGCATTATGGCGGAACACGGTTTTTTGCGATATATCTATTTCGGCACGGAACATGAGTTGTTCCCGATCCTGATTTTCATCGGCGTTGGCGCGATGACGGACTTCGGGCCGCTGATTGCGAACCCGATCACATTGCTGTTAGGCGCGGCGGCGCAGGGCGGCGTCTTTATTGCGTTGCTCGGCGCGATTATTTTAGGATTCCCGTTGACTGCCGCGTCCGCTATCGGCATTATCGGCGGCGCGGACGGCCCGACCTCGATTTACATGGCCGCGAAAATGGCGCCTGAATATCTCGGCGCGATAGCGGTCGCCTCGTATTCCTACATGTCGCTTGTGCCGTTGATTCAGCCACCGATTATCAAATGGCTGACCAAGCCGGAAGATCGCCAGATCGTCATGCACCAATTGCGGCATGTTTCCAAATTGGAAAAAGTGTTGTTCCCCATCGTGTCAGTGGTTTTGGTCGGCTTGCTGCTGCCGCCGGTCGTGCCATTGTTGGGATCATTGATGTTCGGCAACCTGATGCGCGAATCGCTTTGCGTGAATCGTTTGTCGGACACGGCGCAGAACGCCATGATTAACATCGTGACCATCTTCCTCGGCCTGTCGGTCGGCGGCACGATGGCGGCGGAACAATTCCTCCAGCCGACGACGCTGAAAATCATCTTCTTGGGATTGGTGGCGTTTGCGGGCGGCACGGCGGGCGGCGTCTTGCTGGGCAATCTCATGTGCAAGCTGTCAAATCGGACAATCAACCCGATGATTGGCTCGGCGGGCGTCTCGGCCGTGCCGATGGCGGCGCGCGTCGTGCAATTGGTGGCGCAGAAAGAATGCCCGGGCAACTTCCTGCTGATGCACGCCATGGGGCCGAATGTGGCAGGCGTGATTGGCACGGCGGTCGCGGCGGGCGTCTTCATTTCGCTGCTGAAATAAGCGGTTTTCAAGACCGTTCAAATCAGCAGGGGCGTTCAATTGAACGCCCCTGCGATTCTCGCAAATCTGCGTGCTGCAAGCTCTGAGGCTTTTTATCTTTTTCTGCAAGAAAAACTTGCAATTTTCTTGTTGCGGTCTATGGTATTTGTAGGGAAATTGTCGGGAATATCACGGTTCGGCAAACACAAATCTTCACGATTCGACAGGAGGCAATGGTATGTCATTCTTCTATGAAATCAGCGAGTTGAAAGAAATTCCCGTAGTCAGCGGCGTCACCATGAAAACGCTGTACACCGAAGAAAGCTCATTCGCGTTTGTTGATTTTCCGCCAATGTCGCAGGTGCAGACGCATCATCATGACAGCGAGCAAGTCGGCATCGTTTTGGAAGGGGAAATTGAATATACCGTTGGCGAGGAGAAAAAAATGTGCCGGAAAGGCATGATGATCGTGATTCCTCCGAATACGCCGCATTCCGCAATGGTCACGTCGGACAAACCGGCGAAAGTGCTGGATGTGTTCACGCCGATGCGCGAACTGCATCATCCGTTGAATTACGTGAAATAACGGGTATTCAGCCCCGCCGGAGCGAGACAAAGCTGTCAGACGCCTTCAAAGG
>CAZCGG010000386.1:0-2897 GCA_964498135.1 uncultured Candidatus Moduliflexus sp.
TGTTCATTGATTGCAAACGTGGGCGTGTCTAACCATCCTTCTTCAAGGCGCGGGAGTTTCAAGGTCTTTGCAAATCTTTCGCGGATGTTTCATGCGACACTCATCAACAAGGGTTCTCGAATAATTTCCTGTTCGTCCAGCAGTTCTTCTGCAAGGATTTTATTGGCATCCAAGACAAGTCGAATCGCTTCTTGAAGATTTACTCGCGCTTCCGCTAACGTCTTTCCCTGTGTATTCGCGCCCGGCAATTCCTCGACAAAGGCAATATAGCCTTCTTGAACTTTTTGAAAAATGGCCGTAAAATGAATGTCCATAGCGTCGCCCCTTTTGTGAGATATTAGACCTCTTGTATAAGTCGTTTTTGCCCCGTCATTCCGTTCGCCCTGAGCCTGTCGAAGGGCGTGTGTAGGACGTGTTCATCCATCCTTCGACAGGCTCAGGGCGAACGGAATGGACTTTTGCAAGAGGTCTATTTATCCATCTTCAAATCAAGGCCAATTCGCGCAAGGCGTCTCTCATGCGCGGCGGCGTCTGCCAAAGCCATTCGACGCGCAGCCAAAACCCGGCGATTTCGCGCGAGCGGCAGACGCCGGAACTTCCCGCAAACGCCGTCACATAATGCCCCTCTTCGCCGAGTTGATACGCTTCCATCCACCGCCGGATCGGGTCAATCAGCCAATATTCGGGGATGCCGGTGGCTTCGTATTCCAAGAATTTCGCGCCGCGATCTCGTTCCGCGCTTTCTGGCGACACAATTTCCACGACGACATCCGCCGCGCCGTCTAAAAACGTCTGTCGCAGCCGGTTCAGATGTTCCGTCCGCACGAACAACAAGTCGGGTTCGCGCCCGGAATTTGCCAATTTCATTTGAAACGGCGCGGGAAGCAGTTCGCCAAGTTCGTGAGTTTCAATATAAAAACTGAGGATATATCCTAAAAATCGTTCAATTTGCTGGTGTTGCAACGACGCTGGCGAACTCATGCACACCTCCCCATTGACCCATTCTGCAAGCGTATCTTCATCAGCCCAACCTAAAAATTCCTGATACGAGATGTTTGAAGTCGGCTGTTGAATCTGCATCGCCTCCAAAAACGCCGAAACCCCTTGCTGCAACGCCGGATCAAATTCGACTCGCTGGAGAAATTTTTGCACGGCATTCGACATCATACGCGCCTCCACGCTAAGACAACCATCAAAATTCCGTTCTCTGGAGAAAATTCCTTTGCGCTTGAGAGATGTGTCAAGCAAAAAATCCCGAAAGGCGAAAGAAAGGTCTGAGAGGGAGTGCTATTCTTCTTCACGTTCTATCGCGGCCAATATTTCTTTGACGATTTTAGGGTGCAATATCCGATTGCCATGAAAAGGGACGACAATTCGATGCATCTCTTTTATGTAAATACGATGACTTCCTTTCGCGCGAAGATGAACAAAACCAGCTTTCAGCAAGAGCGCTTCGGCTTCCTGTGCGGTCAACCTCGGAAACTTAGGCACACGACACCTCCTGCACAGTCGTGTAAATCTCTTTGCTTAAATAGGACATGATTTCATTGGGCAGCAATGTTTCCAGATAGAGCGAAATGGCTTCTTGAATATTCGCCGCAATCTCTTCAAATGTCTCTCCTTGACTCTGACATCCCGGCAATTCAGGACAAAAAGCGTAATAACCGTATTCATCTTTTTCAATGACGACACTGACTTTTCGGCGCATTTTGTTTCTCCCTTGCGTCTCATTTGCTGTCAGACACGTTCAACGTGTCTGACAGCGTTCATCTTTTACGAATAAAATCGTTCTTTTGCATGGCATTACGCCTTGTCGTCGGGTTGTTTCGGATGGCGAAATTTCCGATCCAGCAAACTGCCGACGCCGCCGCCGATGGCGCCGCCGAGCGCCGCGCCGAGCGGCCCTAACATGGCGCCGGCGACTGCGCCAATCATGGCGCCGTATCCGGCCAGTTTATGCTCTTCCAGCCGCGCTTGCAGCGACATGTTGCGCGGCGGCGCGATTTCTAATTTTTCATCGAATGGCTTATCTGTGCGTTCCGGTTCTGACATAATCTGCCTCCTTTTTTCAGGGAACTGTCATAAAAACAACGTGAACAAAGAACATCAATGATCTGCAAAATTCATTTCATTCCACGCGGAGCATGGCATGAAATGTAAGAATCATCCGTTTTTCAAGCAGATGCGGCTGAAACGGCGGCGCGCCGCTGCGACCAGCGAATCACCGGCACAACCAGCGTTTCCGTCGGCGGAAACGCGCTTGTCAATTCCCGTTCGAGCGCTTTAGCGACAGATGCCATCAAATATTGTTCGCCGCACTGGTCGCAAACGCCGGCCGGCACGTCATGAAACACGAACAATTGCCCGTGATGCCAATAATCCAGCATGATGCGAGATTCATGCACCTCTCCGCCGCAAAACGAGCATTCGCCATAATTATGAGCCATGTTGATCACCTCGCAGTCGTCTTGTTCGGTCATCAAGCCATTTGGGCGGCTTCGGCAGATAGACCGTAATGATTCTGAGGATATTCGCAGATGTCCAGCCACAGACCACATGAATCGCCCGCCCGCGTGAATAGCCTAAAATAAGGCAGCTTGCGCCGCGCGGATCATCCGCATAATCTTCCAAGATGACGCCGCGCAAGATCGCCTGCTCAATATCGTCAAGGGAAATCTGTTCAGCGTAGCGTTCTTTTTCGGCATGAACGCTGATTTCATAAGCTGCTTGCGCGATCTGCCTGTGGATGCGCTCAATATTCATAGAACAATCCTCAGAGTCTGTTTTAAAAGATCATGAACAATCCTGGTAGTCCCGCCCCTACGTGGCGGGACGTTGGCGCGCATTCCCGCCACGTAGGGGCGGGGCTACCAGGTTGTTCGTCGTATAGGGAACAC
>CAZCGG010000387.1:0-2881 GCA_964498135.1 uncultured Candidatus Moduliflexus sp.
GCGCGCCTGCGCCCGCCGAGCCGCGTTCAAAGGAGTACGGCGAGAATAAAGGCGGCGGCTGGCAGAAACACTCGAATTCGCCGAAATATCGGCCGCCGATTGAGGTGTCGGCGCAGGATGTCGTGCGGATGTTTGACGGGAAAATTATCGTATAACGGAAAATGCCTCGCCCTTCGACGCGCTCAGGACGAACGGAACACGCCATCCTCCGTTCGTCCTGAGCGCGTCGAACCGCATTCAAAAATATGCCAAGACGCATTGATTCGACACGCGGCATGACGTTGGTGGAATTATTGGTCAGCATGGCGATTGCGCTGATGGTGTTCGCGCTGGTTGGCATGGTGTTTCTGGATATGAAAAAATACATGCTGCGCCAAGAAATTCAGGTGGCGATGATTCAAAACGCCCGCATCGGCCTCGACGAAATGGCGCGGCTGATTCGCATGGCCGGGTATCACTGCGATGCCGAGAACGGGCAGGTGACGCTGATTGAAGCCGCGCCGTTTCAACTCACCTTTAACGCCGATACCGATCCAGATCATGATGTGTTCCCGCCCAAGGCGATGCTTCCGTTGTACGACAATCCTAACGATTATGTGTCGCCGGACGCGCAATTTACGACCGGCGCGGAAACGATTCGCTTCACGCTGGATTCGACCGATGACGGCGATGTTGACAAACGTGATATTGGCGATGATACGTCTGGGGAGCGCGACTCGCCGAACCCTGACGACATGTCCTTAATCAAGGAAATCAACGGGAAAAACGACCGCCAAATTACGCTTGGCATGCTCGGCCCGATTAATCAGGCGGGTGAGCGCACCGGCTTGACGCCGATGTTTCAATATTGGGCCGCGCTTTCGCCGTGCGCGGAAATTTTGCTGGGCGATTTGGATTGCAACGGCGCGTTGGAAGGGGATGAGCGATATTTCCGCCCAATCACGTCGCCGGAGATTTTGAATGCGATCCGGCGCGTCCGCATTTCCGTCACGGTGGGCGGCGACCGCAAAGACCCGTTTGACACGTCGAAATATCCCGACATGCTGCTCAGCACGGAAGTCAATTTGAGAAATCCCCACAAAGAGGCGTTTTTCGATCCCGATCCCATCGAATATGCAGGCTGTTCGTTTAGAACAACCGAGTGCGGCTGCCTGCCATGACGCTGTTCCGAAAAAATCTATTGACTTCTTTGGCGAAACACGATATATAACGGGCATGATGAATCATTTAATCGAAATGTATCTCAATTATTTGGCCGCCGTGCGGCGATTATCGGACAATACGCGCGCGGCGTACCAGCATGATTTAACGAGCCATTTGGGATTTCTGGCGGAACAATGCGGCCGCGCGGAAATTGAGCAGGCGCAGGAACGCGATGTCATGGCGTATCGGGCGCGGCTGAAAGCGCGTGGCTTGTCGGAACGCTCGATTCACCGGCAATTTGCGGCGATTAAAGGCTTTTACCGCTATCTTCACGATGAAAAGATTATTGACAACGATCCCACAATAAAAATAGAAGCTCCAAAAATCGGCGCGACGCTGCCGAGCGTGATGTCGGCGGAAGAGGTCGCCGCGCTGCTTGCGCAGCCGGAAGATTCGAAGGCGCAGACGCCGGAAGACAAGGCCGTCGCGCTGCGCGATAAGGCGATGCTGGAAACGCTGTACGCGACCGGGCTGCGCGTGTCGGAATTGGTGTCGCTGCTGCGGCGGCATGTGGATTTGGAGCGCGGCTTTCTGCGCTGCGTCGGCAAAGGCGACAAAGAGCGCGTCGTGCCGCTTGGAGAGGCCGCGATCTCGTCGTTAGTGCGCTATCTGAAAGAAGGGCGCGGCGTGTTTTTGAAAGGCGCGCATTCGGAATGGCTGTTCGTCAACCGTTTCGGGGAGGAAATGACGCGCCAAGCGTTTTGGAAAATTCTCAAAAAATATTTGAAGCAGGCCGGGCTGCCTCTGACGATTTCGCCGCACACGTTGCGGCATTCGTTTGCCACGCATTTATTGGAGCATGGCGCGGATTTGCGGTCGCTGCAACTGATGCTCGGCCATGAAGATATTGGCACGACGCAGATTTACACGCACGTTTCGACCGCGCGCCTGCGAGAGGCGTATGACGAATATCATCCGCGCGCCACATCTCGGCGGCGTTCGCAGGAAGGGCATTGAGGTATGGAAGAGCAGATTACGCAGGTGCAATGGGTAGATGTGCTGACGCATATCGGCGGGCTGGGATATGTGATCATGGTGGTGTTGGCCGTGCTGTCGGTCTTTTCGTGGGCGGTGATTTTGTATAAATCCCGAAAATTACAATATATCCGCAAGGAATCGCAGCGATTTTTAGAATTATATCATGAAAACAGCGATCTCGGCGAGGTGTATGCGGCGTGCGTTTCTTTGCAAACCGCGCCGCTCGTCCGCGTCTTTAAATCCGGCTACCTCGATTTGCAGCGTATTCGGAAAGACATGATGACGATTAAGGTCGAACGCAAGGCGGGGTTAGGCGTTTATTTTCAGGAATGGGTGGAAGAATTTACGAGCGTGCTTCAGGAAGCGTTGATTCGTGAAACGCTTGGATTGGAAAAATTCATGATTTTTCTGGCGATTACGAGTTCCGCCGCGCCGCTGCTCGGCTTATTGGGGACGGTCTGGGGCGTGATGATGTCGTTTTGGAATATCGGCTTGCAGGGCTACACCAGCCTTGGCGCAATTGCGCCGGGCGTGTCGGCGGCGTTAGTGACGACGGTGGCGGGCTTAGTGACGGCGATTCCGGCGGTTATGGCGTATAATTATCTGCTGAATCAGGTGAAAATGCTGACTTCGGAAATGGAGTGTTTCGCGTCCGAATTTACCAGCGTCATCCGCCGCGAATTGCGCAAAACGTTATAGG
>CAZCGG010000388.1:0-2875 GCA_964498135.1 uncultured Candidatus Moduliflexus sp.
CAATTCAAACAGGCGTTTCCCAATTTGCTTCGTGTCATCATTGTATTCATAAAGTTGCAGCACAGAGCCATTGGCGGCAAAACCGTACATCGTTTGGCAAATGCCCTGCTCATTCGCCTCGCACACCACGTCCAACGGTTCAAATTCGATGAAATCCAGCATCATGGCGTAGCGAAACTGATTCCCGTTCCAATCGGCGTTCTGCGTGTCAAAATGATAGGGATTCCCCGCCTCGTCTTGATAATCGCCCGCCAGCACGATCGCGTTCATATACGCGCCGAACGTCTGCTCGAAACGGTCAATTTCCGGTGAAATATTGATAAACGTTGCGGTGATTTTTCCAAGCTGACCATCGGTATATTCGAGGCGGATTTTGTTGTCTTTTTCAAGAAAAGTCAGCGAAAGAATGTCTTGTGGCTGCTCGGCCAGCGCGACCGCGCCGGACGCATCCACCGACGAAATCGTAAACACCGGCATTTCGTGCATGTGGTAGGACACGCCGACGGTCTTTTGCGCCATGTCAACAAGCAGCATCGGAATATGCGACGCCGCAAATGCCGCTTTGGGAGAATACGAAGTGCGCAGCGTCCGCAGATAGGCTTCATCGCACCAAATGCCCTGCCAATCGGCGGCGCTCGCCGCGAAAGATTGAACAATCCCGAAGAATAAAATCATGCCGCAGATAAATTTTTTCATATTTTGCTCCTTGTTCATGAGATTCACATTGAAAGGCTGATTGACGGACAACATGACGAACCTGTCTGCGATAACGAAAATTGTAAAGGAAAAACTCCTTGCTGAGAGAAAAAACACCTCAGAAGCAAGGAATTGAAGACGGTTCTGCGCGCCTGCTAAAAAAACCGACTTTTTCCTTGACGCGCCATCTTTCCCCTTGCTACCTTTGCAGGAATTTCCGATGCGCGCAATACGAACTCCCGCGCAAAAATGAACGCCGCAGGCGCAACAGAAATCATTAGCACTTACGCAGCGTGGTTCGACAGGCTCACCATAGAACGGGTGATGATGTTGGCGTTTCACCGACCGCTCGCCCTGAGCCTGTCGAAGGGCGAATTTTTTTGCGTAAGTCCTGATCATTTCACATCATAATACGGTGACTATCGCATGGAATACCTTGAACAGCAGGTCTTTTCCGTCACGACGCTGACGCAGGCAATCAAGCAGACGTTGGAAGACGGGTTTTTCACGATTTGGGTCGAAGGCGAAATCTCGAACCTTGCCACGCCGCGCTCCGGGCATGTCTATTTCACGCTGAAAGACGAGGCCGCGCAATTGCGGGCAGTCATCTTCAAATCCGCCGCCCGCCTCGTCAGATTCGAGTTGGAAAACGGCATGCAAGTCTTGCTGCGCGGCTCGCTGTCGGTGTATGAGGCGCGCGGCGAATATCAGTTAATCGTCAGCCGCGCCGAACCGCGCGGCGCGGGCGCGTTGCAAGCCGCTTTCGAGCAGTTGAAGCGGCGATTGGAGGCCGAAGGACTCTTCGATCCGGCGCATAAGCGGCCGATTCCGCTTTTGCCGAAAAAAATCGGCGTCGTAACTTCGCCGACCGGCGCGGCGATTCGGGACATTTTGAACATCGTGAACCGGCGCTTTGCGAACGCGCATGTGCTGATTGCGCCGACGCGCGTGCAGGGCGCGGAAGCTCCGGCGGAAATCGTCCGCGCCATCGAGATGCTCAACCGCTTGCCGGACGTGGACGCGCTGATTGTCGGGCGCGGCGGCGGCTCGCTGGAAGATTTGTGGGCATTCAATGAAGAAAGCGTGGCGCGGGCGATTTTCGCGTCGCGGATTCCGGTGATTTCCGCCGTCGGCCATGAAATTGACTTCACGATTGCCGATTTCGTGGCGGATCTCCGCGCGCCGACGCCTTCGGCCGCCGCCGAACTTGTCGTGCGGAATAAGGCGGATTTGGCGCAGACGCTCGCCGCGCAGCATGCGCGCCTGAAGCAAGCGATGCGGCATCTGCTTGACCGTTCGCGCGCCGCCGCCGCGCATGCCGCCCGCCGCGTGTCCGATCCGCGCCGCCGCGTAAATGAGTTGCAGCAGCGCGTTGATGATCTTTCGCAACGCTTGGCGCGCGCGATGCGGCACGCCCTTGAGCGCAAGCAGGCGCAGCGCGACACGCTGATCGCCAAACTCGACGCGCTGAGTCCGCTCGCGGTCTTAGCGAAAGGCTACGCGATTTGCCGGAACGCGGCGACGCTCCGCCCGGTCAAGCGCGCCGCGGACGCGAATGTCGGCGATGCCCTGCTCGTGCGCCTGCTTGACGGCGAGTTGCGATGTGAGATTTCCAATAAAAATGGGCGCTGAACGTAACGATTATGAAGAACACGCCAATTATTGATGAGGATCAAGATGACCTGCGCCCAGAATATCGTTTCGATTATACGAAAGCGCGTCCGAATCATTTTGCGGAAAGCGCGAAAGGTCAATCACGTATGAAACAAGAGAAAAAGAAAAGAGCGAGGACAACGCGCATGAACGACATCACATTTGAAGAAGCGTTGGCGCAATTGGAACGCGCCGTCGAACAATTGGAATCCGGCGAATTGCCGCTTGAGCAGGCGTTGGAAATTTTCGAAACCGGCGTCAGCATGTCGCGGCTCTGCGCGCAAAAATTGGACGAAGCGGAGCAGAAAGTGGAATTGCTGCTGAACGTGAAAGACGGCGAGCCGGAAACGGCGGCGTTCGACATGGCGACGCTGCAAGATGAGGAATAAGCCTTTCGCCCTGAAAGGGCGGCGGAATATAGACAGAGGTTTCAACCTCTGGGATAATTGTACATTTTAATAAAGGAGCGTGCTATGTTTGCAGGACGAGAGAGCGAATTGCAGGAATTGACGGCGTTTGCCCGCGA
>CAZCGG010000389.1:0-2874 GCA_964498135.1 uncultured Candidatus Moduliflexus sp.
ATTTCCCCAAATAAAACCGATGAATGCCGCATCCGCCGAAAAAACATGCGCACCAGAGTACGTAAGCGGTTCCTGACGTTTTCATAATCCACCTCATCTCAAGTTCATTGTCTCATAATTTGTACAGCAGTTCTCTCTCCTTGTCAAGATATTCTTCTCCGAAAGCCTGTCAACAAGAAAAAATCTTCAAATCCTTGACAAAAGGGAATGACCTGCAAAATGTTCGCCAAAAATAGACCTCTTGCAAAAGTCCATTCCGTTCGCCCTGAGCCTGTCGAAGGGCGGATGAACACTCCCTGCGCGCCCTTCGACAGGCTCAGGGCGAACGGAATGACGGGACAAAAACGACTTATGCAAAAGGTCTAATGCGAACGGACGAACAGGCCGGAATGCCTGTTTTACCCAAAACTCCAACGTACCGCAACCAATTATGGTATCAATCATTGTCATTAACTGGAACGGAAAACGCTTTCTGCGCGAGTGCCTCCAATCGCTTTACGAGCAAACGCATCAGGATGTGGAAGTGCTGCTGATTGACAACTATTCGACGGACGGCTCGCGCGAGATGCTCTCGGAATACGCGACGCGCAGCCGCCTCTTCTACAATCCCAAGAACATCGGCTATTGCGGCGCGGCGAATCTCGGCATCATCGAATCACGCGGCGACTATCTGCTAATTCTCAACCCCGATGTCGTCCTGTCGCCCGATTATCTGCGCAAGTTAGTTTTGTGCGCCGAACAGCATCCGCAAGTCGGCAGCATCACGGGCAAGCTGCTGCGCTTTGATCATCAAACGCTCGATTCTGCCGGGCAATTTTTGCGCAAAAACCTGACGCCGCTTGAGCGGGGCTACAATCAGACCGACATCGGGCAGCATAATGTCGCGGAATACGTGTTTTCGGCCTGCGGCGCGGCGGCGTTTTATCGCCGGAACATGCTGGAGGCGATTCGGCTGGATGGCGAATATTTCGACACGTCCTATTTCGCGTTTTATGAGGATTTGGACATCGGCTGGCGCGCGCAATTAGCTGGCTGGCAGGCGTATTATCTGCCCGACGCGCTGGCGTATCATTATCGCGGCGGCGGCTTCGCGGACAAACCCGCCGCGTCATGGCTTTCGCGGCTGCCGTTCGCGCCGCGCAGCAGTTTCATAGAAAAGCCGCGCTCCGTGCAGCGGCATATTCTCAAAAACCGGTATTTGACGCTGATGAAAAATGCGGCTTGGCCGGAAATTTTGCTCGGCTTGCCTAACATTGCGCGCTTAGAATTGTTGATTGCGGGATATGTCTTCGCGCACCCGTCGCTGCTGTTCGCGTGGGGCGATCTGCTGACATTGCTGCCGCAGGTATGGCGCAAACGGCAAAAAATTCAAGCGCGGCGCGTGGTTGATGCCATGTATATCGCGGGCTTTCTGCGAAAAGGGTAGCAATTGCTGCGCGACGTAAAAGAAACAGCCTTGCAAAGATTCGGAAGGCTGTTTCTTGCGGCTTCTGCGAGGGGGCTATGGTATCTGCAAATGTTTTTTGATTTTCTCCAGATGTCTCTCGACAAATCCATTTCCCGGCATGCGCCCGCAGTTCTTGCACGTGATGTAATACGCTGAGTTCATCGTCTGGCAGGCATGACACGCATAATCTTCTTCCATTTTTTTTCGCCATTGCGCCAATCCATGCGCTTTCAAATAATCAAGCGACTCGAATAATTCCGCTCTATGCGGCATGTTCACCTGAAATTCTTTCAACTTTGCGCATGGATATTCCTGACACTGATAACAAAAATCAATCTGTTTATCGCTGGCGCAACGCTTGAATTCGCACGCCCTGCAATGCGGGCTGACCCGGTCAGAGCGGCATCCATGGCAGACCATTTCTTCTGCGGTCGTCCCCATCTTCATGGCAATCATGTTGAGAGCGTCCATATCATGCTTCTTTGACGCGATAAAGACCGTGCAGGCGTCACAAAATAGCCCGCAATATGCGCTCGTTTTCATTTCATCCATCATGATTTCTCCGTCTGGCATTTCTGCCAGACCCCATCAAGGTGTCTGGCAGCTTGCGAGGTGACGCTATTTTGCGCTGAATTTGACGATGAAGTCCTGAATCACTTTCACGGCGTCGCCGGGCAGCCCTTTCTGCGCGACTTCTTTCTGATAGTCGTCAATCACGGGCTGCACGGCTTGCATCCATTTCGCTTCTTCTTCCGGCGTCAGCTTGTGAATCGTTTTGCCAAGTTCTTGCACGAATCTCCGGCCGTCCTGATCCGCTTCATCCCAAATGCGGCCATGCACGTCCACCCATTCCGCGCCGACTTCATCAAACACCTTCTGCACGTCCGGCGGCAGCGCGTCGTATTTTTCCTTATTCATGACCACGAACATCGTCGTCGTGTAGCCGAGCGCGCCGCTTTCCACGACATAATCAATCACTTCGCCCTGTTTCCAGCCTTTCAGCGTTTCAATCGGGCAGAACGTCGCTTCCACGACGCCCTTTTGCAGGGCTTCATACGCGCTATTCTGCGGCATGGCAACCGGCGCGGCGCCGAGCATTTCCGCCAATTTCGCGCTCAGGCCCGTGCAGCGGACTTTCAAGCCCTTCATTTCGTCCAGGGTGTTGACATCCTTTTTCGAGGCTAATACGCCCGGCCCGTGCGCGTGAATCGTCAGGACTTTGACATCCTTCAATTCCGCCGGGTTCATCTGCTTGTAAAATTCATAGGCGACTTTCGACGCCACCGCGCCGTTCGGATAGCCTAACGGCAAGTCGAGAGCTTCCATAAGCGGAAAGCGGCCGCGCGTGTACGAAAACACCGAATGCCCCATGTCGGAAATGCCGTCCACCACGCCGTCGTAGCAGGCTTGCGGCTTGGTCAGCGTTC
>CAZCGG010000390.1:0-2836 GCA_964498135.1 uncultured Candidatus Moduliflexus sp.
GCCGCGAAGTTAATCAGCACGGTCAGCGAGAGCGGAATAATCGTGATGAAGCCGCCAATGACTGACCGGAAGATAATCATGCAGAGCAGCCATACCATGACCACCGACGAAATAATGCTGCTGATCTGCCCGGTCACGACGTAGCGATCCATTACAACCGGCGTGTACGCGCTGCCGGTCACGCGCACTGTGTATTTTGGGTCGAAATTCGCCTTCGCGTAGGCGTACACCTCATCCAGCACTTTCTGCGTGTGATGCGTGTTGCCGTCTTTCGAGAGCAAAATGATGCGCGCCTTTTGATAATCGTAATCCACGACATCCTCGAAATCGTCTGGGTCGCCGCCGGATTCGTATGTCAGCAGATATTGCGCGACGAGATCGCGGCTGTTGGGCAGCGTGTAAAATTGCGGCTGATTCTCGTTCATCGCCATGTTCATTTTTTTGATGTAATCCGCGATGGACATGGTTTTGCCGATAGCCGGGAATTTCTGCTCGATGTCGCGCTGCAACCCTTCCATGCTGCGCAAAATTGTCGGTTCTTTAATTGAGTCTTTTTCCGGGCCGGCGACAATCACGCTGAGCATGTGCGTTCCGCCGAAATACTGCGCTAAAACGGCGTCATCGTTGCGCACCTGCGAGCCAGGACGGAAATAGGCCACGCCGTTATCGTTGACCTGCAAGAGCGACGTGCCGACCGCGCCGAGCGCGACAATGACCAACGCGGCAATCAGCATGGCTTTGCGGTGTTTGATGGCGAACGTTACCTGCGCGTGGCGATAGCGCTGCGTGTGCGTCAATCTGACATTGGCTTCGGCCATAGAGGGAATTGATTGTTCTTTCTTTCTTTTGATTTGCGGGTCGTGTTCATGCGTCAATGCGCCGCCGGATCCCCTGCCCTCTTCGGCGGTTTCGCGCTGCTCCGGCAGTTTTTCGAGATACAAGACCGCCGGAATAAAAACCATGGCCAGCGCGAGCGCCACAAACGTCCCGAAGGCCGAGAACACGCCGAAATCGCGGATCGGAATGACTTCGGTGGCGTACAGCGTGGCAAATCCGGCAACCGTCGTCAATCCCGCCATGATAACCGCGGTGCCGATTTTGCTGAAACATTGCGCGAAAATCTCGTCTTTCGGCAAGCCGCGCTTGATTTCGTCGTAATAATCGCGGATGATGTGAATGGCATAGGCTGTGCCGACCGAGACGAGAATGACCGGAATCGCGGTGCAGGGCAGCGATAATTTCACGCCGAGCAGCGACATCGCGCCGACCGTCCAAATGACGGACAAGCCGACGTTTAGCAACGGCAGGAACACGCCGCGAAACGTTTTGAACGAGAGATACAGCGACACCGCGACGACGATGAACGCGAACGGCAGCAGGTTGCGAATGTCTTTGATCATGTATTCGCCGAGCAGCACGTTAATTGAGGTGTAGCCGGAATAGTGGTACGATTCGCCCGCGTCTTTGTTCGCGTCAATTACCTTGCGGACTTCTTTGAACACGACTTCTTGCGTCTCCATCGAGGCATTCGGTTTCAGTTTCACGACTAACGAAGTCGCTTTGCCGTCTTTCGAAACGAGATTATTGACTAACACGTCCCAAAGTTCAAGCTGCTGGCGGACTTTCTGCGCGTCGGCGTCGGCTTCCGGCAGTTCATCCTCATCTACGAACGGATAGACTTCCATGCCGCCTTCGACGCCTTCGATATTCTTAATCGTCGCAAGGCTCGTTACGTCCTCCACGTTCTCGATTTCTTTGAGCAGTTCGGTCAGTTTGGCGATTTTTGTCAGCATGTTCGGCGTATAGACGTTCTCCGTCACCATGCCGATATACACCACGTCGTCATTCCCGAAAATTTCCTGCATCTGCTCGTTATACACCCGATCTGGGTCGTCCGGCGGAATGAACTCGCGCGAATCGTTATTGAATTTCACCTGCGGAATGAAGTAGGCGAAAAAGAGCGTGGCGGCAATGACCGCCGCAATCACGAATTTTGGAAAGCGAATGACAAATCTTCCGATCCATTTCATCATAATATCTTACGTTCTCATTCCACGCAGAGCGCGGGACGAATGAAGCGTTTCAGTCCTCTCATTTTATGGTTTTTTTAACACACTGCGAATAAGCATTTCTATCGTCGCGTCGAGCAATTCTTTCGCCGGAATGCCGACGAGCTGCTGATGTTCGTCGTCATCAAGCATCATCATGACACCGGTGGCGGCGCCCCAAAAACTGTTCGCCGTTTTCCATGCGTCAACCTCGCGGAAGAGGCCATCCTCCATCCCTTTTTGAATAATTTCGGAAAAGACAGCGAGGCATTGCCGGGTTTTCTGGTGCGTCGCCGCCCAGATAACCGGATCGACTTTCCCCTTGATGCGGCCATGATAGAGTAGCGAATGGCTGTAAAAATATTCGGGATATTTTTTGTAAAAGGCATAATAAATGTCCCTGATTTCGCAGATAAGCTCGTCGGCCTGCTGCTCGGCAAATTCAGCGCGGAGCGCGTGCAATTGTCCGGCAAGAATATCCAGCCCGTCCATAAAGACGGAAATATAAAGTTCCTCTTTGCTCTGAAAATAGAGATAAATCGTCCCCTTGCTCACTTCGGCTTGCTCGGCAACGTCATCTATGGTCGTTTGATCCAATCCTCTCGCAAAAAAGACCTCTCTCGCCGCCTCCAGAATCGCGTCTTGCCGCGCCTGTTTTTCTCGCTCGCGTCGTTCTTGCACCCCCATCGTTGTTCTCCATGACCTGAATTTATAAACTGACTATTAGTCAGTAAATGAACAAAAGATAGTCTTGTCAAGAAAAATCTTTCCTGTTGACAGATTTTCAG
>CAZCGG010000391.1:0-2761 GCA_964498135.1 uncultured Candidatus Moduliflexus sp.
AATGCGGGTAGAGCGGCATTTTCGCCTTGAGCGAAACGTGCGTGAAACTGAGGCGATTTATGAGGAGATGCTTTTTAAGAAGAGGCCAGCAGGGGCGTTCAATTGAACGCCCCTGCAAATAACGTCTGTAATAGAGTTGTTGCTCAATAAGAATTCTCACGTTCGCCCTGAGCCTGTCGAAGGGCATCTTGCGGTTCGACACGCTCACCGCGAACGGTTCATATCTCGGCATGTCTGTTATTGAGCAACAACTCCAATATTTATTCGGCGGGTTCCTCTTTTTTCAGGGCAGCCCACTCTTTGACCGTCACCATCTTCCCTTGCAGCGCGCCGCGACGCAAGCCTTCAATAAAGAGATTGTACGCGCTGCGCTCATAGGATGAAAGGACGTACTGCACAATTTCCGCGTCAATCGGGGCATCGTTCTGGCTGACCGGCGCGTCGAAATCTTCGAAGACTTCAATCAATTCGGCTAACCCGTCATAATCGGCGACTTCGCCGATAAACACGTCGGATTCCTGCTCCGCGTCATGATGCTTGCGCAAGCAATACAGCAGCGTGCGGCGTTGGCCGAACAGGTTGGGTTCGTCGGTTTCCGGCAGGCGAATCACGGCTTTGAGAATCGTCTGCGTCATCATCTGGTTGCGAAGCGTCGAGCCGACCAGACGGTACTCTTGAAACATCTCATCCGGCAGCAGCAGCAAAATTTTTCCGCCCGGCTTGGCCAAGGTCAGGCTGCGCCGTAGAAAGCGCGTCGGATTGTCTTCTGCGGCGGGCGGATTGCCAATCACGATGTCATACACGCCAGAGCCGATGTGTTTGCTGGTCAACGCATTATCCTGATGCAGCAGGATTTCCGGGAAGCCTTGAATGGCGATATTGAGATCCGCGGTGCGATAGGCGAACCGGTCAATGTCCACGCCGGTCAATTGTTGCTGCTTGCAGAAGCGGATAATCGGCAGCCAGCGCGCGACTTCATCCGCTAACGGAATGGGGAAATATTCGCGTTCTTCTTCCGTCATGCGGACAAAATAAAATTGCCCGGAGCGGAGTTCATATTGAATGGCGTCATCTCGCTCCGTCCATTCGGCGTCTTGCAGAAAATCGTCGAGCGTTTCCAGAATATGCAGCAGAAATCCGCCCGTGCCGCAGCAAGGATCAATAATTTTGTCGTTCAGCGTCGGCTCCGCTAAATAAATCATGAATTTGATCACGTCGGGATGTGTCAGGATGCGGCCTTTGCCGGGATTCACAAAATGCTCGAACACGAAACTGTCAAAAAGCTCTTCTTTATTGTCGGCATTCACGAATTGATCAATAATGTGCGCGTTATACACGACGCCTTCCGTGCGAAAAGCATCTTGCAGAAAATCCACGACTTTCACCCGCAGATTTTCCATGTATTCCCCCATTTGGCGGGATGTTTCCTTAACCTCTTCTTCTTTCTCCTCTTCGATTGCTTCGGCGGCTTCGGCTTCTTCAGGAAGCGGAACGACCGGCGCGGGTTCGGCAATCTGCTCTTTGACCGGCGCTTCCATCTCAACTTCAACAGGCGGCTGCTCGACGATTTCCGGCGCGGCTTCGGGCTGCTCCGGCTCTGGCGCGATTTCCGGTGTTTCTATCGCTTCGTTTTCCGTTGGTTCCGGCTGCGCGGCGATTCGCTCTTGCAAATCCCACAGATTATTCTCGCATACGAAGCGGGGATCATTCGTGAGCCGTTCCGCTGCGTCCGTGAGATTCGCGGGCAAATTCAGCACCGTCGTCGTCAATTCATCTATGTTCATGCCGCGTTCGCTTTTTTGCAACGCCTGATAGAGCCGCTCAATCTGCGACGGGCGCAATTTGGTCTTTTGCTGTTCGACAAACCGCTTGAGAATCCAGCGTTTCTCTTTTTTGACAAACCGGTCGTCAATCATCGGAATAAAAATGGCGGATTCGCGGTTGACGCGATGCTCTTCCACCACGCGATCCAGCACCTCTTCTTCGGTCAGCCCGGCTTTCGCTTTTAACAGGACGGAACGGGCATGATCGTTAATGACCGTCCATTCGCTGAGAAACCAATATTTTCCGCCGTCAATATCCGCAAAGCGCGGATCGTCCTTTAAATTCAGCGCAATTGTGATATTGCCGGCAATATGCTCTAACTTGGCAATCCGGTTGAGAATTTGGCGTTCGCTGAGCGGCGCGTGATATTTTTGGAAGACTTCATACGCCATGTCATTGACTTTATTCCCTTCGGCCAACTTCCAAATCTGGCTTCCGGCTTCAATCTCGCGGAAACTCGGATTTCCCTTTAAAATCGGCTGAATGTAGCGTTCTTTGAGTTCGGCATGAGACATATTTTTCATCATGTGTTCACGAACTTCTTCGACTAATTCGTCAACCGGCGATGTCTCATGTAAATACAGCATGCGCTTCAGCAATGCCAGCAAACTGTATGAAGACCCGGAAGTTTGCTCCTGTCGTTTTGTCATGCTTTCGTTTCTCCCTCCACATCATTCTACGGCGGCGCAACGTATGAGAATAGACTTCTCCCGTTCAGTCCAACCGGCCTTTTTACAGAGATTCAACATGCCGAATCTTGCCGTTTTCAGGCTGATTACCGTTCTTTATAATCCCCTGTGACTACAGATGCGGCATGACGCGAATTAGTCAAGAAGAGAGTGTCATTTTAAATAAATTGGCGAGAATCCAAACTATAAGGAGGAGTATTTGGCGTTGATGAGGCGCGCATGTTTTTGCATAGCTTCTCGGCGCGCGG
>CAZCGG010000392.1:0-2723 GCA_964498135.1 uncultured Candidatus Moduliflexus sp.
GCGTTTTTGTCCGCCGCAATCACCTTCATGTCGCTGCGCGTCAGCGTGGCTAAATAGTTGCGGACGATAATCGGATTGGCCTTCGGGTGGCGGCAGAATTCGGCGCGATTCGGATATTCCCGCATAATCAGCTTGTTCGTCGCCAATTTCTCCAACGCCCGGCCATTGATCAGCCGCATCCTGAAAAAATTTACGACATCCGGGCGGCGCTCGACGTGCGGGACGGTTTCCAACGCAATCACGTCGCGGTTGTTGCAGATGAAATATTTCGGGAAATAGCCGTCATGCGCCAATTTGCGCTGAATCGGCAGCGGAATGTGCGTCATTTCCTGCACGTCGGCGTCTTTCATCACGCTTTTCGCGCAAAATTTCTGGAACGCCTGCTGAAAATCCTGCTCCATTTGCCGCGTCGTCGGGTACAATTGCGTTTTCTGGCAGACCTCTTTATGCAAATCAATCAACGCGCGGAAAAATGTCTCTTCCAAAAAGGCCGGATGATGGTAAAACCGATATAAAATATTGTACGTTTCCCAAATCGCTAACGGCGTATCCGCCGCCAATAGGCGCGGGCGCAGCAGCAAAAACAGGGCTTTCACGTAGCTCGCCGACGCGTCGCGGCAGCTTTGATCCACAAATTCCCGCACAATCAGCAACGGCACGTTCGGGCAGAGCAGCAGGTCCCAACGGGCGTCCCGGGGCAGCCGGTCGAGCGCCAGGGCGCGGCATTCGCGCTTGGGGTGCAGGGCTAAATACGCGCAGAGCGTCTGCTGCTCGTCCGGCAGAAAATTATTCAGCACGTCTTCGGCTTCTTCGCGGGCGAGCGTCCGTTTCAGCAGCGTTTTCATCGCGTAAAAGCGCAATTTCCATTTGATGCCCTCGCGCTCTAACATAAACTTGATCACGTCCCAAAACGTCTCGTTGTAATACAAAAAAATGCGCGGCGAGCGTTTCCAAAGCACGTGCGACGCCTGCGCCGCCGCGTCCGTGTCAGCGATTTTTTCAAGGCGGCGTTTCGCGCCCGCAAAACCGTCTTTCAGTAGCCACGCCAGCCCTTCGCTTTCCTCAAGATCGTCGCGGCTGAGCAATTTTTTGATTGCCCGCGTGATTTCGAAATCGTCCGTCTCGGCAAGCAGGTAGGGCGAATCCGTGAAGACGGCTTTCGAGAGGGCATGTTCGCCGCAGTTCGCGCCGCTCACGTCTTCGATGAACGCCTCAAGTTTATGCATGCGAAACGTGAAAACGCGCTGAAGTTCCGCATCAGCAATTTTGGCAAACAGGTGTTCCGCGATCTGCTGGTATTCGGTGATGACGTCCTGAAACAGGCTGGCATGCGCCTGAAACCGCTCTAATGCGCCAAGCAGCCGGAGGCCGAGCTTATCGAATTCGAAGACGAGTTCATCATCGAATTTGCGCGGATTGGAAAACGGCAGCAGGCAGTTTTCAAGCTCTTTCAAGGCGATCAGCGCGTCTTCCGGCGGAGGCGTCGGCTGCGGTGGCTCCGCCGGAGCCGGATGATGCGCCGATTGTTCCGTCTTGAGGCGGATTTTGCGCGTCAGCCGCTCGATGCCTTCTTTTTCGCGGATGTCAACAAGATATTTGTCATACAGCATCGGCGGCACGTCGGCTTCGCGGTATTCGCCGACAATCACAGGCAGCACGGCGGCGTTCCGCGTTTCGATTTCATGCGCGAGCAGCGCGGCGTATTCCGTCCGTCCCCAAGCGGAAGCGGCAAAATTTCGGCTGAGGCAGACGAGAAGAAACCGGCTGGAGCGCATGCCGTCCCGCGTTTTTTCCAAAATGCGGTCGCCGAGGTCAATCTGCTCCTCATCGAACCACACCGAAACGCCTTCATGCTTCAAATAGGCGACGAGACGGGCGACGAAGGCTTTATCCTGCGGCGAATAGCAGAGCAGCGCATCGAAGGCCGGCGGCGCGGCTGGTTCACGCCGCAACGCCGCGGCCGGTTCTTCCGACCGCGGCGCGGGTAATGCCGTCGCGCCTGATTTGGCGGAGCATTCGAGGCATTGCCGCTGCCGCGCGTCATAGCAATATTCCGTGCAGATGCCGCTCGCGCCGCAGGTGCGGCAGGTAAACGTTTGCTGCGCCTGCACGTAGCGGCCGCAGGAGTGGCAATAGACGATTTCTTCCTCAGGCCGGACTTTTTCGCCGCGCAAGGCCGCCATCGGCGCGGAAATGCGCGAATCGTGCGGCTCATACACCGCCTGCGGATCCGCAATCCCTTTCAGATGATAGCTGCCGTGCGCTTTCCAGCCGATGGTTTCGAGATGTTTCAGCCAGCCTTTCGCGTTATCCCAGACCGCGTAAGAGGTCAGCACATGCCCGCCATCGGCGAGGGCTTCGATGCGCGCCGCCCGATTGACGTGCCGCCCGAACACGTCTCGCACGATCTGCTGCTCCAATTCCTGCGTGACTTGCCCCATATCAAGGCCGATGCGGATTTGGCAGCACTCATCTTTTAATGATTCTTGCAAGCGCAACGCGACTTTGACCGCCAAATCGGGCAGCGCGAACACAGCCAGCAGGCCGTCGCCGAGGTCTTTGACAACTTTTCCGGCGTTATTCGCCTCAATAATCGCCGTAAAACGCTCTTTTTTGTCTTCGCGGAATTTCTCGAACGCGATTTCCCCCATGTTTTCGCGGGTTTCCGTGGATTTCGCCATGTCAATAAACATGATAATCAAAATGGCGGTTTCCTGCGTTCT
>CAZCGG010000393.1:0-2704 GCA_964498135.1 uncultured Candidatus Moduliflexus sp.
CAGAGTTCGTTAAGCGGGGCGGTCGGCGGCGCGCTGTTGAGCGGCCTGCTGGATCGAGGGGATTGAATCGCTTGCCGTAAATTTTTCACCGCAGAGAACGCAGAGGCGCGCGGAGATTCAGAGTTTACTGTTTTTCCCAGCGTCTCCGCGTTCTCTGCGGTGAAAAATTTACGCCTGAAAACGCGCCACATCCGCGAAATTCAGCGTGGCGAAATAGTCGTCAATCGTTTCGGCGCGGCGAATCTGAACGACCGCGCCATTCTCGCGCAGCAGCAACTCCGCCGAGCGCAGCTTGCCGTTATAATTGAACCCCATCGAATGGCCGTGCGCCCCCGCGTCATGAATCACGAAGACATCCCCGATTTCCACGTCCGGCAGTGGCCGGTCAATGGCGAATTTGTCATTATTTTCGCAGAGCGAGCCGACGACATCATACGTCTGCGTCAACGGCCGATTCGCCTTATTGATGACCGTGATGTGATGATACGCGCCGTACAGCGCCGGTCGCATCAGGTTCGCCATGCAGGCGTCAAGGCCGACATATTCCTTGTAAATATGCTTCTGATGAATCACTTTTGACACCAGATAGCCATACGGCCCGGTAATCATGCGCCCGCTTTCCAGAAAAATCTTGACCGGCGCAAGGCCATTCGCCGCGATTTTCGCTTGATACGCCTGCCGGATGCCGTCGCCGACATATTCCAGATTGACGGCTTCCTGTTCGGGGCGATACGGAATGCCGATGCCGCCGCTCAGATTCACGAATTCGACGCGAATCCCCGTCTGTTGCGCTAATTCCAGCGCAAGATCAAACATCATGTTCGCGGTTTCGATAAAATAATTCGGGTTCAATTCATTCGAGGCGATGAACGTATGAATGCCAAAACGTTTGACGCCGCGCTCCTGCGCCATGCGAAACGCCGCAAACATCTGCTCATGCGTCAGGCCGTATTTCGCTTCTTCCGGGTTGCCCATGATGAAGCCCGCTCCGGCGCGGCGGTTGCCCGGATTATAGCGGAATGAGAGGACTTCGGGCAATTTGCCGCAATGCGTTTCGAGAAAATCAATGTGCGTGATGTCGTCCACATTGATGATTGCGCCCAATTCTCGCGCTTTCTGAAATTCGTTCGCGGGCGTGTCGTTCGAGGTCAGCATGATTTCTTCGCCCACGATTCCGGCTTTTTCGGAGAGAAGCAACTCCGCGAGCGAACTGCAATCCGCGCCGAAACCCTCTTCATGCAGCATGTTCAAGATAAACGGGTTCGGCGTGGCCTTGACGGCGAAATATTCCTTAAATCCGGCGTTCCACGCGAACGCTTTCAGCAAGCGGCGGGCGTTCTGCCGCATCGCTTTTTCGTCGTAAATATGAAACGGCGTGGGAAATTGCGCAAGAATCGGCTGTAATTGCTCATACGTCAATGGGAATGTTTTGGTTGTCATGGCAACGAATTCAACGCAAAAGGCGCAAGAGGCGCAAAGGACGCAAACGTTATTATTGTTTACGTTTGCGGCGTTTGCGGCGTTCGCGGCGCTTGCGTTAGATATTTAAGCGGCTTCCTGATAGGTGAGTTGAAACACCTTATCCGACAGCCATTTTCTAAATGATGGGTTATCAGTGAACTGTTTAAAAAATTCGGTATTGCTGATCATTAACGCCTGCGCCGCTCGCTCTAAGGCTTTTTCATATTCGATGCGGGCATTTTGCTGGTCGGAATGCTGCTTCGCATTCTGAAACGCCTTATCTTCCGCGACTTTCGGCGCGATAAATTCCACAATATCGCGCTGCACTTTGTCTTGATCTGAAAATAACGTGCCGAATAATTCGTTGAAGGTGTTGAGAATCTGGCTCAACATATCCAATTCCGGCTCAAATTGTCCGCCGCCGCGACTCATCGGCACGGGATCGATCTCGGCGTTCTCGTCCGGCAGCGTCAGGCGCAGCGCGGCCTGCACTTCGGCGCGATAGCTCTCCATGTCAATCGTCTCCAAAATGCCCCGCGACAGGTCATCTTCACGCGGCGCGGGCAGTTTCGGAATCAGGAAATTCAGAAACGTTGACAATTTTTCCCAGCGCGCCTGCGGATAGGGCAGAATCGCGGCTAAAAAGCCATACGTGCGGACAAACGCTTTCGCGTTGCCTTTGAAATTGACCTGCCCATCTTCGTCAAGTTCTTTGAGATACACGGCGACACAGGCATCCAAAATCGGATCAAGCCGCTCCCGCGCCGCCGCTTTGGTTTGGCTGAGATAGACGCGGACAAGCTCTTCGACCTGCGGCCACGCATACACCTGCGCCGCGTCCAATTCCGCCTGCAAATCGTAGAGTTTGTTCGGATCGGTCTCCGCGCTCAACATCGTCGCGCGGTAATAATCCGCAAACGCCGCTTGAATCGTCTCCGCGTCGTTGCAAAAATCGAGAATGAACGTGTCCGTTTTCTGCGGATGCGCCCGATTCAGGCGGGAAAGCGTCTGGACGGCCTTGATGCCGGAGAGCGGCTTGTCAACATACATTGTATGCAACAGCGGCTCGTCGTAGCCGGTCTGAAATTTATCCGCCACAATCAACAAGCGATACGGATCATGCCGGATTTTTTCGGCGATTTGGCTGCTCGGAAAGCCGTTCAGCGTCGCTTCCGTCACCGGCTGCCCGCCGTAATCGTGTTCGTCGGAAAACGCGACTATGGCCTGAAACGGGCTGCTGCGC
>CAZCGG010000394.1:0-2669 GCA_964498135.1 uncultured Candidatus Moduliflexus sp.
GATCAGCGGCAAGCAGGAATTGTTCGAAAGCATCATCAACCAATATATTTAACCGCAGATGATGGTAGCCCCACGCAATGTCGCGGGAATTCAAATCAATCCGCGACGTAGAGCGGGGCTACCGATTCCAATGGCAACACTTTTTGCAGGATGGGATGTCAGCACGCAGAGCGCGAAATTGCTCGTGATTGACGCCGAAACGCGGCAGATCGTTTTCAATAAGGCGATCAATTACGATAATGATTTGCCGCATTACAAGACGAAGGAAGGCGCAATTCAAGGCTTAGGCGAAGGCGCGAGCGAGTCTGATCCGAACATGTGGATCGAAGCGATGAACGCGCTGCTCAAGCAGTTGGCGGAATCGAGCGTCAATCAGCGCGACATGCTTTCGATGTCGGTTTCCGGCCAGCAGCACGGCCTCGTTGCGCTCGATAAAGAGGGCAATCTCAGCCGCTCGCGCTCGAAATTGTGGAACGATTTTTCGACGCAGGCCGAATGCGATATATTGACCGAAAAGGTCGGCGGACTCGATACGATGGTCAAAGAGGTCAGCAACAGCCAGCGCACGGGCTACACCGCCGCCAAAATTTTCCATATTTACCGGCACGAACGCGAAATTTACGACAACACGGCGACGTTTTTCCTCGTGCATAATTTTATCAATTATTACCTGACCGGCGGCAAAAACGGCGGCGTGAAGGTCATGGAGCCGGGCGACACGTCCGGCACGGCGTTGTATAACATCGCAACCGGGCAATGGTCGGATCGCGTCATCAACGCGATTGATCCGGGTTTGAAAGCAAAACTCGCGCCGGTGCGGCCTTCCACCAAAAGCATTGGCAAAATCTCGAAAGAATTGGTCGAACGCTACGGCCTGAACCCGGATTGCGACATTGACGCCGGAACAGGCGATAACATGTACGGCGCGGTCGGCACGGGCAACGTGACGCCGGGCATCGTCACAATCAGCCTCGGCACGAGCGGCACGGCGTACACCTACCTTGAGCAGCCGTTTGTCGATCCGACGGGCGAAATCGCTGGATTCTGCGACAGCACGGGGCATTATCTGCCGTTGCTCTGCGTCAGCAACCTGGCGAACGGCTACAACGATATTCTGAAAATCTACGGTATTTCTCACGCGGAATTTAGTGACATCGTGAAACTCAGTCCGGTCGGAAACAATGGCCGCCTCATCGTCCCTTGGTATCAGGGCGAACGGACGCCGGACGTGCCGCTCGGCGCGCCGACCTATTTCGGCTTCGGCTTGGCCGATTTGACGAAGAAAGAAACCGTCTGCCGCGGCGTGCTGGAAGGGCATTTGTTGAACCTGTACGACGGCTTTAAGCGGATGCCGGTGAAGCCGTCTGAAATTCGGCTGACCGGCGGCATTTCGCGCAGCGTCGCGTGGCGCGAGGCGATTGCGAACATGTTCAACGCCGAAACCGTCGCGGTTGAGGGCGAAGGCGCGGCCATGGGCGCGGCGCTTCACGCGCTGTGGGTGCATGAAAATGAGCGCGGCCGCGCGGTTTCGTTGGCGGAGATTGTCGCGCCATACGTCAAGCTCGACGAATCCACCCGCGTGAAGCCGAACGCGCAGGATGCGGCGACGTATCAAACATTAAGCCGCGAATTCAGCGCATTATCCGCTCGCTTGCGGAATCATGCGACCACCGACGACCCGTTCCGCCTGCGGAAAGAGCTTGTCGGATAATAAATTTATATCGGTAGCCCGCGCTATGTCGCGGTGGATGTCAGCCATCGTCGCTGGACGGCGCGATCAACCCGCGACATAGCGCGGGGCTACCCTTCTGTTCAATTATTTCACAAGGAGTCAAGGACATGTTTACACCAAATTCGATTGACACGCTTTGCGTTAACACCATTCGCACCTTAGCCATGGATGGCGTTCAGAAAGCCAATTCCGGCCACCCCGGCCCGCCGATGGGCATGGCGCCGACCGCGTACACCATCTGGACGGGCTTTTTAAAACATAACCCGCGCAACCCGAAATGGGCTGACCGCGACCGTTTCGTGCTGTCCGGCGGCCACGCCTCAATGCTGATTTACAGCTTGCTGCATCTGACCGGCTATGACGTATCGCTCGATGATCTCAAACAGTTCCGGCAATGGGGCAGCAAGACGCCGGGACATCCTGAAGCCGGGCATACGCCGGGCGTGGAAGTGACGACCGGGCCGCTCGGACAGGGCATTTCGATGGCCGTCGGCATGGCGCTGGCAGAACGCTTTTTCGCGCAGAAATTCAATAAGCCGGGGCATGAGCTTGTCAATCATTACACCTACGTCATGCTGGGCGACGGCGACATGATGGAAGGCGTGTCGTCTGAAGCGGCGTCATTTGCGGGGCATTTGAAGCTCGGCAAGCTGATTTGCTGCTATGACGACAACTCGATTACGATTGAAGGCAGCACGCAGATCGCCTTTACGGAAGATGTGGCGAAACGGTTTGAGGCGTATGGCTGGCACGTGCAGCGCGTCGAGCAAGGCGACAATCCTGAGCGCATCGCCGCCGCGATTGAGGCCGCCCGGCAAGTGACAGATCGCCCGTCGCTGATTTGCGTCAAAACGCATATCGGTCACGGCAGCCCAAATAAGCAGGATTCGCACGAAGCGCACGGCGCGCCGCTCGGCGACGAGGAAATCAAGCTGAC
>CAZCGG010000395.1:0-2654 GCA_964498135.1 uncultured Candidatus Moduliflexus sp.
GAGGCGCAATGGAAGCGGCGCGATTTCATTATGTTGCAGCGCGGCGCTTTAGATAAAGCGACGAAAGACGGCTTGCGGCAAGGGCTTCAGATGGGTATGCAGCAGGGCATGCAGCAAGGCATTCGGCAAACGCAAATGGCAACGGCGAAAAACATGCTGAAAGACGGATTGCCGATAGAGATGATTCGAAAATACGCCGGATTGACGCAAGACGAGATCGAACGCTTACAGCAAGAAGATCAACCTGAGACCGAGTAGGAGACCAAAACGCCTATGATACGCTTCAAAGGCAATCGCGATCAGAAAAAACTCCTGAAAGACCTGAAAAAGTCCCCAGATAACCCGAAATTACTGATAGAAGCGGGCTGGCTGGCGGCGGAAGAACAGCAATACGATGAGGCGCGGCAATATTTTTCCCGCGCTATCGAACTCCGGCCAGACCCGCAGAGCAGCGCGGATGCGGCGTATGGACTCGGCTTGGCGCATGTTGAGCAAAAAGCCTATGAACAGGCGCGAGACGCCTTTCGCGCGATTATCCGCGACTATCCAGATTATCAAAAACGCCCTGAAGTGCATTTTTCTTTAGCGGAAGTCAATGAAACGCTTTGGCGGCAGGCGGCATGGAAAAACGAGAAGGAACGGCTGGACGCGGAAACGCTGCAACGGGCGATTGATCACTATGAACAGGCGATTGAGCGCCGCTCGGAGCAGCATGCCGCCGCCGAATTTTTTCTCGCCAAAATTTTATGCGACATCGGGCGCGAGGACGATGCCCTGCCGCATCTGAAACACGCCGCGCAACTTGTCCCGCTCGACCATAAAGAAGCCTTTGAACTCCATTATTTGCTCGGTGCGCTGGCGCAGAAGCAGCAAGACCTCGCCGCCGCGAAAACCGCCTTCGAAACCGCCCTGAAAAAAGGGGCGAAGCCGGAGCGCGTCGCGGATGTTTCGCACCGGCTCGGCGCGATTGCGCAGGCGCAGCAGGATGATGACGCGGCGATTGCCCGCTACGAAAAAGCCCTTGCCGCCTACGGCAATGCGCAAACTGAGGCGGTCTTCGACGCGCTGGCGAATCTCAGCGCGCTGAAATTCCGGCATCGCTGGCATCAGGACGCGGCCAATTACGCCGAACGCGCCTTGCGGATGCCGAACGCGCCGGAAAAACGGCTGGCCCCGCTGCTGAAAATTTTGGCGGAAAGTTTCGCCGCGCTGAAAGAATACGAGAAAGCGGCTGAGTATGAAGACCGGCATTTCGACGCGGCGCGCGACCACGACGAAAAGGCCGACAGCCTGCTCCGGCTCGGCGCGATTCATGAGCAGCGCCAGCAGCCGAAAGAGGCGGTTGACGCCTATCGCAAAGGCTTGAAATTCGCCAAGCGCAACCTGCTCGCCAGCAAGCTGAACGCCGCCATCGGGCAGATGTATTTGCGCGAAGACCGGCTGAATCAGGCGATCAATCACATCAAAGAGGCCGCCGAATTTGCGGCGGAAGAGCCGGTGCATGCGGCGTTTGTCGCCCGTCTTTCCGGCGAATGCCACGCGAAACGCGGCGAAACGGAACTCGCCATCGAAGCCTACGGCGCGATTCTTTCGAAATACAAAGAGTCTGCGGAAGAGCCGTTTGCGCGGCAGGAATTGAAAAATTTCCGCAAAGCGTTGAAAAAGGAAATTCAGGAGATTGAACATGAGCAGGCCACGAAGCAGAAAGACGCCGAAAAGCCCGTCAAGCCGGTCAGCACGGACGAGCAGGCGCGCCTGCTGGAACTGATTGACGAGATGCTCGATGAAAAGGGCTTTTTCGAGCGGCTGAAAGAAGGGCTGGCGAAGACGCATCTCGGCTTTATCGCCAAAATCGAGCAGCTCTTAGCGGCGCGAACGAGCGTTGACGACGAATTGATTGAGCATCTCGAAGAAATCCTGATTCTCTCCGATCTCGGCGTGGCGACGACGCAGCGCATTATCGGCAGTCTGCAAGACAAAGTGGCGAAGAAGGAATTGCGCGACACATCGCAGGTCAAATTTTACCTGAAACGCGAAGTGCAGGCGATTCTGGAAGGCCACGAAAAGACGATTGACGTGAGCCTCGCCACGCCCTACGTGATTCTCGTCATCGGCGTCAACGGCACGGGCAAAACCACGACAATCGGCAAATTGGCGAGCAAATTCAAGGCGCAGGGCAAAGACGTGCTGTTGGTCGCCGGAGACACCTTCCGCGCCGCCGCCATCGAGCAATTGGAAATCTGGGGGCAGCGCGCCGGCTGCGACGTGATTAAACATGCGTCCGGCGCGGATCCGTCGGCCGTGCTGTTCGATGCCGTCAAAGCGGCGCGTTCGCGCAACGTGGACGTGCTGATCGCCGATACCGCCGGGCGGCTGCACACCAAGCAAAACCTGATGGAAGAACTGCGGAAAATGGTGCGCGTGATTTCGCGCGAAATACCGGGCGCGCCGCATGAAATCCTGATGGTGATTGACGCCACCACCGGCCAAAATGCGATTCAGCAGGCGCAGATTTTCAATGAAGGCATCGGCATCACCGGCTTTGTGCTGACAAAGCTCGATGGCACAGCCAAAGGCGGCATTATCGTCGGCATCGCCAACGACATGAATATTCCCGTGACGTATATCGGCATCGGCGAAAAAGTCGAAGATTT
>CAZCGG010000396.1:0-2650 GCA_964498135.1 uncultured Candidatus Moduliflexus sp.
CGAGCGAATCATCGCCGCCGTGAACGTGTTTAATAATTCCCAAATTATGATGCTCTATCGAGATTATCTTCAACAGATGTCCTTTCGCTGGTATCAGCCGCAGCGCTATCCGAAAGGATTTGTCCGCATCAGCATGATCTTGAAGCGGTTTGGCGTGTCGTTCGAAGTCCTGAACACGAAACTCCCGAAAGGGGAAGCGGTGATGCGCAAGCGGCTCGCCGAATTGCTATCCATTCCGCGCCTCTCCACCTTTGCGATTGGCGCGTTGATCAACGAAGGCGTCTCGCGGCTTGAGGCGGATGCCTGCTTTCTGAATATCGGCGTCTGGCAAGGTTTTTCCTTTCTGGCTGGCCTCAAAGATCATCCGCAGACCATCTGCGTCGGCGTGGATAATTTTTCAGAGTTTGACGGGCCGCGTGACGCATTTTTGCGACGGTTTGCGCAGTATAAAAGCGCGCGGCATTTCTTTTATGACATGGATTATCAGGAATATTTTCGCGCGATCCATCACGACAAGATCGGCTTTTATTTTTATGACGGCGACCATCAATATGCCCATCAAATGCAGGGATTGCAGTTGGCCGAACCGTTTTTGACGCCGAATGCGATCATCTTGATTGACGACACCAACCGCGAAGCGCCGCGTCAGGCCACGCTCGATTTTGTCGCGCAGAGCCGCTTCCGTTATGAGATTCTTTTAGATCAGCCGACATGCATCAGCGATCATCCGACCTTCTGGGATGGCGTGATGGTGCTTCAGCGCATGGAGAAATGACATGGCACGCCCAAATATCTATCTTACGCGCCTGATTCCGAGCGACGGAATCGAACTTCTGCGGCAGACGTGCGACGTGGAAATCAGCCCGTATGATCGCCCGCTCACGCGGCAGGAATTGCTGGAAAATATCGCGGGGCGGGACGGCATTATTGCGATGTTCACCGACCGCGTGGACGCCGAATTTTTTGACGCCGCCGCTGGCGTGAAGGGCGTGGCGAATTATGCGGTTGGCTTCGATAATATTGATGTCCGCGAGGCGACGAAACGCGGCATTCCGGTCTCCAACACGCCCGGCGCATTGACCACCGCCACCGCCGAAATGGCGTGGGCGCTGCTGTTTGCGGTTTGCCGCCGCGTCGTGGAATCCGACGGCGTGATGCGCTCCGGCGCATGGCCGGGCTGGGGGCCGATGCAATTTCTCGGCGGCGACGTGACCGGCAAAACGCTCGGCATTGTCGGCGCGGGGCGCATCGGCACGGCGATGGCGAAGATGTCGCGGGGCTTTGACATGCGGGTGTTGTATTGCGGCGCGCGGCGCAGCGAGGAGTTGGAAAGCATCGTCGGGGCGCGGCATGTTGATTTCGAAACGCTGCTGCGCGAGGCGGATTTTGTCAGCATTCATGTTCCCCTCAAACCGGAAACGCGCCGTATGTTCGGCGCGGCGCAATTCAACATGATGAAAAAGACCGCCTACCTGATTAACACGGCGCGCGGCGCGGTCATCAATGAAGCCGAGCTTGTCGAGGCGTTGAAACACGGCGACATCGCCGGGGCTGGCCTCGATGTCTATGAATTCGAGCCGAAGATGGCGGACGGCCTGAGCGCGCTGAACAATGTCGTGATTGCGCCGCACACCGGCTCGGCCACGCACTCTTCGCGCGGGAACATGTCGCGCTTGGCGGCGGAAAATATTTTGGCGATGCTGGCTGGCCGCCCCGCCCCGACCTGCTTGAATCCAGAGGTGTATAACATGATTCACTCCCATTGAGGCGAGCGTCAGGAGCGCGAAATCTTGATTTCGCCGTCAAATCAAGATTTGACGCTCCTGAATTGTTCAACGCGAATGAATAGACCTCTTGCAAAAGTCCCTTCCATTCGCCCTGAGCCTGTCGAAGGGCGCGCTTGACCGTTGAAATACGCTCTTCGACAGGCTCAGAGTGAACGAGTTGTCGAGGAAACAATGACTTATGCAAGAGGTTTATTAAAATCCCAAATCCTGATTGATCAAAATCACCTTGATCCGCCCTTTAGGAAGGGATTTCTCGGTAATTGTCCAGACCGAGCAGATGCGGTCGGGGCTGGCGCAATCTTGGCAGAGTCCGGTCGTCGCGCAGGGCGTTTTCCGGTCAAGCCGCATGCAATTGATTGGCGCGACATATTCTTTAATCCGCGCCATCGCGCTTTCCAAATCCGCCGTGATTTTATTCCGCCCGACGAACACCACCACGTTTTTCGGGCCGAACACCAACGCGCCGACGCGGTTGCCGAAGGCGTCCAAATTCACCAACTGTCCGGTCTCAATCACCGCGTTCGTGCCGGTCAAATAGATGTAAACCAACAACGCCTGCCGCCGCCGTTCAAGGCGTTCATCCGGCGAAAGCGTCGGATCGTCGGGATTGAGGACATCGAGCGAGCCTTTATTCATGACCGCTTCATGGACGCCGACCGCCCGAATCGTCATCGAGCCGCCCCACGACACGCTTTTCGCGCCGCTTTCCGGCAGAATTTCCTCAAAAAAGATGCGTTTGGCCTCTTCCGGCGACCCGGCGATAAAGGCGTCGAACCCGTTCGCCTCCAGACTTTCTTTGACATCGTTCAGGCGAATGCGCCAATAATTCTCAATCGGTTGCTGCATGATTGCCTCCTTGTTGC
>CAZCGG010000397.1:0-2649 GCA_964498135.1 uncultured Candidatus Moduliflexus sp.
TTTTTCCGTCCAGAAAAATTTTGACAGTTTTCTTGCATGCGTCAGGATGAGGCGCGGTAGGCGCTTGCAGGATTGGCAGTGAAATAAACAGGACTTACGCAGACCCCACCCTGCCCTCCCCTCAATTAGGGGAGGAAATAACACGGAGAATTTTCCCCTCCCCTGATTTGAGGGGAGGGCCGGGGTGGGGTGCGTAAGACCTGAACTTGAACAGATAGGAGCAAGCCATGAAAATCGGCGTGATTTCAGATACGCATTTGACCGCCCCGAAAAGCGGAATGTTCGGCGGCGCGGCGCAAAAACTTCGCAGCAAAGTGACGCTTGACGAACTGCGGGCGATGCTCGAACGGCATTTTTCCGGCGTGGAACTCATCCTCCACGCCGGGGATTTTGTCGAAACCGCCGTCGCGGAGATGCTCGAACAGATCGCCCCGCTAACGGGCGTGCAGGGGAATATGGATTTGCCGGATATTCACGACCGTTTTCCGGTCAAAACGACGGTGACGACGCAGGGGTTTACCATCGGCCTGATTCACGGCAGCGGCGCGCCGCACGGCCTCGCTGACCGGGTGGCGCAGGAATTCGAAGGCGTGAACGCGATTGTGTTCGGCCATTCGCATCAGCCCATGAACGAGGCGCGGAACGGCGTTCTGTTTTTCAATCCCGGCAGCCCCACGGATCGCATTTTCGCGCCGTATAATTCCGTCGGCATCTTGCATGTTGACGACACGCTTCGCGGCGAAATCATCAGGCTGTCGTCATGATTGCTGCCTCGCCAATCGTTCTCCGGCATACATGCCGGAGATAGCCGATCCATGTCCGCCACGCCGATTCGTTCTCGACGAACTCCGGCATTCATGCCGGAGGATGGCTGATGACATGCGATGACAGACGCGCAAAATGAAAAACAGGAGTGTCAAATCTTGATTTGACAGCGAAATCGAGATTTCGCACTCCTGATTTACATGGGAGAATCCAATGGGCTTAGCGCAACCAAAGCAAGCGTATATTAATGAAGAAGAATATGTCTATGGCGAAGAATTCAGCGCGTCCCGGCACGAATACCTTGACGGTCAGGTCTATGCGATGGCCGGGGCAAGCGACAGGCATAACAGAATCGCTCTGAATGCGGCGATACTGCTTGACGCCCAACTTCCTGATGGGTGCGAGATTTTTGCGTCTGACATGAAAATCCGTCTCCAATTGCAACGCAAAACGCTCTTTTACTATCCCGACGTGATGGTCAGTTGCGCGGCGATGGACAGGGCGACATATTATCGAGCGCAGCCGGTCTTGATTGTCGAAGTCTTGTCAAAGGCGACGGAACGGCAGGATCGCGGCGAGAAATTCTGGAATTACCAGCAAATTCCGAGTTTGCAAGAATATCTGCTGCTGTCGCAAGACATGCAGGAAGCGACGCTCTTTCGGCGCTCGACCGGCTGGCAGCCGGAAGTCTTTCGCGACGGCGCGTTCCGCCTCGATTCCGTCGGCCTGGATGTGCCGCTCGACGCGCTGTATCGGCGCGTTCGGTTGTGAACCAAGCCCGCGAATCGTTCTCCGGCATAAATGCCGGAGATAGCCGATCCATGGCTTCCACGCCGATTCGTTTTCGACTAACTCCGGCATTCATGCCGGAGATGCAAAGGGCTATGAAGTCCTCGCCAACACCGCCACCACACGGCACCCGTTGTTGTTGTTCTGATTATCGGGGTCGTTCCTGTTGCGGTAGGCCGAGCGGCAGTTATTCGTCTTGTTGTTCCACGAACCGCCGCGCAGCAATGCTGCCTGTCCCGTTTTACCCTCTCGCAAAGGCGAGACGAGTAAAGATGCGTCCGCGCAATCGCCAGGTGTCGCCATGCTCCAAATGCGCGATCCAACTGCGGACAGATTGAGTTAATGCCGTTTGCGTCAATGCTCGAGAGGCGTAGGCGGTTTGCTGCTCTCGCAAGCGCCGCCGCGCCCGACGCAGATTCTCTGATCGGACGCGCGTTTTATACGGAAAGACGCGAAATCCCAGAAAATTTGCGCCCTGCCGCGTCTCGAATAATTGACTTTTGATCGGATGAATCGTCAGCCGCAACGTCGCCAAATACGTTTCAATCCGTCGCCGCGCTTCGGCTAAACGCCCCTGATGATCGTCAAATAACGCGAAATCATCCACATAACGAACGTAGCGCTCGATACGCAACGACTCTTTCACAAAATGATCGAACGGATTCAAATAGATATTCGCAAAAAACTGACTGGTCAAATTGCCAATCGGCATGCCGCGCCGCCGTTCGCAGGGCGTCAACAGATCATCGCCCGAAAAATAGTCGCAGACCGGTTCTTGCGGATTGCTGCCGTCAATGATTAGATCAATCAGCCAAAGCGTCTTGTCGCATTTGATTTTGGGCCGAATCAGCGTTTTTAAGATCGCATGATCAATCGAAGGAAAATACTTTTTGACGTCGCATTGCAGCACGTAGCGGCTCGACCGCGCAAACTCCTTGAAGCGCCGCAAGGCGCGATGCGTGCCGAATCCGACGCGATTGGCATACGAATCGCGAATGAACGTCCGTTCGAAAATTGGCGCAATGACGTTGCAAAGCGCGTGATGGACGACGCGATCCCGATACGGCGCGGCGGAAATCAGGCGATGTTTCGGCT
>CAZCGG010000398.1:0-1173 GCA_964498135.1 uncultured Candidatus Moduliflexus sp.
CACGCTCGCATTTTCACCGTTCTGCGCGAGTAAATCTGTTTTCTTGCGCATTATTCTGTTGACATCATTCCCAAAAGTCATGCAGGATTGTTTACCAATTTATCTCTTCTGGTAAACATTGCGCATGCCCAATGCTATTGAATAATGCAGACAGCCAACAAGAGGAGGATTCGCCATGCCAGATTTTAAAATCGAGACCGGGAAATTTCAATTTATCGAAGAGCCTATGGCCGCTAACGAGGATGAATTTGGAGCAATGGCAGAAGGATTCGAAGACGAGGGCGGAGAAATCGTTGATAAAACAGAGGTGCTGATTTGCACGACGGATTACCGGATGCGCGGCAAGGTGGCGTTGGTTCCCGGCGCGCGGCTGACCGATTACATCGTCGAATCCAAGCCGTTCATCGCGGTCACGGACGCGGAAGTCTTCGATAAACAAGGGCATCTGCTGATGAGAACGCCGTTTTTAGATATTAACCGCGATCATATCGTCTTGATCGCCCCGGCGGAATTGGCGCAGATCAACGTATGATGCGCGGGCTGCCAACTCAGATTGCATCTTTGCGGCGTTCCGCATGGCGGCCGCGCGTGGAAGAAGTTGAGCGCGCGGAAGCGGTCTCGAAATTCGGAGGAAGCCCGTATCTGCTGCCGGGCGAAGCGTGGCCGACGTGCCAGCATTGCGGCCAAATCATGCCGCTGCTGCTGCAATTGAATTTCGCCGAATTGCCGCCCGCCTTGCGTGACGAATTCGGCGAAGGGCTGTTGCAACTCTTTTATTGCGTGAACGCCGACGCGGGCTGCGAATACGCCTGCGAAGCCTTTTCCCCGTTTTCTGAGGGGAAATTGACGCGAATCATCACGCCGGGCGGCGAACCGGCGACGCTCGAACCGGCTGAAGCGGCGGCGATCTTTCCGGCGCGGCGAATTCTCGGCTGGGACGAATGCGACGATTATCCGAATTGGGATGAAGCGTCGGCGCTGGGCGTGGAATATACGGAAGAAGACGCTCGCCGCTTGAGCGACGACGGCTTTCCGCGCCCCGGCGATAAATTATCCGGCTGGCCATATTGGGTTCAAGGGATTGAATATCCCCGCTGCCGCCTCTGCGACGCGGAAATGCGCCTGATTTTTCAGCTTGATTCGGAAGATCACCTGCCATATATGTTCGGCGAC
>CAZCGG010000398.1:1273-2645 GCA_964498135.1 uncultured Candidatus Moduliflexus sp.
TGGGAATGGCGATGAAGAAAAAAGGGTATCTCAGCGTGGCGATTCTCGCGTTTGTCGCCGGGGCCGCGTTCGAATACTGGTTCATGACCGAATTATGGCCGAAGCGGGATCAGTGGTATTCATGGAAATTCAGCGCGCGAAATTACCGCGAATTCGGCGAACCGTGCGATACTGATCAGACGCTCGACCGGAAAGGCTACAGCCTCGGCTATAGCTACAAATACAAAGCTGCGCTGTGGGCATCTTACATTCTTTCGAGCGACTCCGTCAGCGTGGATGTCGGGCGCTACGGCACGTTTTACGCGGATGACGACATTCCCGAACAGTATCGCCTCAAACTCAAAGACCTCACGAATAACGGCTATGACAAAGGGCATCTCGCGCCATCCGCTTCGATTGATTTCAGCGCGGAGGCGAACCGCGAAACCTTTGCGCTCTCGAATATCGTGCCGCAGCATCCTAAGCTGAACCGGCAAGGGTGGGAAGCGGTGGAATCGTTAGAGCGTAAATGGACGGCCTCGAAAGGCAAACTTTTCGTGACGACCGGCCCCGTGTACGGCGCAAATCCGCAAGAGGTGAACGGCGTCCCGATTCCGGCGAAAATGTACAAAGTCATTTACGCTTACGACGATGAGCGCGCCATTGCGTTTCTCATGCCGAACGCGCCGGTGACGGATAAAGACATCTGGAAATATGCGATGTCGGTCAAAGAGCTTGAAGACGAGATCGGCTTGAATTTTTTCAGTGCCATGCCGGAAGGGACGCGCAACCGCGTGAAAGACCGTCTGGAACTCGCGTCATGGAAGACGAAATAACCTCAGAGATTGTCACATCTGGAGATGGTTCTTCCCGCCATTTCACGAAGAACGGCATCTTTTCCTTGACAGGATGCCGTTTTGCGTATGCCGTGTTTCAAAAATTTCCTTGCGCATCTACCAACACATCAAGCCTATGCGATACACAAACAGACTCACAGTGGCCGCGCTGTTCCTGCTGCTCGGCTGGCTCGCGCCATCCGTTGACGCCGGAACGGTGAACGTGCTGTTTAACGACAGCAGCCTGCGTTATACCCTGTTGACCCGGCAAGAAGGGCAAACCGAGTATGTCAACCTGCAAAAAGCGGCGGACATGTTCCAGTTCACCTTTGAGACCGACCCGACCGACGGCCGCGTGACGGTGCAATATCATCAGAAAAGCCTGACGTTTTTCCCCGATCAGCCGGAGGTGCGGATCGCGGAACGCTCGTATGCGCTCGCCGCGCCGCCGCGCCGCATCGAGGGCGTGTTGATGGTGCCGTTCGAGTTTTTGACGAAAACGCTACCGTTGATTTATGAAGATACCGTTCTGTGGGATGCGCGCGCGCGAACCTTGA
>CAZCGG010000399.1:0-2620 GCA_964498135.1 uncultured Candidatus Moduliflexus sp.
TTCAACGAGGAGGAAAAGATGATGAAAAATATGCTGAAAGAACATTGGCTTGGCGAGCGAAGATGTATAACACGGGGAATCGTTTTATTTTTTGTTGAAATACTTGTAGTTACGGCTAATGCGTCTGCTGAAAATATCGTGTGGCGTGACTATAGCCAACCCTTCACTCAGTCAGCGCGCGTCATGCAATATAATGAGAAAATCACGCCGGTTATCGTGACGGTTTTTTTGCCGAGCGATTTTGTTTCGAGCGGGAAAGAAGCGCTGCTCACGGTTGATTTGGAAAGCAATGTCCGAAATTCCAGCGCGAATGATGTTGGCTTTGAAGATTTTCGGCCGACATTGCGGGTAAATAATGCGACATTCAAACGGTATACATTTTCGATGAAACGGACACCGCGCCGTCAAACCAGCACGGTCAAAATCAAAGCTGGCGATTTGAAAGCCGGGGAAAATATTTTGGAATTTTCGTTTGCGTGGAGAGGGACGGGATGGTCTTGCGCCGGGAAAGGCTGCGGCTATACGATGTTTGCCATGATGTTTCCTGATGGACGGCTTTCAATGCCACTCGCCCGTCAAACAGAAAAACCGGCGGTTCAACGCGCCACGCCAACGCCAACGCCTCGATTGACAGCAAAACCGTCCACTCAACGCGCTACGCCGACGCCTAAACCGATCAAGACAGCCACCCCAATTCCTCAACCGCTTTCAATGCCTGCGCAGAAAAAATTAGCCTTGCTGATCGGCAACGGCGCGTATCATGACGCGCCCTTAACCAATCCTGTCAACGATGCCCGAAAAATGGCGGCGGCCTTAAAGCGGTTAGGCTTCGAGGTTATCGTGCATGAAAATGTCGGCCAAAAAGAGATGAAACGGGCGATAGACAAATTCGGGCAGGCGTTGAAAGGTTATGACGTGGGCTTATTCTTTTATTCAGGACATGGCATTCAAGTCAACGGCGAAAATTATTTGATGCCGGTTGACGCCAACCCCGCCAGCGAGAATGATGTGGAATACGATTGCGTCAACGCCGGCAGAATTCTCGGCAAAATGGAGGATGCCGAAAATAAAACCAATATCATCATTTTGGATGCCTGCCGCAACAATCCCTTTGAGCGGAGTTGGACGCGGAGCGCGAAAGGGAAGGGGTTGGCGTTTATGAATGCGCCGTCAGGATCATTGATTGCGTATGCCACCTCGCCCGGAAACGTGGCGTTCGATATGTCAGAATCGAGCAACAGCCCTTATACCGCCGCGCTGCTGCAACATATCGAAACGCCGAATATTACGATTTCGGAAATGTTTCAGCGCGTGCGCAGCGTCGTCATGAAAGAGACGAATAACGAGCAAACGCCTTGGGAAGCGACCTCATTGACCGGCAATTTCTATTTTAACCAGCAATAAGCATGTTTCGACAGGGATTGATTTTGATTCACATGGCAGAACAATCATAAACGGATTTGACAATTTGGGTTATGGCCTATCAAGTGTTAGCGCGAAAATGGCGGCCGCAGGCGTTCGACGATGTGGTCGGGCAAGAGCATATCACGGACGTGTTGAAAAATTCCATCGCCACCGAGCGGATTCATCACGGCTATTTATTCACTGGCATTCGCGGCATCGGCAAAACGACGACCGCCCGCATTTTGGCGAAAGCCCTGAATTGCGAGCATGGCCCCACGCCGACGCCCTGCAACGTCTGCGAATTTTGCCGCGAAATCACGGACGGCTATTCGATGGACGTGGAGGAGATTGACGCGGCCTCGAATCGCGGCGTGGACGACGTGCGCGTCTTGCAGGAAAACGTCAGCTACGCGCCGTCGCGCAGCCGCTACAAAATCTTCATCATTGATGAAGTCCATATGCTCACCAAAGAGGCGTTCAACGCGCTGCTGAAAACGCTTGAAGAGCCGCCCGGCAACGTTGTCTTCATCATGGCGACGACCGAAATCTGGAAAATTCCGATGACGATTTTGTCGCGCTGCCAAACATTCAAATTCAAAACCGGCGCGGCGGCGGAAGTCATCGGCCTGCTCGGAAAAATCGCGGCGCATGAGCAGGTGGCCATCAGCGCAAAGAGCTTGGCGCTGCTGGCGAAAACGTCCGGCGGGAGCGTCCGCGACGCCGAAACGCTGCTCGATCAGGTCATCAGCTATTGCGGCAAAACCGTGCGGGAGGGCGAAGTGCGCCATGTGCTTGGCATTCCGGGGCAGCGCTTGCTGAACGCCTTTCTCTCCGCGATTTTGGCGCATCGAACGCCGCACGTGTTCGCGCTGATGGAGCAATTGGTCAGCGAAGGCCACAATTTGCGCTTCTTCTGCATGGAATTGATGGAGCGCGCGCGGAATTTGATTGTCCTGAAAACCGCGCGCGCGCCGGAGCGGTATCTGAGCCTGTTCGATTACACGCGCGGCGATTTGGAGCAATTCGCCCGCATGACAAGCCTTTCCGAGTTGCAGCAGCTTTATTGGATGCTGGCGGACGCGGAGCGGGAAATGAAATTTTCGCCGAATCCGCGCTTGATGCTGGAAATGGCGTTGAGCCGCATGGCGCAGGTGCAGGAACTTGCGCCGCTTGATGAGATGTCTCGGCGGCTCAAGCAGATTCAGGCGCAGATCGC
>CAZCGG010000400.1:0-2619 GCA_964498135.1 uncultured Candidatus Moduliflexus sp.
GGACGAAACCGGCGCAATCATCAGCAGCGGCCTCGCGCAGACGCTCGGCGTGACGGTCGGCGACAGCCTGACGACCGCCTATCTTCCGCGCTTCGACGCGGCGGCGCAGGCGAATGCGTCCCGGATCGGCGCGATTTTCGAGGCCAACGGGACGGTCGCCCAAGACATGATGTTTGTCCATCCGAACGCGTTGTATCGAACCGCGTTCGCGGTCGCGCCGAAAGAAGCCGCCGCGCTTGACCGAACCAGCCCGCTCTTTCCGATGGTGGTGAAAGAATGGAGGCTGCTTGAACGCAGCCCGGATTCGAGGGCGTTGGAGCAAAAGTATAACGATTTGGATTACGCGAATTGGCGCGGCGCGGTCGTGGACGTGCAGACGATGTATGAGCTTGCCAGCGAAGTGCTGAATTTCGAGTTTGCCCTGAAAGCGGTCGCGTTGAGCGCGGTATTGGTTCTTTTCATCATCATTCTGATCGGCGTCGTCAACACGCTGCGCATGACGATTCGCGAACGCACCCGCGAAATCGGCACAGTGCGGGCGATTGGAATGCAGCGCCATGACGTGCGCTGGACGTTCATCATGGAAATTCTTATCCTGACCGCGCTGGCAAGCGTGGCCGGAACGCTCGCCGCGCTGCTGCTTATGGCTGGATTCAGCCAGATTTCGCTGAGCGGCCCGGCCATCGAAGGTATCTTCAAGCTCTTTTTGGTGAATGATCACCTCTATTTTCTGCCGAAACTGACCGACATCGCGCTGTATATGGGCGTGATTACGGCGATTGCCTTCATCACGGCGTATTTCCCGTCAGGCCGCGCCGCGAAATTGACAGTTGTTGACGCGTTGAGAACGTATGAATAAGTTGTAAAATATCTCACCGCAGAGACGCAGGGAAAAACCATAAAAAAACTCTGCGTTCCCCGCGTCTCTGCGGTGAATATAAACAGGCAACACAACAAAAAAGGAACGTCTTATGAAAAAATTATATAATTTTGCCGCAGCAATGTTGGCTGGTTTGACCGCCGCAACCGCCGTTTCCGCCGCGCCTTCAGTGACGGATATCTTGCAAAATATGGAACATGCCGAAAAACTCGGCGCGGACGTGACTGTTCGCGCGAAATTGACGATGGAGACGCCAGATCAGGGGACGATTCTTAAAGAAATGATTTTATATCGCCGCGATAAGGATGATGCCTTTTTGGTCGTCATGACCGCGCCGGAAAATGAAAAGGGCAACGGCTACCTGCGCGTCGGGGATAATATGTGGATGTATCGCCGCAACACGCGGACGTTTCAGGTGATGGGGCGCAATGAAAGCATCGCTGGAACGGACGCCAACGCCGACGACATCGAGTCGCCGAAATATTCAACATTGTATCAGCCGACGCTAAGCGCGGATGGCAAGGAAATCATCACGGAAGAAACGCTCGGCAAAGCCGAAATTCCGGTCTATCGGATTGAAGTGAACGCGAAGGTCAAAGACGCGGCGTTTCCGAAGATGATTTACTGGGTCAGACAGGATAATTTCTTGATAATGAAAGACGAGTCGTACTCGCTTTCCGGGACGCTGATGAACTCGCGCTATGTGCCGAAATACACGAAAATCGAGGAAAAATTCTTCCCGTTGAAAGAATTGATGGTAGATGAATTTGAGAAGGGCTATCAAACATTGGTGGATTTCGCCGATATTTCTGTGCAGCCGATTGACGACGCGGTGTTCACGAAAGGATATTTGGAGAATTTGAGCAAATAAGCAACCCACCCCAGCCCCTCCCCGAAATGGGGAGGGGCTTCATTCGTTCAGATATATCCCGCCGCTTTGTAAATCACGAGGCCGACATATTCATGCAGCACCCACGACACGCCGCGCAGATTGCCGACATCGGGAATCAGGTCGAGCGGCGTGAGTCGGTGCGACGTTTCGCCGTGAACATCCACGCCGTAAGGAATCGGATTGAGGCCGACTTTCCTGAAACAGCCCATGGCGCGAGGAAGATGCGTGGCCGTCGTGATTAAAATGATCGAAGAAATGCCCTGCCGCCGCATCAATTTTGCGGTTTCGACGGCGTTTTCGCGAGTGTTGCGCGAGGCGGGTTCGATCAAAATTTGATCGGCGGGAATGCCGAAATCGAGGGCGAACTGCCGTAGCATGACCGCTTCGCTTTTCGTCTGTTCAAACAGGCTGCCGCTGCCGCCGCTCAGAATCAATTTCTGCGCCGTGCCTTGTTTCACAAGTCGCATTCCTTCCAAAATCCGCTCGACGCCTTCCCCAAATTCAATTTTGCCTGCGGTGGATTTTTCTAAATCAATCATGCCGCTCAACACGACAACGGCCTCGGCTTGCGGCACCGGCTCCGGCTGTGGATAGCGGTTTTCGAGATGTTGAATCAGCGCGTTCGGCAGAAAAGGCGTCCCGAACAGAAAGAGCCAACCCAGCGCGAGCAGCAGGCTGATTTTGGCAATGCGCGGTTGGCGAGAAAACAGCGCGAGCAGCACGAACAGCATGATATGCGTCAGCGGATGAATCATCGGCGCAAAAATTTTTGAGAGCGTGAAAAACATAACGTTCAAATGATCCTGTTTGCTGAAAAATATTGACAAGAGAGGTTGACGAGAGCAAT
>CAZCGG010000401.1:0-2599 GCA_964498135.1 uncultured Candidatus Moduliflexus sp.
GCATCTTGATTTGACAACGAAATCGAGAAGTCACGCTCCTGCTTTTCATGGGAGAAGACGCGCCGGTCAAAAGCGTTCGAAGTCTTCGTCTAACTCGTCAACCTGGCTCTCTTTCGCGTTCAGCTTGATAGCGGTCTCCAACACCGGACGCCGGACGCGCCGACCGTTTTCATTGAAAGAGCGTCGTTTTTTCTTGGCTGCCTCGCGCGCGACCGGCTTTTCTTCGCTGTCTTTGTCTTCCGTTTCCGCCTCATCATCCCACGACTCTTTCACCTTGAAAAACGTCATGGCGAACTGCAACTGTTTGGCTTGGCTGGCAAGCTGCTCGGCCATTGACGCCATCTGTTCCGCCGTCGCGGTATTGCGCTGAATCACCTGATCCAACTGCTGAATTGCGTTATTGATTTGCGCCGAGCCGGAACTCTGCTCATTGCTCGCCGCGCTGATTTCCAAGACCAATTCCGATGTGCGTTGAATATCCGGCACAAGCTGCGCCAATTTCGCCCCGGCTTCGCTGGAAATGGAGACGCTGGAGCGGGCGAGTTCGTTAATCTCCTCGGCGGCTTCATGGCTGCGCTGCGCAAGGGCGCGGACTTCCGACGCGACCACCGCAAAGCCTTTGCCGTGATCTTGCGCTCTGGCGGCCTCGATGGTGGCATTCAGCGATAGCAGCCGCGTCTGGCTGGCGATTTCCTCGACAATCACAATCTTGCGGGCGATTTGCTGCATGGCCTGCACGGTCTGCGCGACGGATTTACCACTTTCGCGTGCGTCTTCGGCGGATTTGGAGGCAATTTTTTCCGTTTGGAGCGCGTTCTCCGCATTCTGCCGAATATTCGCGGCCATTTCCTGCATGGAGGCCGACGCCTGCTCGACAGCGGTGGATTGTTCCGTCGCGCCTTCCGCGACCTGCTGCGCGCTCAAGCTCATCTGCTCGCTGCCGTCCGCCACATTCTGCGCGGAGGCGATGGCGTTCACGATAATGTCATGCAGGCGCGTCACCATCGCGTTGAGCGCGGCCATCAGGCGATCATGCTCGGAGCGTTCGCGCACGTCAACGGTCAAATCCCCTTCAGCCAATTTTTCCGCCAGCACGACCACGTCATTCAGCGCGGCGATCATGCCGTTCAACGCCTTCATCAGGCGATCCTGCTCCGAGCGTTCCTTGACAGTCACGCTGAGGTTGCCATCGGCGATTTCTTCGGCAAGGTCGGCGATTTCGTTCATCGTCTGAATCAAGGCGTTGACATGCTGCTGAAGATCGTTGAATTCGCCCTGATACGGCTGATCCAGCAGGTTTGGAATATCCCCTTTGGCAATGCGTTTCACGCAGTTCGCCGTCATCTGAAACGGCGTCATGAACGCATCGATGACGTTATTGACGCCGACAAGCAGATCGCGCCACGCGCCGGAAAAATGATCGGCATGCCCGCGCTGCCCCAATTGTCCGGCCTGAATCGCCTGACTCAGCAGGTCGGTTTCGCGCAGCGCGTGTTGAATCGTGGTTTTCATGTTGCGCAGCGCGTCGGCTAACATGCCGATTTCATCATGGCGGCGAACATGCAATTCCGCGTGAATGTTCCCGTCGGCAATGGCTTTGGCAAAGTTCACGCTGACGACAATTGGGCGCACGAGGCTGCGCACGACCAGCCAAATGACGAAGGAAATCGCCGCGATGATGACGATGGCTAAAATGATCATGGTTCGGCGAAGGCGGTCAATCGGGCTGAATAAATCGCGCAAATCCGCGCCGACCGCCACCGTCCAGTCGGTTTTCGGCACGTGGGAAAGAAACACCTCTTTGGGAATGCCTTTCCACACATATTCAAACAGCCCTTGTTGCTTCAATAATAACGCTTGCCCGAAATCGAAATCAGTAATTTTTTGGTCTAAAATCCGTTCGCGTTCAGGGTGCGCGAGAATGGTTCCATCGGCTGCCAACACGTAAGCATACCCCTGTTCTCCGACGCGAAGCGGCGTAATAAATTTTTCAGAAAATTTCGTAATGGAAATCGAAATCAAAAAGACCCCAATCACGCGATCGCCGTCTTTTACCGGCGCGGAAAATGCCACGACCGGCTCGCCCGTCGTTCGGCTGCGGATCGGCTCGGAAATGGCTAAGTCGCCGATCAGGCTGCGCTTGAAATAATCTCGATCATCATACCGCACTTGCCCGACATTCTCCTGCGCGGACGCCGCGCGCGTCAGCCCATGCGTATCCACGATGGCGGCAACCGTGTATTCATAGCGTTTCTGAAACGTTTTCAATAATTGATTTGCTTCATTCACCGCCTGCCAGTTTTCAGGCTCTACCAACACGGTTTTTAATTTGCTGTGTTCGCTTTCGTGAATCACGTCGGCTTGCACTTGTTCAAGCCAATCTTGCATCTGGCGCGACAAGCCCTCGCTCAATTGCGTAATTTGCGTGACCAACGCGGCTTGCAGCGTCGTTTTGGCCGATGTATAGGCGAGAGAAATCACCACGCCCATGCCAAGAATCACCGTGATCAATGTCGGCGCTAAAAACCGATTCAATATATTCCATCGCATAGTCCATCCTCCTGTGTGCGTAAAACGTGCCGAAACTGAAACATCTTCA
>CAZCGG010000402.1:0-2578 GCA_964498135.1 uncultured Candidatus Moduliflexus sp.
AGATTGACAACCGGCTGTACGGCTCATTTATCGAACATTTGGGGCGCGCCGTGTACAACGGCATTTACGAACCCGGCCACCCAACCGCCGACGCCGACGGCTTCCGCCAAGACGTGCTGAACATGGTGAAAGAACTTCACGTCCCGGTCGTCCGGTATCCGGGCGGGAACTTTGTGTCCGGCTATAATTGGGAAGACGGCGTGGGGCCGAAGGCGCAGCGCCCGCGACGCCTTGAATTAGCGTGGAAATCTACCGAAACAAACCAATTCGGCACGAATGAGTTCATGGATTGGGCGAACAAGGCGAACACTGAGGTCATGATGGCCGTCAATCTCGGCACGCGCGGCATCGAGGACGCCCGCAATTTCATCGAATACTGCAACCATCCCGGCGGCTCGAAATACAGCGACTTGCGGCGCGAACATGGCTATGAACAGCCGCACAACGTCAAACTCTGGTGCCTCGGCAACGAAATGGACGGCCCTTGGCAGATGGGGCAGAAAACCGCGCAGGAATACGGGCGAATCGCCTACGAAGCCGCCAAAGTGATGCGCTGGGTTGATCCGCGTATCGAATTGGTGCTGGCCGGAAGCTCAAGCCTGCACATGCCGACGTTCGGCGCGTGGGAAGCGACCGCGCTCGAATGCGCCTACGATCTCGTGGATTACCTTTCGATTCACACCTATTACGGCAACCACGACAACGACCTCGGCAAGTTTTTGGCGCGCTCCGTCGAGATGGATGACTATATCCGCTCCGTCGTGGCGATTTGCGATTACACTAAAGCCAAACTGCGCAAGTCGAAACCGATTCATCTGTCGTTCGACGAATGGAATGTCTGGTTTCATTCCAATGACGCCGACCGCAAGCGCGAACCCTGGCAGGTTGCGCCGCCGTTGCTGGAAGATTTGTACACGTTTGAAGATGCGTTGGTTGTCGGCTGCATGTTGATGACGCTGATGCGCCACGCCGACCGCGTGAAAATCGGCTGCCTCGCGCAGTTGGTCAACGTGATCGCCCCCATCATGACCGAAAACGGCGGCAGCGCGTGGCGGCAGACGATTTTTTATCCGTTCCTGCATGCGTCGCTGTACGGGCGCGGCGCGGCGTTGCAGCCGGTGATTGAATCGCCGACGTATGCGGCGGAATATGACAATCCGCATGCGACGTGGTGGATGGAACAGATGGGCGAAAAGAAAAAAGGCGCGCGCGCCGTGCCGCTGCTTGAAGCTATCGCGGTCGTGAATGACGCCGAATTGACGATTTTCGCCGTGAACAAAGACCAGCAGCATGCGCTCGACTTTGCCTGCGAATTGCGCGGATTCGGCGACTACAAGGTCATCGAGCATCTCGTCATGGCGCATCGTGACATGAAAGCCGTGAACAGCGCGGCGCAGCCGAATACCGTCATGCCGCAAGCCAACGGCGGCGCGACAATCTCCCGCGAAACCGTCCGCGCATCGCTCCCGTCGCTTTCGTGGAACGTGATTCGTTTGGCGAGAAAATAAACACCTCTTCTTCAGGGCTTACGCAGACCCCGTCCCTCAATCACGGGAGGGAATGGGTGGGGCGCGTAAGTCCTAAAAAATATGAGCGCCATGAACAGCATGATTTTCATGTTCGGCGGCGTCAGCGTCGCGGTCGGCATGATGGCCGGAGCATGGGCGACAGCGGCTCCCGCCGACTTTGTCAATCCCATCGTGGAGCAACGGGCGGATCCGTGGGTGTATAAACATACGGACGGCTATTATTATTTCACGGCGTCCGCGCCGGAATATGACCGCATCGAACTCCGGCGGGCGGCGACGATTCAAGGGCTTGGCGCGGCCGCGCCGGTCGTGGCGTGGCGCAAACACGCGAGCGACGCAATGAGCGCAAACATCTGGGCGCCGGAAATCCATCGTATTGACGGCAAATGGTATATTTACTTTGCCGCCGGACGCGCCGAATCTATTTGGGATATTCGCGTGTACGCGCTGGAAAACGCCTCCGCGAACCCGTTGGAAGGGGAATGGCTTGAAAAAGGGCAAGTGCGGACGAATTGGGAATCGTTCACGCTGGACGCGACGACCTTTGAGCATCGCGGCGTCCGCTACCTTGTGTGGGCGCAGAAAGACCCCGCGATTCAGGGCAACAGCAATTTGTACATTGCGGCGATGGATTCGCCCGTGACGATTACCGGCAAGCAGGTCATGCTGACGCGCCCCGAATTGCCGTGGGAAATCATCGGTTTTCGTGTGAACGAGGGCGCGGCGGTCATTAAAAAGCACGGACGGATTTTCATCAGCTATTCGGCGAGTGCGACGGACGCCAATTATTGCATGGGGCTGCTTTCCGCCTCAGAGGAGAGCGACCTGCTGAATCCGGCGTCATGGACGAAGTCGCCGACGCCGGTATTTGCGAGCAACGCGGCCACCGGGCAATACGGGCCGGGGCATAATTGCTTCACTACGTCGCCGGACGGCGCGGAGGACATTTTGGTGTATCATGCCCGCAATTACAAGGAGATTCAGGGCGATCCGCTCTGGGATCCGAACCGGCACACCCGCGCCCAAGTCTTGCGCTGGAATGCCGACGG
>CAZCGG010000403.1:0-2572 GCA_964498135.1 uncultured Candidatus Moduliflexus sp.
TCGCTCAAGCTGATGAAAAGCGTCTTTGAAACGTTCGGCATGCGCGGCGTGTTATGCTATGAAGTCACGGACCGCGGCGGAATGGAGGAACGCGATGCGGGACTCGCCGAAAACCTCTGGATGTTGGAGCATCAAAGCGATCTCGTCAAAGGCTTGGTTGGCGCGCATGCCGCCTTCACCCTCAGCGACGCCTCGCTGCGCCTGTGCGCCGAATTGGTCGGCGCGTATAAAACCGGCATTCATATTCATTTGGCGGAAGATGTCTGCGACGTGCAACGCGCGCTCGATCATTACGATAAAAGCGTCGTGGCGCGATTGGCGGCGGCGGGCGCGCTGAATGACAAAAGCGTGTTAGCGCACGGCGTCTGCCTGAGCCGCGAAGAATTGGCGTGGATTCGGAATATCTGGTGCTGGCTCGTGCATAACCCGCGCTCCAACATGAACAACGCGGTCGGCTATGCGCCGGTGGCCGAATTTGGCGATCACGCCGCGCTCGGCACGGACGGCATCACGTCGAACATGTTTGAGGAGGTCAAGTGCATGTATTTCAAAGCGCAGGACGCGCATGCCGGTTTCGGCGCAGAAGAATGCGTCCGCGTTCTCCACGGCGGGCAGCGCATTGCCAGCGCGTTGTTCAATCTGCCGGTCGGCGTCTTGAATGTCGGCGCGGCGGCAGACTTGCTCGTGCTGGATTATCCGTCGCCGACGCCGGTTCATGCGGGAAATCTCGCGTGGCATCTCATCTTTGGCATGACGCAGGCGCATGTCGAGAGCGTCATGATTGCGGGCGCGTTCGTCTTGCGGCAGCGGCAATTCGTCTATCCTGACGCGGCGCAGATTTATCACCGCGCGCAGGCCGTCGCGCAAAAATTATGGCAGCGGCTTTAATGCAAAAACAACTCCCATTCCGGCGGCGTTTGCGGCTCTTCTTCTGTCGCGCTTTCGGAGAGAAGGCCGCCGGTCATTAAATATTTAAATCCAGCTTCGACCGGCATGGAAAGCGGGATGATTTCGCTCATGCGATACAGCACCAGCATGCCGCTCGTAAAATTGGGCGTGCTGGGAACGAAAACGGCAATCGGCGCGTCATCCGGCGACGGCTCGGCGGCTGTGTGCGACGATACGCGCGGCAGCAGGCCGAGCGCATAGACGCCCGCATGAGGATACGGCACAAGCACCACTTGCTGAAACGGCTTTTCTTTTGTCGAGAAAACAAGTTCGATGATTTGTTTTGCGGATGCGTAAATCCCCCGCACGAAAGGGATTTTCGATAAGATGAATTCGCCGAGCGCGACAAATTTTTTGCCGAGAAAATTCGTCCCGAACATGCCGACGCCAAAGACGATGAAGATCGTGACGATGAAGCCGATGCCGGGAATTGTCGTGTGAAACAGGCGCTCAACGACCGGCGCGCTGACATCATCAATATAATTCACCAAAATTGTCAGCAGAAAGAACGTAATCATCGTCGGGACGGTCACGATGAGTCCCGCGAGAAAAATGCGTTGGATTTTTTTTCGCAAATGCTCGAACATAATTATTGTTTTTCCAAAAAGGCCGCCAGGGTTTCGGCTTCGCGGCAGAACACATCGAGTAATTCGTCTTCCGGGAATTTGCCGAAAATCTCCCCTTGTTTGAAAATCAGGCCGACCTGCTTTCCGGCGGCAAGGCCGATGTCCGCGTCTTTCGCCTCGCCCGGCCCATTCACCACGCATCCCATCACCGCGACGCGCAGCGGATAGCTGATATGCGCGAGCCGCTGCTCCACGCTATTCGCCAGCGTCACCAAATCCACTTCCGTGCGCCCGCACGTCGGGCAAGACGTAATCACGACGCCGCGCTGCCGCAGATGCAGCGCTTTCAGAATGTCATAGCCGACGCGCACCTCATCGAGCGGGCTGCCGGTCAGCGAGACGCGCAGCGTATCGCCAATCCCTTCGGCCAGCAAAATGCCCAAGCCGACCGCCGATTTAATCGTGCCGGAATTGACCGTTCCGGCTTCCGTCACGCCGATATGCAGGGGATAATTCACCTGCTGCGACAGCAAGCGGTACGCCTCGACCGTGCGCGGCACGTCGGAGGCTTTCAGCGAGATTTTCAAGTTCGTGAAGCCGAATTTTTCCAGCAGCGCGACATGGCGCAGCGCGCTTTCCACCATCGCCGCCGCCGACGGCGCGCCGTGTTTTTCCAGTAAGTCTTTTTCCAGCGACCCCGCGTTCACGCCGATGCGGATTGCAATGTTCTTCGCGCCCGCCGCGTCCACAAGCGCTTTCACGCGCTCTTCATCGCCGATGTTGCCCGGATTGAAGCGGATCGCGTCCACGCCTTCATCAATCGCCGCGAGCGCGAGCCGGTAATCGAAATGGATGTCCGCGACGAGTGGAATGTCAATGCTGCGCCGGATCGCGCCGAGGCTCTGCGCGGCCTGCATGTCCGGCACGGCGGAGCGGATGATTTCGCAGCCCGCCTGCTGAAGCTCAAGAATCTGCGCGACCGTCGCGGCGACGTTGCGCGTGTCGGTTTTGGTCATGGATTGCACCGAAATCGGCGCGTTCCCGCCGACGGCGACCTT
>CAZCGG010000404.1:0-2565 GCA_964498135.1 uncultured Candidatus Moduliflexus sp.
TTATTAGACCTCTTGCAAAAGTCCATTCCGTTCGCCCTGAGCCTGTCGAAGGGCGACGGAATGACTGGTTATGCAAGAGGTTTATTTTATCAATCATACGCGCCGCCGCGTTCAGATGTCAACGAAATTTTTCATTCGAGCGCGTGATTCTTTGCATCCGCCTGCGCGTTTCCGGCGGGACGGTTGCCAACTCTTTCACGCAACCTCAGAATTGTAAAGGAAAAAGACGAAGAAAGAAACGTAATCTTCATGAAAAATTCTGTTCTTTTTCTTGCAAAGATTTCCTTCTTGTGCGGAACATGTCTCGAACGCTATTTATCATGAGGAGGGAGGAATCATGAATCTCGGACGATTAAAAGAACCGTATCGCATTAGCCCGAAATTGATTGCGCAGTTGCACGAGCATACTGCAAGCTTGCCAGAAAATTGGCAAGTGCATCCAGAAAGCCTGACCACACTGCTGGAGATGTATCACGATAATGCGGAATTTTTGACGCTGTACGCCTATATTCAAGAACGCGCCAACCGCGATTATGACGTGGCGGAGGAGTATTACAAAAAAGCGATTGTGCTTGATCAGCATTCGCCGGAAACGCTGGCCGCGTATGCCCGCTTTCTCGATTTCGCCCGGCACGATTACGAGCAGGCCGAAGCGTATTATTTGCGGGCGATTGCGGCCGCGCCCGATGACGCCGAATATTTGGGGAAGTACGCGGTGTTTCTTTACTACATCAAGGAAGATTACCAGCAAGCCGAAGTCTATTATCTCAGCGCGATTCAGTCGAATCCGCATCATGCCGGAGTGCTTGGAAGCTATGCGTCCTTTTTGTCGTTAGTCAAAGGCGAGTATCAACAGGCGGAAGACTACTATAAAAAAGCGTTAGACATCGAACCCAATCACGTCGGCAATTTGGGGAGCTACGCGTATTATCTGCATCACATCAAGCAGAACTACAAGGAGGCGGAAGAGTGTTATCTGCGGGCGTTGGAACTCGACCCGGACGATGTGGATAATTTGGGCAATTACGCCCTCTTTCTGGAAAACGTCAAGAAAGAGTACGACTTGGCGGACGACTATTATCAGAAAGCGATCACCCTGAAGCCGAACGACACCTTTATTCTCAGCAACTACGCCATGTTTTTGGATTACGTTCGCAAAACCCCGGACAAAGCGGACATTTATTATCAGCGCGTGCGCCTCATCGAGCAACGGTAAGGCAAACAACACGGTAGCTCTGCCCCTACGTGGCGGGAAGGCGCGCCAATGTCCCGCCACGTAGGGGCAGGACTACCGTAGGGAAAAATGACGATGGAGATTCGACTGCATAAAAATCAAGCCCGCAGCTACGCCGCCGCGATTCATCAAGTCGCGCGCGACACGCTGGCAAGCGGCAATCCGGCGGATCGCATCCTGAACGCCTATTTCCGCGACATGAAAAAACTCGGCTCGCGCGACCGGCGCATGATTGCCGAAACGCTGTTCGGCCTGTTTCGCTGGTGGGGCTGGCTGCGCCGGATTCCGGCGTCTCAGGCGGATATCTGGCAGCACGGCCGCGAAGAATCGCCGGAATGGGCAGCCATGCTGTCGCTCGCGTATCATTTGGATCGCGACGCCTCGCATCCGGTCGCGCTGGAATGGCAGCAGATCGCCGGACTGCCGGATTTTCCAGCGACAGCCGCCGCGCCGCTCGCGGAAAAAGCCCGCATCGTCGGCGATCTCTGCCGCATGGCCGCGCCGGACGCCGCCGCGCTCGTCCCGGAATGGCTGCGGCCGCAGGTCACGCTGAACGATGACGCCTATCTCGCGCTGCTTGAATTTATGCAGCGGCGGCCGCCGCTTTGGCTGCGCGCGCAGGCCGACCGCGACGCACTGATTGAGACGCTGCGCGGCGAGGGGCTGCAACCAATCGCGTCTTCCGCGCTGCCGCAGGCGATTTGCCTTGAGCAAGCGCGGGTGAATCTGTTTGAATTGGAGAGTTTTCGGCGCGGGCAATTCGAATTGCAGGACGCCGCCTCGCAGATGATCGGCATTGCGGCGGGCGCGCACGGCGGCGAACGCTGGTGGGACGCCTGCGCGGGCGCGGGCGGCAAATCGCTGCAACTCGCCGCCATGATGGGCAACAAAGGCACGGTCATCGCGTCGGATATTCGGGCGTATAAATTGGACGAACTGCGGAAACGCGCCCGCCGCGCCGGATTTTCGAACATCGCGCCCCGCGCATGGGAAGACCGCCGCCTGCCGGTCAAAGCGGGCAGCATGGACGGCGTGTTGGTGGACGCGCCCTGCACCGGCGCCGGAACGTGGCGGCGCAACCCGGATTCGCGCTGGACCACGCGGGCGGACGAGGTGGCGGAAATGGCGGCGTTGCAGCGCGATATTCTCCGCCGCGCCGCGAAAGCCGTCAAGCCGGGCGGCGTCCTGATTTACGCGACCTGCTCGCTCTGCATGGCGGAAAACGAGGCGACCGCGCGGGCGTTTCTCGCGGAACACGCCGAATTTGCGCCGGAAAGCTGGCGCAATCCGTTGACCGGAACGCCGACGAGCGGCCTGCTGCAAGTCTGGCC
>CAZCGG010000405.1:0-1233 GCA_964498135.1 uncultured Candidatus Moduliflexus sp.
CACAAGGGAGATGATTGGCATGTTATGGCAAGAAATTTGTGAACATCCCGCCTTGCAGAATTTGCCCTTTAAAATTGAATCCACCAAACAAGGAGCGATTATCATGAGTCCGGTCAAAGTTTCGCATTCGATTTTTCAAGGAAGAATTACGCGCATATTGAATGCCATGCTGGAAGACGGAGAAGCGATTGTCGAATGCGCGATTGCGACCAAACAAGGCACGAAAGTCGCGGACGTGGCATGGGCGTCAAACAAGCGGATTGCGCGGATCAAGCATGAAATTGAATGTTCGATTGCGCCGGAAATCTGCGTGGAAGTGGTGCCATGCAGCAACACGCAGCGCGAAATTCGCGGCAAAAGCAAGCTTTATTTCGAAGCGGGCGCGCTGGAAGTCTGACATTGCGCAGAAAACGGAACAATGACCTTTTACAGTCCGGCAGGGAAAATGCCGTCTTCCGCGCTTGCGCCTGCGTTTCCCGCAAAAATCGAATTATAGCGGTCAAATATGACATTAGGATTATTGTTTTTGCGCGTTTAACCTGACGGGTTCGCCGACGCAGGCGACCTGTCAAACATATCTGGCAAAAACACGATACTGTTTCATTAATTTTTTAGGAGAATGAACATGAGCGCACAAGCATTGCAGCAATTGACGCCGCAAGAATATCTTGAATTAGAGCGGCGCAGCGAGACGAAACACGAATTTGTCAACGGCGAGATGTTCGACATGGCGGGCGCAAGCCGTTCGCATAACTTGATTGTCACAAATATTGTCGGCGAATTGCGTTCGCAGCTCAAAGGCCGGCGGTGCGAGGTCTATCCGAACGACATGCGCGTCCATATTCCCGATACTGGCATGTACACGTACCCGGACGCCGTTGTCGCCTGCGGAACGCCGCGCCTGACAGATGACAAGCGCGATACGCTGCTGAACCCGACGGCGCTGTTCGAAGTCCTGTCCCCTTCGACGGAAGCGTATGATCGCGGCGCAAAAGCGGCGCATTATCGCCGAATTTCGTCGCTGCGGCATTATGTCTTCATCGCGCAGGACGCGCCGCACATCGAATGCTACACGCGGCAGGACGAATCGCGCTTCTGGTATTTGACGGAAGCCGACGGATTGGAGGCCGAGATCGCGCTGACGGAAATCGCCTGCGTCCTGAAGCTTGCGGAAGCGTATGACAAGGTTGAATTCGACGCCGACAAGCCCTATCCGGCCTGACGCGCGGCGCG
>CAZCGG010000405.1:1333-2540 GCA_964498135.1 uncultured Candidatus Moduliflexus sp.
GCGCGGCGCGCGAATTTCGAGAGTTTCATCAAAAAATACGCCCGCGACTTCGACAACCGAATCGTCATTTATTTTGCCGGACACGGCGCGACGCTGACCTTCGTGGACGGGCGCGCGATGGGCTATGTCGTGCCGGCCGACGCGCCGAGTCCGTCGAAGGATCAAGCCGGATTCGAGGATGTCGCACTCGACATGAAGACCATCGAAACCTACGCCAATCAGATTCGCTCGAAACACGCGCTGTTCGTCTTCGATTGCTGCTTTTCCGGCTCGGTCTTTTACGTGACCCGCGCCGGCGTGCCGCCCGTGATTTCGTATAAGGCGTCGATGCCGGTGCGCCAGCTTATCACGTCCGGCAGCGAAACCGAGAGCGTGCCGGATGTCAGCATTTTTCGGGAACAATTCGTGGCCGCGCTGAACGGCGAGGGGAGCGATTTGAACGGCGACGGCTATTTGACGGGCGAAGAGTTGGGGGTCTTTCTCGAGGAAAAAGTGATCAACTATTCCGGCGACACGCAGCACCCGCAATACGGCAAATCCGCGATCCGAAATTGGACAAAGGGGATGTCGTGTTCACGCTGCCGCAAGCCGCCGCGACGCCGCCGACGAACGCGCCGACTCCGCCGCCGACCGATTTTTCGCTGGACGACGTGATGCCGGAGGCGTGGCAGGACTATGCCGACAAGATGGCGGCCGCGAAAGCGGCGGCGTGGCAGAAGTTCGTGACGGTGTTTGCCGCCGATAACGTCTATGACACGCAGGACGAAGACATGCGCCGGTTTGCGCGGGAGCGGATCAGCTATTGGCAGCCCCCCACCCCTCGCCCATCCCAAGAGGGGAAATCAACCCCACCCCCGGCCCCGCCCCAACTGGGCGGGGAGCAAACATCCCCCCGTCTGAATCAGGAGGGGACGGGGGTGGGTTCCTGCTGGGAGAACGAGACGCCGGGCGCGATGTGTAAAGAAGACACGACCGGCATGGAATTTGTGTATGCGCCGGGCGGCTGCTTTCAGATGGGCAGCCCGACAAGCGAATCAGGCCGTTATGACGATGAAGGCCCCGCGCATGAAGTCTGTTTGAAGCGCTTCTGGATGGGAAAATTTGAGGTGACGCAGGCGCAATGGGAAACGGTCATGGGGAACAATCCATCCTGGTTCAAGGGCGCGAATCGTCCAGTGGAACAGGTGTCATGGAATGACGCGCAGGC
>CAZCGG010000406.1:0-2528 GCA_964498135.1 uncultured Candidatus Moduliflexus sp.
GACATGCGCTGTCAAGCATGAAGCGTGAAAATCTATGCAAATTCTCTGCATTTTTATTGACGGCATCGGAATCGGCAGCGACGATCCGCGCCGAAATCCCTTTGCGCGCGTCCATTCGGCGATCTTGCCTTTGACGGAGCATCAGAACCGCGCCCTGCCGATGAACGGCGTCTTCATTCCAACCGACGCCTGCTTAGACGTGCCAGGCTTGCCGCAGAGCGCGACCGGCCAAACGGCCCTGTTTACCGGCGTGAATGCGGCGCAGCAGCTTGGCATGCACCGCAGCGGCTTCGCCACGCCGTCGCTGATTGAGATGCTGCGCAGGGAGAGCATGTTCGTGAAAGTCCGGCAGGCCGGGCGAACCGCCGCGTTTGCCAACGCGTACAGCCGGGAATTTTTCGAGCTGCCGGACGCGAAACGCGCGAAAATCACGTCGGTCACGACCGCCGCCACGCAGACCGCGAATCTGCCGTTTCTGCTGGTGGAACAGATTCCCGAAGGCCGCAGCCTGTACCATGATTTCACGAACGACGCGCTGAGAAAGCGCGGCTACGACATGCCGCTTTTTTCGCCGGAATTTGCCGGAAAACAGCTTGCGACGCTCGCCCGCGCCTATGATTTCTGTTTGTATGAATATTTTCTGACGGATAAAATCGGGCATCTCGGCGGCATGGATTTGGCCGTCGCGGAAGTCGAAAAATTGGAACGCTTTCTGACGGCCGTGCTTGACCATGCGGATTTGCGTTCAACGCTCGTCGTCGTGTGCAGCGATCACGGCAATTTAGAGGACGTGTCCGTCATGACGCACACGCGCAACCCAGTGCCGACGATGATTTGGGGCATTTCGCCGGACGCGCGCGCCGCGATTCGCAGCCTGACAGACGTGACGCCCTTTCTGCTGCGGCAGTTGGACGTATAACGGGCAGAATTTTCTGGAAACTCTTTTTGGCGATTTTCGCCTTCAATGTTAAATGAAAGCTATCAGACGCCTTGAAGGTGTCTGACAACTCTGTTCATCGTGGAACAAGAAGAGGTCGCGCAAGAATCATGAAAAAGCTCGCGCCGCAGCAGGCGTTGAATAAGGCGTTTTTGAAAGTGAAGCCGACCAGAAGCGACATCGAGCGGCTCAAAACCGCGCTCATCTCGCTGCTGAATCATCTCAATCCGGCGGAATCGGAAGAATTTCATAAAAATCTGCTGGCGGATTTCCTCAAGCAAACCTATTACGCGCCCGCCCATTTCATCAACACCAAAGGCCATGCCGATCTCGTCATTCACGCGGGCAAAGACGCGGCGAGCGCGGTCGGCGTGATTATCGAGACGAAACGGCCGGCCAACGCCGCCGAGATGCCGAAGCCGGATCAGCTTGATTCAAAGGCGCTGCGGGAACTCGTTCTCTATTATCTGCGCGAGCGGATCGCGGGGAAAAATCTTGAGCTGCGGCATGTCATTGTCACCAACGCGCTTGAATGGTTTTTGTTCGACGCGGCGGTGTTTGAAAAAGCGTTCGCGCAGAACGCGCCGCTTGTCAAGCAGTTCACCGAGTTCGAAGCCGGGCGGCTTTCGGGAACGACGACCGATTTTTTTTACGAGGAAATCGCCAAACCGGCCATCGCGGCGCGGCTCGATGATTTGACCTTCACGCATTTCGACCTGCGCGACTATGACGCCGCGCTGCGCAACTCCAGCACAGCCGACGCCGCCGCGCTGATCGCGCTCTTCAAGCTGCTCTCCCCCGAACATCTGCTCAAGCTGCCGTTTGCCAACGACAGCAACACGCTCGACAAGGGCTTTTACGCCGAATTGCTGCACATCATCGGCCTTGCCGAAACCAAAGACGGCAACAAGAAAGTCATTCGGCGTAACGCGGACGGGGAACGCCATTCCGCCGCGCTCATCGAAAACGCCATTGCCCGGCTCGAATCGCAGGACAAACTCAGCAACCTTTCCCAGCCCAGCCAATTCGGGGAAACCCATGAGGAACGGCTGTTCAGCGTCGCGCTGGAATTGACGATTACCTGGATGAATCGCGTCCTCTTCCTGAAATTATTGGAAGCGCAACTGCTCGCCTATCACAAAGGCGATCCGGCGCAGGCGTTCTTGAATATCGCGCGCGTCAAAAATTTCGACGCGCTGGAAGAGCTCTTTTTCGACGTGTTGGCGCGTCAGCCCGAAGAGCGCGCGCCGCAGGTCAAACAGGCGTTCGCCAACGTGCCGTATCTCAATAGCTCGCTCTTCGAGCCGACCGAGCTTGAAAAAGCGACGCTCAACATCAGCAGCCTGAACAAGAATTACGCGCTGCCGCTGCACTCCGCCACCGTGCTGAAAGATTCGAACGGCAAGCGGCGGACGGGCAGCCTGCCGACGCTGGAGTATCTGTTCGCGTTTCTCGACGCCTACGATTTCGCCAGCGACGGCGGCGAGGGGATTCAGGAAGACAACAAATCGCTGATCAACGCTTCGGTGCTTGGCCTGATTTTCGAGAAGATCAACGGCTACAAAGACGGCTCGTTTTTCACGCCCGGCTT
>CAZCGG010000407.1:0-2519 GCA_964498135.1 uncultured Candidatus Moduliflexus sp.
CAAGACGCAAAGGCTGTTGTTCAAACATTCTTGGCGTCTTTGCGTCTTGGCGCGAAATCAAGAAAATGTATTGAGAATGACTTGCCTTTGAGAAAACATATTTTTTCATTGACATTTCAAGAATGAATCCATGATGTTACACGCCGAAAACAGATTATTCTTTATCATCTTTGCCGTTAAAAAGGTCAACGACTGTATGCTATCAAAAATTTATGTGATATTCAGCCTTCTGAGCGCGGCGTTGCTCATCAATCCTGCCTCTGGAATCGGCCAAGAATTCCCGGAAAATGTTCAAGCGGGCAGTTATCCGAAAGTCGGCTTAGTGCTTGGCGGCGGCGGCGCGCGGGGATTCGCGCATATCGGCGTGATCCGCGTCATCGAAGAAGTCGGCATCCCGATTGATTACATCGCCGGAACCAGCATGGGCAGCCTCGTCGGCGCGCTGTATGCGGCGGGCTATTCGATTCAGGATCTCGAAACCATTACAAAAGAAATCAATTGGGATGAAGTGTTTTCCGACACGCCGCCGCGCCGCACATGGTCATTTGTGAATAAACGCATGAGCGCGAAATATTTATTCGGCTTAGGATTTACCAAACACGGTTTTTCCATCCCGACGGGCTTGACGAAAGGCCAGAAAATTTCCACGCTCTTCTCGTTTCTGACGCTGCCGGTTTCCGATATTCAGGAGTTCGACCGCCTGCCGATTCCGTTCCGCGCAGTCGCTGCCGATATTGTCACGGGCGACGAAGTGGTGCTGAATCGCGGCTCGTTAGCCGAGGCGATGCGCGCCAGCATGTCCGTTCCCGGCGTGTTCACGCCTGTTGAAAGCGGCGAGCATCTTTTAGTGGATGGCGGGATTGTGAATAACGTGCCTGCCGATGTCGTCAAGTCTATGGGGGCAGACTTGCTCATCGTCGTGGACGTGTCGAGCGGCTTAGCGGAGAAAAAAGGGCTGAACAATCCCATTTCCATTTTAACCCAGATGGTCGGCATCCAAATGCTGAAAAAGACGCAAACGCAGTATAAATTGGCCGATGTGCTGATCCGGCCTGATTTGCAGAAATACACCTCCTCCGATTTCAACAGCGGCGCGCAGATTGCCGATTTAGGCGAGCAGGCCGCCCGCGCCAAATATGACGAGTTCAAAGCTCTGGCCGAAAAAATCCGGCAAACGCGCGCGCTTGGGCGTTCCATTCCGGCAAGCGCGCTGAAAGCGTCGCAAAATATTTATATCGAACAGGTCAATCTTGAAGGAGCGTCGGGGAAATACGCCGATTCCGCGCTGAAAAAATTTCTCGAAAAACATCGGGGGGCGATGCTCGACCCGAAATTCATGGCCGATACCGTGTCAACGATTTTCAACACCGGCCGCTATGAATCCGTGAAATTCTATCTTTCGCCCGGCGAAAAAGAGGGGAAATTTTTGAATCTGCGGCTGGAGGAAAAAACCAGCAACCCGAATCTGCTGCGCTTCGGCATGTCGTATGATTCGCGCTTTGCGGACGATGAACCGGACAAAATGGCCTTTTTAGCCAACATGACCATCAACGGATTGACGGGCAAAGAATCCATTTGGTCAACCGATTTGCAGTTTGTCAACGTCAGGAAATTGCAGACGCAATATTTCCAGCCGCTTCTGCCCGGCCTTTTCCTGCTGCCGGAAATCTACACGACCAGCGATTATCAAGTCTTGTACGAAAAGAAAGATTCCGTCGGGCGATATGATATTGACCGAGACGGCTTTACCGTCAGCCTCGGCGGCATGCATGCCCGCGTCGGCCTGTTTTCGGTGGGATATAATTTAGAAACGGTGAACAGCAAGTTGAAAGCGAACACGCCCGTTGAAAAAGAAAACGAGGCGATTCTCGAACATGACGACCTCATCACCAGCGTCAGCGTGAACACCAGCATTGACACGCAAGACGATTTCCCCTTTCCGCACTCCGGCAGCATGACCGAAATCCATTACAAATGGGCAAGCGAGAAATTGGGCGGCGAGAAAGATTTTCAACGCCTGTCGTTGAACTGGCGGCGATATTTTGCGCTTTCCAAAAAGCAAACGCTCGGCTTCCGCCTCGAAGCGGGCAGCGACCTGAAAACGGACATGCCGGAATATGAGCATTTCACGCTCGGCGGGCGGGATTCGTTTGCGGGATATAAAATCGAAGAGATTCGCGGCACGCAGCTTGGCATTGCGGCGTTCGAATATCGCTATGAATTGTTCAAATTGCCTTCTCCGATAGGCGGCGGCCTGTTTTTGACGCTGCTTGGCAACGTCGGCAATGCGTGGAAATCGTATGACGAATTGAAAGAGGATGCCGACCTGCGTTACGGCGGAAGTCTGGGGGCGGGCGTAGATACGCTTTTAGGCCGCGTGACCGCCGATTACGGCGTTGGCGACGGCGGCCGAAACCTCTTTTATCTCACGATTGGCAACCGGTTTTAACTCTCCCATGTAAATCAGGAGTGCGAAATCTTGATTTCGCCGTCAAATCAAGATTTGACACTCCTGTTTT
>CAZCGG010000408.1:0-2512 GCA_964498135.1 uncultured Candidatus Moduliflexus sp.
TTCGCCAAATAGAGCGGATCGAAGCCCAACAGCGCGCAGGCCGCCCGAACGCTGTCGTTGACCGGAATCGCGGCTTCATCAAGCGCAATCCCGAACGGCTGCCCTTCGGCGATCTCGTTCAACACCATCGCCAGCCCGCCGCGCGTCGGGTCGCGCATGAATTTGACGGAGCGGTGCGCCGCCAAGACGCTCGCAATCAGGCCGGAGAGCGGGGCGCAATCGCTTGCGACGGGAATGTCGAAGCCAAATTCGCGGCGAGCCGCCAACACTGCCAGCGCATGGTCGCCGAGCGCGCCGTTGACAAGAATGTTATCGCCGACGGCTATCGGCTGCGGCAAGGCGTATTCGCGCGCGCCGACGCCGGACATCGTGATGAACAGGCCGTCGCCTTTGCCGCGTTCCACGACTTTCGTGTCGCCGGTCACGACCAGCACCTGCGCGGCCTCCGCCGTCTGCGCAATAGACGCGGCGATGCGCTCCAGCAGGGCGAATTCAAGCTGCTCTTCGATAATCATGGCGCATGACAGATAGAGCGGCTTCGCGCCCATGACGGCCAAATCGTTCACCGTGCCGCAGACCGCGAGCTTGCCGATGTCGCCGCCGGGAAATTCCAACGGATGAATCACGAAGCCGTCGGTCGTGAACGCAAGCGATTCGCCGGAAAACGGCGCAATCGCCGCATCCGCCAACGGCGATAAATACGGATTGGCGAAGCGCCGCGCAAAGACCTGCTTAATCAAGTCATGCGTCAGGCGTCCGCCGCTGCCGTGCGCAAATGAGATAAATTCAGGCATGTTGTCGTTGTTTGATTTCATCATTTGAAAACAATTATTTTCACGCGACATTTCAGGCAAGGAAATTCTTGACAGGCTTCTCGCTTTTTTCATCTTTGTTGATCATCGTTATCGAACAGGACTTACGCACCCCACCCCTGCCCTCCCCTCAAATCAGGGGAGGGAGACAACAGAAAAATCGTTCCCTTCCCCTGATTGAGGGGAGGGTTGGGCGGGGTCTGCGTAAGTCCTGTCGAAAAATTATGCAACTCTGTTTAGAAAGTTGAATTGCACAAAATGATTTTTGCAAAAAATCAAAACAATCATGAAAAAATTTATACAGGTATCTCTCAATAAAATAAGAAGTTATCAAAACTTCCGCAAATATTCTGCATGGTCTTGTAAATTTTTGTTGACAAATATTCTGACATATTGCATATTAGATACAACAAACGATAGAACGACTTGGATGAGGAAGGACCGAGGGAACCAGGTGAGAGCATCTCACGAATACAAACAACAAACCTCCCCTTCTTTCATCCATTTTTTTTATAAAGCCGACGTTTCTTTTTGACGAAGAAACGCTCGGCTTTTTTTGCGTATGCCCTCGTATTCTCAACTCCTCATTATCGGCGGCAGCGGCTTTCTCGGCTGGAATCTCGCAAAATTGGCGGCGAAGCGGTATGACGTGTCGTTTACGTATTGCCAGCGCCCGCTCACGATTCCCGGAACGCAGGATGCCTATCATCTGGACATTCAAGACCCTGACCAGATTCGTGATGTCCTTGAAAAAGCGCAGCCTGAAGTCATTATTCATACCGCCGCCTTGACCAATCCCGACGATTGCGAAAAACGGCGGCCAATGGCGCATGCCGTCAATGTCGCCGGAACGCGCTATTTAGCGGAATGCGCGGAGGAAATCGGCGCGAAGTTGGTCTATATTTCAACCGATCTCGTCTTTGACGGCAAACAGGGGAACTACACCGAACACGCGCCGACCAATCCGGTCAATTATTACGGCGAAACCAAGTTGGCGGGCGAAAAGGCCGTGCAGGAAGTCATGTCAACGTATCTGATTGCGCGCGTCGCGCTGATGTATGGCGAAGGGAACGGCTCGCACGGCTGCTTTACGGATTGGCTGCGCAACGGCTTGAAAAATGGGCAGGAGGTGACGCTGTTCGCGGATCAATATCGGACGCCGCTTTTCGTCAAAGACGCCTGCCGCGCCTTGCTCGAATTGACCGAAAAAGGCGGGAAGCAGGCGATCTTTCATCTTGGCGGGAACGAGCGGCTGAACCGGTATGAATTCGGCCAAAAATTCTGTCAAGTGTTCGGCTATGACGCGAAGCTGCTGCGCGCCGTCAACATGGACGAATTGCCCGCGCTTGCGCCGCGCGGCGCGGATTGCTCGCTGAATATCGGCAAGATTCAGAACGTGCTGAGCTTTCAGCTTTCGGACGCGCTGACCGGCCTGCAAAAGATGAAAAAGGAACGATAGGTTCTGTAAGAACCGGACTTCCCCCCAACCCTAAATTAGACCTCTTGCAGAAGTCGTTTTTGACCAGTCATCCCGTTCGCCCTGAGCCTGTCGAAGGGCGTGTATAGGAAGCTTTTTCCGTCCGTTTTGTGCGCATTGCACTCGGACGTTCGCCCTGAGCCTGTCGAAGGGCGTGTATAGGAAGTCTTCATCCGCCCTTCGACAGGCTCAGGGCGAACGGAATGGACTTTTGCAAGAGGTC